>NZ_JBWKTN010000002.1:0-440400 GCF_059420345.1 Carnobacterium sp. GW821-FHT04C06
CAGCGATGTATGGAGCGGACCAATACTAATCGGTCGAGGACTTAACCAAATAAATGGTGGAACACATGAATCAAAAAGTAAATTGCGCTTACAATATCCAGTTTTGAGAGAACGAAGTTGTCTCAACTAAATAAGAAGTGTGGTGGCGACAGCGAGAAGGATACACCTGTTCCCATGCCGAACACAGAAGTTAAGCTTCTCAGCGCCGATAGTAGTTAGGGGTTTCCCCTTGTGAGGGTAGGACGTTGCCACGCTTTTTTTATAATTATTCCGCAATAGCTCAGTTGGTAGTAGCGCATGACTGTTAATCATGATGTCGTAGGTTCGAGTCCTACTTGCGGAGTATTTTTTTTTATCCAAATTTTAGGTCGCCGCTTTAGCTCAGTCGGTAGAGCACTTCCATGGTAAGGAAGGGGTCGCCGGTTCAAATCCGGCAAGTGGCTTAATAATTCTATGTTTCTTATAAAAAGGAGCCTATAAGGCTCTTTTTTTGTGCATTATTGGTCAAATTGTATAAATAGTGGTAAACTAATTGTAACAAATAGTAAAGGATGTGTTTACATGGAGTTTGAGAAATCAGAAAATCGCTTTTATAAGAACGACGAGACAGGTAAAATGATTGCAGAAGTTACCTATGTACCAACAGGTGAAAATAAGGTTATTTTAGATCATACTTTTGTAGATCCTTCATTAAGAGGACAGGGAATAGCAAGTCAACTTGTAAAACGCGTAGTTGATGAAATGCGTTCTGAAGGTAAGAAAATTGTTCCTTTGTGTCCGTATGCTAAAGCTGAATTTGAACGTAAGCCTGAATATAAAGACATTGAAGCTTAATTTTTGATAAGCGTCTAAATCAAAAAAGAAGCCATTACTCGTAACTCTAGTAATGGCTTCTTTTTGATTATTCTTTTAAGTGGTAACTATAAATTGAAACGATGATATTTTCTTTTGACATCAGTGCTGCTCGTAAGCGTAAACTAGTTTGATTATGAAGAATGTGTTGCCAAGGTTTTTTAGGAACAAATTGAGGAATTAAGACAGTCGTAGTGTAACCTTGTTTACTAGATTTTTTCTGAACTAATTTTACAAATCTCAAGACTGGAGCAATGATGGTTCTGTATGAAGAATGCAAATTTACTAGACGAACATCGGGGTATTTTTCTCGAAATTCAGTAGCAAATTCTTCTTCCTTTTCAGGGTTTTCATCAAAAGAAACATGCATCGCAATTATGTTGTCACCGATACTTTTGGCATAATTTAGTGCTTCATTGGTTACTTGCGTAACGTTACTGATTAAAACAACAACGGTATTCCCTTTATAAGTGACGGGTACAGACTGTTCAATGCGAAGTTGTAACGCAATTTTTTTGTAATGATCATGAATTTTATAGAAGATATAAAGCATAATAGGCATGATAACGAAAAATGGCCAAATTTCTGATAAACGGTAAAATAATAAAATTGAAAAAATTGAGAAGGAGATTAAAGCTCCAACAATATTTGAAATAGATTTGACCATCCATCCTTTAGGGCGCTCACGATTCCATTTAATGATCATACCAGTTTGTGATAAGGTAAATGGTACAAATACCCCTACTGCATATAAAGGGATTAGACGGGATGTTTCCCCATTAAAAATGGATATCAAGATGATGGAACCAAGTGATAAGGTAATGATTCCATTTGAATAGCCAAGACGATCGCCTTTGGCTAAGTACATATGAGGCATGAATTTATCTTTTGCTAAATTAAAAGCCAGCACTGGAAAAGCAGAAAAACCAGTATTTGCAGCTAAGGCTAAAATAAATGCTGTAGAAAATTGTAATAAATAGAAGAAAATTCCTTGTCCAAAAATTGCCGTTCCAATTTGAGAAAGAACAGTAACTTTTTCTGTTGGAACAATTCCATACCAATAGTTTAAAAATGTAATACCAGCAAAGAAGAATCCTAAGATTCCACCCATTAAAGCTAACGTACCAGCAGCATTTTTTGCTTGAGGAGCTTTAAAAAAAGGAACGGCATTGCTAATGGCTTCAACTCCGGTTAAAGAAGACGAACCCGAAGAAAATGCCCTAAGTAATAGACCTAATGTAACTCCAGGAACAACTGCACCAATCGTTGCAGTTGCATGGAAAGGAGCTAATCCAAGAATAATTTTACCAATACCAACAACAATCAATATTGTAATAACTGCTACGAATAAATAAACAGGAAACATTAGGAAGGAAGCTGATTCTCGCAAACCTCTTAAGTTCATTGCGGTGATTAAAAAGACAATAATAATAGCAATTGGTACTTTGTAATGATAGAGCATTGGCAGAGCGGACGTAATTGCCTCTGTCCCAGCAGATACACTAACAGCAACAGTCAGCATGTAATCTACTAATAAAGAGCCTCCAGCGATTAAGCCAGCGGTTTGTCCTAGATTTTCACTAGAAACCATATAGGCCCCACCACCATGAGGATAAGCATGGATAATTTGTCGATATGAAAGAACAAGTGCTAATAATAAAATTAAAACAAATCCAGCTATTGGAATGGAATACCATATAGCAGCTGTCGAAAGAGCCGCTAAAACCAAAACGATTTGTTCGGTTCCATATGCAATAGAAGACAGTGCATCAGAAGAAAGAAGAGCAAGAGCTTTAAATTTCCCTAACTTTTGATCTCCTTCTTCAGAAGATTTTAAAGGTTTTCCAATTAAATAACGTTTAATCACACTCCACATTTTAGTTAACTCCTTATTGTTTTATTAGATATAAATTTACCCTCACAAACAAGTGATTATATACCTGTTTTTAGCTATTATCAAGTACTAATTTCTAATGAAGAAAAAGAAAATTTTAATAAAAATAAAAATCAGGTTTATTAAGCTAAAATTTCAATAAAAATAGCACATTATATATAAGAATAAGTATCTAAAAGCTAACAAAAATTAATGAAGAAGTCAAAGGATTCAATTAAAATGGAAATAATGAAAAAAGTACTTTACAAATGTGTCATTTCTTTATATAATAAATCTTGTGCTTATGGCCCGTTGGTCAAGCGGTTAAGACACCGCCCTTTCACGGCGGTATCACGGGTTCGATTCCCGTACGGGTCATAAAAAGAGTCAAGTTTATTCTTGACTCTTTTTTTGTTTATTACATGAGGAACCTGACGATCCTATCATATATTTTTTTGGAAAGATTTCTATCTAATAGAGAGAAATCAAGTGAATTAATTTTATGGCCAGTAGTTTATGTATAAATTATCACTTTTTGATGATTAAATTAATTTTAATTCATAAAAACTGCCTAAAAGGTATTGCCAATTTTTCAAATCTATATTATAATAATGAAGTTGTTACGAAATGTGTCAACAAAGAAATCAATCCATTTATCTATTTTGAAAATTGGTGTTGACATGAGATTGTTAATCCTGTTATAATAACTTTCGTTGAGTTAATTGATTAACAAGACTTCTCTAAATGGAGGGGTAGCGAAGTGGCTAAACGCGGCGGACTGTAAATCCGCTCCTTTGGGTTCGGCAGTTCGAATCTGCCCCCCTCCACCATTATTGGGCTATCGCCAAGCGGTAAGGCAACAGACTTTGACTCTGTTATGCGTTGGTTCGAATCCAGCTAGCCCAGTCTCTACAATGTTTATATTTTATGTAATAGATATGTAGAATGAATTAAATAATTTGTGTGGTATCGATAGCAAGAAGGATACACCTGTTCCCATGCCGAACACAGTAGTTAAGTTTCTTTGCGCCGATAGTAGTTAGGGGTTTCCCCTTGTGAGGGTAGGACGTTGCCATGCAGTTATATTGAGTCATTAGCTCAGTTGGTAGAGCATCTGACTTTTAATCAGAGGGTCGTAGGTTCGAATCCTACATGACTCATTAAGCATTTATAACAAATTGTTATAAATGCTTTTTTTTGTATTTTTATACATAGTCAACTACTATTAAGGATTTCTTTAGTAATCCTTAATAAGAACATGGTATAATTAAAATTCCGTTAGTAAAATAATTTTAAAGTTAAGAAACTAAAGAATGGAGTTTTGAAATGTTAATGAAGAAAATGCAACAATTAAATAAAAAACAACTTGTTAGCTTTTTAATGCCGTTGTTCATTTTGGTACCGATTTTTATTAGTAAAGGAATTGTCCCTTTTGGAGATGCCAATTTATTAGTAAGTGACCTTGGGACACAATACGTGCCATTTTTTGCGCAATTAAAAGCAATATTTTTTGGAGAGGGTAGTCTGCTTTATTCTTTTTCTAGTGGTATGGGAGATTCATTTCTACCGTTGGCAGCCTATTATTTAATGAGTCCATTTAATCTTATTTTTTTATTTGTCTCACAAACGTATCTTTCAACAGCAGTTACATATGTTCTTTTCTTGAAAATTGCTTGTATGTCTGGCAGTATGTACTATTATTTACGAAAAACATATCATAGAAATGACTTTTCTCAACTTTTTTTTGCAATGATTTATGCACTCTCTGGTTATGTTGGAATTTATATGTACAATATTATGTGGATGGATGCGCTAATTTTTCTTCCGTTGCTTGCACTGGGAATTCAATGGTTAGTTGATGAAGGAAGAACTGTATTTTATTGTTTAATTCTATTTAGTACGATTTTTACAAATTATTATTTAGGCTATATGACCTGTATTTTTGCATTAATGTATTTTATTTATTGGACAGTCGTTCGAACAAACTATCAATCTTGGAAAGAATATATTTCGATTAATAAATCCAATTGGTTAAAATTTATGGGGTATTCGTTGATTGGAGCAGGGTTAAATGGAGTGATATTAGCTCCAGCCGTTTTTGGTATGTTAAAGACGGGGAAATCTGTGATTGATTGGCATATTTTTCTGCCTACTCCATTATTTGGTTTAGAAATATTTACTCAATTAGGAATTGATCATACAAATTTCCAAACTAGATTAGAACATCTTCCTAGTTTTTTTGTGGGGAGTTTTGTTTTGATCTTAGCAATCGCTTTTTTCTTTTTGAAAAAGGTATCTAAAAAAGATAAATGGGGTAATTTTGCTTTAATAGGCTTTATTTTCTTGAGTTTTTGGTTACAGCTATTTAATACGATTTGGCATATGTTTCAAGAAACAGCAGGTTTTCCTTATCGTAATTCTTATATGTTGAGTTTTTTATTGATTAAACTGGCTTACGAAACGTGGCTTAAACGTGATGAGGTTTCTGCCAGTTTGATTGGGAAAATTTGTTTTTCTTTAATTGTCTTATTGGGAATTGGGTATTTTTATAGCAACTATTTTTCAACTGTTGGAGAAAAGCTGGATAGTAGATTATTTTGGATATCCATTTTATTTATAAGTATCAATGGCTGCTTAATTGGATGGTCAAAATTAAGTGAACGAAAGCAAATTCTACTTTTTTTAATTGTGGCAGTGGAAATAGGTGTTAATTTTGAACAAATGCTAAGAGCAACACCATTTGAAAGTGAGTCTCGTTTTAGGTCAGATATGATAGAATTGACGAATTTAATTGATCCCATAAATGAGAAAGATTCTGACTTATACCGAATGGATAATAGTATACAAGGAATTGATAATGGATATAATAGTAGTTTTTTATACAATTATCATAGTACACCTTACTATAGTTCAACATTAAATGATTCCCTAAGGAAAACACTTGAAAATTTAGGTTTGAATAGTAAAAATGAACGCCGAATTAGCAGTGTTGGGCAAACAGAATTGCTTGATTATCTATTTAATGTTCGATACAAGATTAGCGAAGAGGAATCAGGTAACGCAGTGATTCATAGAATTCATGAAGCTTTCCCGACGAGTTTAGGCTATGTAGTTCCTGAAGAAATTAAATCTGTTCATTTTATGACTAAATCACCCTTTGAAAATCAAAATAAAATTACGGCTAATTTGACAAAAAATGGGGAAGAAATTTTTAAGCCTGCTGTTGTTAAAAAAGAAACTAAAAATGAATATCGTTTTACTGCTGAGAACGATGGTACAGCGTATTTGTATTTGCCAAATAACAAAATGGAAACCATCGAAGTTTATATGAATAATCGATTAATTGCCCCTAAAGTAGAGATTCGTAATCAAGCACTGCTTAATTTAGGAGAACTTAAAAAGGGTGAGTCAGCAAATTTAGTCTTCAAAACAAAGGATGAAATAAGTATTGATTCAACAAATATTCAAATTTTAGATGAAACAGTATTAAATCAGGTTAAAGATCAATTAACAAAGAAACGATTGATGATTACAGATTGGAAGGACAATCATATTAGAGCGACTGTCGACATTAAAGACAATGACAATTTATTGTATATGTCTATTCCGTATGATAAAAATTGGGTAGTTAAAGTTGATGGTAAGAAAATTAAAGCGGATCGCGTATTAGATGACTTTATGGGGATTTCTTTGTCAAAAGGCTCCCATCAAATTGAATTAAGCTTTATTCCAAAAGGCTTCTTATTTGGTAGCGTGATTAGTTTAATGTCTCTCATAAGTTTACTTTCTTTAGAGTTGTTTAAAAAAAGAGAGGGGATAAAAAATTAGGTTTTTTAAGTTGCATCTTCCCTATAAAAATTGTGTTATAATTAAAATTGTTAATAGTAAAGTTAGAAAGTTGGAGGTGTATAGATGACATTTGATTGGTCACAACTCATTACGTGGCGTCATTTATTAAACGTCATTGATATATTAGTTGTTTGGTTTTTTATCTATAAACTGATTTCATTGTTAAAAGGTACAAAAGCTGTCCAACTATTAAAAGGAATGGCTGTAATCGTAGTAATTAAGATGGTTAGCTTCTTCCTTAAATTAGAAACGATTGATTGGATCATGGATTTAATTATTTCATGGGGTGTGTTAGCAACTATCATTGTTTTTCAACCAGAGATTCGCAGAGGTTTAGAACATTTAGGTCGTGGTTCGCTCTTTGGAAGAACCAAAAGACAAGTTAATCCTGGTGAGCAGTTAATCAAAGCACTGGATAAATCCGTTCAATATATGGCTAAAAGAAGAATTGGAGCACTGATTTCTATTCAAATGGAAACAGGCTTAGATGAATATATTGAAACCGGTATACCGCTAGATGCAGATATATCTGGTGAGCTACTGATTAATATTTTTATTCCAAATACGCCATTACATGATGGTGCAGTGATTATTAAGGATTATAAAATTGCAGCAGCAGCAGGGTACTTACCTTTGTCAGAAAGTTCTCTTATTCCTAAAGAGCTTGGTACAAGACACAGAGCGGCAATCGGTTTAAGCGAAGTGACAGATGCGTTAACAATTGTTGTATCTGAAGAAACTGGTGGTGTGAGTGTGACTCGTAATAGTGAGCTTTTACGAGACTTAACACAAGAAGACTTTATTAGATATTTAGAAAAAGAATTAATTGTTGAAGAAGAAACAATTAAAAAAAATCCGGTTCAAGAGTTTATTGAAGGCTTGAGAAAGGATGGTTCTAAATGATTGAGAAGATTTATAATAATCCTTGGTTTTTAAGAATTGTCGCTTTAGTCTTTGCGTTGTTGCTGTTTAGCTATGTGAATTTTGAAAATAATGGTCGTATTAGTACGAGTAATCCCATTGATGGACTCAGTGTAAATAGTTCACAAGTGATTTCAAATGTTCCAATTACGGTTGATGTGGATCAAGATAAGTATTTCGTTTCTGGATTACCTGAAACGGTTTCTGTTAAAATTGAAGGGTCCAAGAATATTATCCAACAAACCATCACTGCACAAAACTTTAAAGTTGTTGCAAAAAACCTGAATAAATTAGGAGTGGGAACTCATAAAATTAATTTAACTCCAGAAGGTTTTAGTGATGAGCTTGCGGTAACTCTTACGCCAAGTGATGCGACTATCATAATTGAAAATAAAAAAATAAAAACATTTAATGTCGATGTTGAATTTAATAAAGCTTTGCTTGCAAGAGGTTATGAAGCGGGAACTCCGACATTAGACTATAACACGGTGCAAATTTCGGGAGCAGAGTCAACAATTGATAAAATCAGTAAAGTCTATGCTACAGTATCCCCTGAAAATGGAGTAACAAAAGATATCAATCAAAAAGTTCCCGTTCAGGTCTTAGATGAAAGTGGCAATAAGCTAGATGTTAATATCAATCCTAAGGAAGTTCAAGTATCAATCCCAGTTAAGTCAGCTAGCAAAGATGTGCCTATTATGCTGAATCAAACGGGAACACCCGTTGCAGGGAAAACCTATAAACTTGGAATTAAAGGAGATCAAACAAAAGTTAATGTTACTGGAGATAAAAACTTTTTAGAAAGTCTAAGTAGTTTCCCTGTTAGTGTTGATGTGACGGGAATTACTGAAACAACGACAAAAGAGATTGCCTTATCACTGCCTGATGGCATTACTTCAGTTAGTCCAATCACTATAAAAGTTGTGATTACCGTTAGCGACACAGTATCTACAAATTCTGGTGGGGAAGTCATTAGTCCTCCAACAAGTGAGAGTATTATTTCGGAATCTACTCCTTCAAGTAGTTCATCAAGCAGTTCCAGTAGTTCCAGTAAAGAAAGTTCAAGTAGCTCAAGTGAAAGTTCAGAATCAAAAGAAGATTCCAGCAATTAATCAAGTTGACTGAGATAGCAGAATGAAATGAATTCATAAAGGAGAAATTTTATCATGGGAAAATATTTTGGTACAGATGGCGTTAGAGGAGTGGCAAATTCAGAATTAACTCCAGAATTAGCGTTTAAATTAGGCCGTTTTGGGGGGCATGTTTTGAATCAACATGCAGAAGGTATTGAGCATCCACGTGTTTTAGTAGGTCGCGATACAAGAATATCAGGACAATTATTAGAAACAGCGTTAATTTCTGGATTGTTATCAGTAGGGATAGAAGTAATGCAATTAGGTGTGATTTCAACACCTGGAGTTTCTTATTTAACAAGAGTACAAGGTGCAGTTGCTGGTGTGATGATTTCGGCTTCTCACAACCCAGCTCAAGATAATGGAATAAAATTCTTTGGAGCAGATGGATTTAAACTTTCAGATGATCAAGAACTGGAAATCGAAGCTTTATTAGATTTAGAAGTAGATAATTTACCTCGTCCAAGTGCAGCTGGTTTAGGAACTGTAGATGAATATTTAGAAGGTGCATTGAAATATACACAATTCTTACAGCAGACAATCCCTGCAGACCTTTCAGGCTTACATGTGTGTCTTGATGGAGCAAATGGAGCAACTGCGCCATTGTTAAATCGCTTGTTTGCTGATTTAGAAACTGATTTTGATGTTATGGGAGATACTCCTAATGGCATTAATATTAATGATAATGTTGGTTCGACTCATCCTGAAAAACTAGCTGAGCTAGTCTTAGAAAAAGGTGCAGATGCAGGTTTAGCATTTGATGGAGATGGCGATCGAATCATTGCAGTTGACGAATTGGGTCAAATTGTTGATGGTGATAAAATTATGTATATTTGTGGAAAATACATGATGGAAAAAGGTCGTTTGAAAAAAGATACAATTGTTGCAACTGTTATGAGTAACTTAGGTTTTCACAAAGCCGTTGAAGCAGCAGGAATGACTGCTCTACAAACACAAGTTGGAGATCGTTATGTTGTGGAAGAAATGCGCAAAAATGGCTATAACTTTGGTGGAGAACAGTCAGGACATATGGTCTTTTTAGATTTCAACACAACGGGTGATGGGATGCTTTCTGGAATTCAATTATTGAATGTGATGAAGCAAACAGGTAAAAAATTATCTGAGTTAGCAGCAGAAGTTTCAACATATCCACAAAAATTAGTGAATATTCGCGTAGCTGATAAAAATGGTGCGATGGAAGTCCCAGCTATTAAAGCGGTAATTGAGGAAGTTGAAACTGAAATGAACGGTGACGGACGTATTTTAGTTCGAGCAAGTGGGACAGAGGCGTTATTACGTGTGATGGGAGAAGCTCCAACAGAAGAAAAAGTGAATCAATATGTTGATCGAATTGCAGATGTTGTTCGTCAAGAAATAGGATTGGCTGAGTAAGCTAATCTCAAAACGTTATCTAAAAAATTCTTCTTTAAGAATCTTTCAGATAACGTTTTTTAATATATACCAATTCTTTTGTTAATATAGATAAATTTGACTATTACATGTATATGTTATAAAATTAGTTGTGTTTCTAGATGTTAAAATGAAATCCAGTGGTATACCAATGGAAGCGCCAGGCCATTTTATCAAAAAAATGGTGACGAGGAGAGAGCTTATCGAAAGATTCGGCGGATGGCTCTAGGCAGTGCAGTCTACAGGCAATTCTAAAAATACAAAGTGATTTGTTAACAAAGAAATTGCCAAGTACCTAGAAACGACAACTATATCAAACAGAAGGTAGGATTTTATTTATGTGTGGAATTGTCGGAGTAGTAGGAAATCAAAATGCAAAAGAAGTGTTATTACAGGGGTTAGAAAAATTAGAATATCGTGGGTACGATTCTGCTGGAATTTATCTTATTAATGATACGAAGCAAGACCATCTATTTAAAGAAAAAGGTCGTATTTTAGCGTTACGTAACATTGTTCGTCAAGATGTTGAAGCAAGCATTGGAATTGGCCATACTAGATGGGCAACACATGGTGTTCCGAGTGTGATAAATGCTCACCCTCATCAATCTCAAAGCGGTCGTTTTACGCTTGTCCATAATGGCGTGATTGAAAATTTTACTAAACTAAAATCAATGTATTTATCAGATGTTGATTTTGTTAGTGACACAGATACAGAAGTGATTGTGCAATTGATTGAAAAATTTTCATTAGAAGGATTAACAACACTTGCCTCTTTTAAAAAAGTAGTAAGTCTTTTGAAGGGATCATATGCCCTTGCATTGATGGATAAAAATGTGTTTGATACAATTTATGTTGCGAAAAATAAAAGTCCATTACTAGTTGGTTTAGGAGAAGGGTTTAATGTAGTTTGTAGTGATGCTATGGCAATGATCCAAGTAACCAATCAATTTGTTGAGTTAATGGATGGTGAGGTAGTAACGGTTACAGCAACAGCTATCAAAATTGAAAATGCAGAAAATAAAGAAATCAATCGATTACCGTATACAGCTGAAATTGATTTAAATGACTTAGAAAAAGGAACTTATCCGTATTATATGTTAAAAGAAATTGATGAACAACCAGCTGTTATGCGTAAAATTTTGCAACACTATCAAGGGGAACAGCAGCAATTAGAAATTGATTCAGCTATTACGGAGACGATGCTAGCAAGTGATCGTATTTATATAGTTGCTTGTGGCACAAGTTACCATGCTGGATGGGTCGGAAAGCAATTATTAGAATCATTGACACATATTCCAACTGAAGTTCATCTATCAAGTGAGTTTGGCTATAATACGCCATTGTTAACTGAAAAGCCGTTCTTTATTTTCTTAACTCAAAGTGGTGAAACAGCAGATAGTCGACAAGTGCTTGTGAAAGTTAATGAATTGAATCATCCAACATTAACCATTACCAATGTTGCCGGCTCTACACTTTCTAGAGAAGCTCAATTTACCTTGTTGCTTCATGCAGGACCAGAAATAGCAGTCGCTTCAACGAAAGCCTATACAGCCCAAATAGCAGTGTTAGCAGTTCTTGCAGATGTTGTTGGAAAAGCTAAAGGGCTGGCTCAAAACTTCGATTTAGTCCACGAGTTGGCGCTTGTTGCAACAGGAATGGAAACGATCATTGATGAAAAAGAGCGATTAGAACAACTAGCTACCGAATATTTAAGCGTCAGCAGAAATGCTTTTTATATTGGTCGTGGAATGGATTATTATGTTGCTATGGAAGCAGCGCTGAAATTAAAAGAAATTTCATATGTTCAAACAGAAGGATTTGCAGCAGGAGAATTAAAACATGGAACAATTGCCTTGATTGAAGAGGGGACTCCAGTTATGGCGATTATTACTGAAGAATCTATTGCTGGACATACACGAGGAAATGTTCAAGAAGTTAAATCTCGTGGCGCTCATAGCATGATTATTGCGATGGAAGACGTAGCAGAAGAGGAAGATCAATTCATTTTACCTCAAGTACATTCGTTGTTAACACCGCTAATTAGTGTGATTCCCACTCAACTTCTTTCTTACTATACAAGTTTGCATCGTGGAAATGATGTGGATAAACCAAGAAATTTAGCAAAAAGTGTAACCGTTGAATAATGAAAAGAAACCAACTTGGAAAATTCCAAGTTGGTTTCTTTTTTTGAAATTAGGTAGAATCACACTGATTTTTTAGTAGATTTTAAATGTTTAATTGTGTTATTTTTTTATTAAGATGTTATACTTTAAATTGATTAAAATAAGCGCTGTTCTTAGTTGCTAAATTTTTGTTCCATTATTGATTACAAGGAGGTAATTATGGATGCTTTTTTATTAGTTGAACCCTACATTACTGGGATCATCTCTATCTTAGGAATCTTTTTTATCGAAGCATTTATTGTTGCTTCATTTAAGTTATATATTAAGCAATTTTTAAGTCAAAGAACGTATCGCATTGTGATTACTCTTATTTCTGGATTGATTATGACACTTTTTTCTATCTATTTTATGATGATGTCCCAAAAAGAAGACTATTACCTGATTTTTGGGAATTTAAGAATGATTATTATTTTAATTCCTATTATTTTTTTAAATCGGAATATTTCACTAGTATCTGTTATTTTGTGTAGTGTTTTTAGACTTTTTTATTATGGTATGACCCTTGTTTCCTTAGGATACATTGCCATTTTTACTTCTTTTTTTCTATTAGTGGTAGTGATTCAGTTGATTGTAAAGCAAAATCAATTGTTGACGTTTATTTATAGTCTGATTTCTGCTTCTATTTTTTGGATTTGGATTTATTTGACTAATTTTGACGGGTATCATTCCTATTACTTTTTTGCAGTTTTTTCTGATTATTTAAATTTTGTTATTTTGAGTATCATTGCCTATGTGAGTGCTTCCTATTTATACCATTTGAACAATTTACTATTTCAAACGATGGAAGAAAGTTTAACGGATGAATTAACTAAATTAAGAAATTTAAAAGACTTTAATGCTAAAATGAATGAAGGTTTTTTTAAAGCTCGGGAAAAGAAAGAAGCCTTCTCGTTAATTATTTTTGATATTGATTATTTTAAAGCTATTAATGATACTTATGGTCACTTAGCTGGCGATATTGTGTTAAAAAATTTAGCTAAAACGATTCAAGAAATTGATGAATTAAAAAAAGTAGATGTGTTTCGTGTAGGTGGAGAAGAATTTACGATTATTCTAAGTAAAAAAAATGGTACAGAAACTGTAGGAATCGCTGAAAAACTGCGTAAAAAGGTAGAATCAACGAATTTTTATTATGAAAATCAGTTGATTCATGTGACGGTATCTGTTGGTGTGACATCATTAGTTAAAGGGCTAAGAAGTGAAATCACACTAAATGGTTTTATGGAACTGGCAGATGAAGCACTGTACCATTCAAAGCATAATGGGAGAAATAAAGTATTTTCAAGTGATGTGCTTACAGGTGAATTCAAGTAAGAATTTAGTTTTTAATAAGATTGGAGAAATAAGATTACTATTTTATGTAAAACATAGTAAACTATATTTGAAGTATTAATTTTAATAAAATAAGATAAATTAAAGGAGATTAGGGATGACTATTTTAGTTTTAGGTGGGGCAGGTTATATCGGATCTCACGGGGTAGATCAATTAATTGAGAAAGGGTATCAGGTAGTAGTCGTAGATAATTTGCAAACAGGCCATAAAGAGGCAATTCATAAGGAGGCTCGTTTTTATCAAGGTGATATTCGGGATAAAGCATTTTTACAAGATATTTTTAAAAAGGAAGACATTGACGGAGTGTTGCATTTTGCAGCCAATAGCTTAGTTGGCGAATCAATGGAACAACCTTTAACCTATTTTAACAATAATGTGTACGGAACTCAGGTTGTTTTAGAAGTGATGGAAGAGTTTGATGTGAAAAAAATTGTCTTTTCTTCTTCAGCAGCTACTTATGGAGAAGCAAAGGTGATGCCGATTGCAGAGTCAGCTCCAACAAATCCAACAAATCCATATGGAGAAACAAAGCTAATGATGGAAAAAATGTTGAAGTGGTGTGATGAAGCGTATCAAATGAACTATGTTGCATTACGTTATTTTAATGTTGCAGGAGCGAAAATTAATGGGCAAATTGGCGAAGATCATACACCAGAAACGCACTTGATTCCTTTGGTACTACAAACGGCTTTAGGACAAAGGGCTGAGCTTTCAATTTTCGGTAATGATTACGACACTCCAGATGGAACGTGTATTCGTGATTATGTTCATGTACAGGATTTAATTGCTGCTCATATTTTAGCTTTGGAGTACTTAGAAGCAGGAAATTCAAGTAATATCTTTAATTTAGGTAGCTCTACCGGATTTTCAGTTCAAGAAATCGTGGAAGCTGCAAGAAAAATTACAGGGAAAGAAATTCCAACAAAAGTGGAGGCAAGACGTGCTGGAGATCCAAGCACATTAGTTGCTGCAAGTCAGAAAGCTCAAGATACGTTAGGATGGAAACCTGAATACACAACAATGGATACGATTATTGAGTCAGCGTGGAACTGGCATGTTAATCATCCAAAAGGTTATACAAAATAAAAGAAAGAGCAAATGCAAAAGCATTTGCTCTTTCTTTTATTTTACTTTATTTTTTTACGTCGCCTAATTTATCTTCAACGGCACCTTTAGCTTTTTGTGCTTTTCCTTCAGCTTCTTTTTTTACGTCATTTGTTACTTTTCCGTAAGTTTCTTTTGCTTCACCCACTACTTTATCTTTTAAACCTTTAGCTTTGTCTTTGAAATCTGTCATTTTAAATTCCTCCTAATAGATTATTAATTAATTGTTTTTATTGAACTCTTCCAGTAGAATCTACTGGTTTTTTTGGTCCATCACTTGGTGCATTTTTTGGTTGTGAATCACTCTTATTGTTTTGTTCATCGAATTCTTTACGAGTCATTACGTCATCCACATGCATGTTGACTTCGATTACGGTTAAACCAGTCATATCTTTAATTTGTCTGCTGACTTTATCAATGGTTGTTTGGAAAATTTCAGGAATATTTTTGCCATACTCTGCAATGACTTTTAAGTCTAAAGCCACTTGTTTTTCGCCAACTTCTGCATCAATGCCTTTTGTGATATCTCCTGAACTACGGAATTTATCAGCAATATCGCTAATGAAGCCGCCACTCATTGACAAAATTCCTGGAATTTCATTTGTTGCAATGCCAGCAATTTTTTTGATGACTTGATCTTCGTAAGTTAATGAATTTTTGTGCTCAGGTGTTGGTGCTACTGGTGGAGTATTTCCATTATTTTGTTTGTTATCATTAAATTCTGCCATTTCTAAATCCCATCCTTTTATTAGTTATTTGTTTATTTATCATTATAAAGTTAGATAAATAGACTATTTCATAAAAAATTGTAACCAAGAAGTGATATCAATCTTACCATCGCGCCAAGCGCCAATAATAAAACCAATGCTTGCCAGTAAAACAATTAATAAGGTATAACCAAATCCAATTGTAATCAATAATAAGGCGATGATTAGCCCAATCAAAAGGCCAATAATACGTCCCCGATATGGATACCATGATTCTGGTGGTTGCATCTTTGTTGACCTCCTTTTAGACTACTCTTGGGGAATGGCTCGATTTTGCTGTACCATTCGTTGCGTGGGCTTCACTAATCTTCACATTAACAGATTTGACTGGAACCTCTAATGCTCTTTGAATGCTTTCTTCAACACGTTGTTGTATCTCTTTTCCTAGAGTAGGTAATTTTTCTGCGTCAACTACTGTTGCTTTAACTGTAATTGTGGCAGTTTTTGCTTTTCTCTTCAATTTTGCATGAACTTCAGGATTTTTCGCATCTGTCAGATCGCTAAAAGATTGTCTAGCGGTGGATTCGATTGTTTTTTTAGAAATATCGATATCGCCCATCCCAGTTTTGATTGTTAAAAATTTATCTGAAGTTGGAACAAAAATTGCGGTTAACAACAAAATTAAAAAGAAAAGTCCTAGTATAATTGAAACAACCACAACAGTATATGAAAACCATAATCCGTTTTGCCATAAATGACTTGCAAAATTAGAGAGATAAGGAACTGGATAAGCCATTGAAGCAAAAGTGGTCATCGAAAGCAATCCAATGATTGAAATGAAAATTAATATAAATCGATTAAATTTATTCATCAAAATCCTCCTTTCCTTTAAGTTGTGTCTGAAATGTGAACCACGTCTATAAGAAAAGCTTAACGGTTTTTTTATTTAAAATCAACTAATTGCACTTATAGAAAAAAGATTAAGTATAAAATAAAAAGCGTTGTATATTGTTAAATAAAAAGTATATAAGGTGAAAAATCACCTAGAAACTTAAGAGTTAACTTAATCTTTAAAACAAACTATGATAAAATAGAAGAACGATTAAAGTAAAATGGAGAGGGGCTAGAAAATGAATATATTAGCAATTGATAGTTCCAATCAAGTGATGAGCGTTGCTGTATTAAATGACAGCAAGATAGTTGGAGAAATCACAACAAATGTGAAACGAAACCATAGTGAGAGCTTAATGCCAGCAATTGATGAAGTTATCAAAATGGCGCATTTAAAGCCAAATGAATTAGATCGAATAGCAGTAGCAATGGGTCCAGGTTCATATACCGGTTTGCGAATTGGTGTAACGATTGCAAAAACACTCGCTTGGACATTAAATAAAGATTTAGTGGGAATCTCTAGCTTAAAAGTATTAGCAGCAAATTGTGAAAACTCTTCTCGCTATCTCGTTCCTATAATGGATGCTAGAAGAGGCAATATTTATACAGGATTGTATCAATGGGTTAATGGTGAATTAGAAGCTGTGGAACCAGAAACACACTGTTCGGCAGAAAAATGGGCAGAGCATTTGGCAACACTACAGGGAGAGTTCGAAATTGTAGGGGAAGATTGGGAGTTGTATCAACAAATCTTTGAAGAAAAATTAGGACATCGAGTAATGGCTGCGCCTTTAAAAGATCGAATACCAAAAGCAAGTGTTCTTGGCCTATTAAGCAGATCTGCTGAAACTAGCGATCCACATACATTCGTTCCTAATTATTTAAAATATGCTGAAGCAGAAGAGAATTGGCGAAAGGCTCATCCAGATCAGCTGGAGGAAAGCTATGTTGAAAAAATTTAAAAATTGGCTATTACAAAATGAACCGCCAATCCAGTTGAATCAACAACGAAAATTAAGTGAACGCGTCACATTAGTTCAAACTGAATTTCGTTTAACATCAACTTCAGATTGCTATACTCTAAAAATAGGAACAAGACAAGACATTTCAGATTTGATAAAAATTGAAAAACTAAGTTATGACGGAAAAGCACCGTGGAGTAAAATTGCTTTCGAACATGAAATGTCGGTTAATCAAAATTCGATTTATTTAATTATAAAAAATGCAGCTCAAGAAGCCGTTGGATTTATTGGCGCCTGGTTTGTGGAAGGGGAAGCTCATATTACAAATGTAGCGGTTCAACCAATCTATCAAAGAAGAGGCATTGGAAGATTGCTAATCACTGAATTGAAAAAAATAGCTATCAGCGAAAAACAAACTAAAATGAGTTTAGAAGTTCGAAAATCAAATAAAAATGCCCAGAGTCTTTATCATCAATTAGGATTTAGCGATGGAAAAATAAAACAATCCTATTACTCAGATGACCACGAAGATGCCTTAGAAATGGCACTTTCTTTAAATGAGTAGAAGTGGAAGGACGTTTCATGAAAAAAATCACTAAAAATGAACTTACATTAAATTCTATTAAAGCAACCCAATTTAATGAATTTGATTTGTACCAATTGGCAGATATCAGTTATGAACACGGTTCACCGTGGCAAATCCATGTGTTTAAAAATGATTTAGTATTAGCCTATGTCGATTATTTAGTCCTACATGACGAACATCAATTAATTGGATTTATCGGATATCGTCAAATTTTTGAAGAAATTGAAGTTACCAATATTGTGATCCATCCTACATTTAAAAAACAAGGCTTAGCACAATTATTGTTAACTTCATTAGTTGAAACCGTTGAAAATGCTGAAATGATTCATCTAGAAGTGCGTATTTCAAATCGTCAAGGGATTCAACTATATGAAAAAAATGGCTTTAAAGAAATTGGAATAAGGCCAAACTATTATCAAAATCCTTATGAAGACGCTAAATTGATGCAATTAGAAATCAATCAAGAAAAGAGTGAAATAAATGTCTAAAGAGAGCAATTTGATCTTAGCAATTGAAACGAGTTGTGATGAAACAAGTGCAGCCGTGATTAAAGATGGAAAAGAGATTTGTTCAAATATAGTCGCTTCTCAAATTAAAAGTCACATGCGTTTTGGCGGAGTTGTTCCTGAAATTGCAAGTAGACATCACGTTGAACAAATTACGCAATGTATTGAAGAAGCCATGAAGGAAGCCAATGTAACCTATGAAGACTTAAGCGGGGTAGCAGTCACAGAAGGTCCTGGTTTAGTAGGTGCCTTGCTTATTGGAGTAAATGCTGCAAAAGCCATCGCCTTTGCGCATCAATTGCCTTTGATACCTGTAAATCATATGGCAGGTCATATCTATGCCAACCGTTTAATTGAACCACTGACTTTTCCACTACTAGCTTTAGTTGTTAGTGGAGGACATACCGAACTTGTGTATATGGAAAAAGATGGAGACTATCAGATAATTGGTGAAACAAGAGATGATGCAAGTGGTGAGGCATATGATAAAGTCGGACGAGTTCTTGGCTTAACCTATCCTGGTGGAAAACGAATTGATGAAATGGCAAAAATGGGATCAGATACCTTCCATTTTCCTCGTGGGATGATTAAAGAAAATAACTATGATTTTAGTTTTAGCGGTCTAAAAAGTGCCTTTATCAATACGGTGCACAATGCCGAACAAAAAGGTGAGACGTTAAATCAGTTTGACTTGGCTGCAAGTTTTCAAGCAAGTGTAATCGATGTATTGGTTAGTAAGACACTTAAAGCAATTCGTGAATATCCAGTGAAACAATTAGTTTTAGCAGGTGGCGTGGCAGCAAACCATGGTCTTAGAGCAGAGCTAACAAATAGAATGAATCAAGAATTCCCATCCATTCGTTTATCGATTCCGCCACTTTCTTTATGTGGCGATAATGCAGCTATGATTGGTGCAGCTGCATATGTAGAATTCAATTCAGGAAATTTTTCAGGATACGATTTAAATGCCAAACCGGGACTTTCTTTTGAAATGATGAAATGAGAATAGAAAAAAGCATGAAAGCCATTTTTTAAATGGCAATTTCATGCTTTTTTTATGGGATTCTGCTTAGTTTCCTAAATCTTCAAGAGCCAGACTTTGTTCTTCCCATTCATTAATAATGGTTTCGTGTTGTTCTTTTAATTGTCCCAATTGTTGATTGATTTCTTGCACTTTTAAATGGTCGCCATAGACTTCAGGTAAAGTTAACTGTGTTTCCAAAGTTTCGATGGTTGCTTCTAAAGTAGCCATCTCATTTTCTAATGTTTCAATACGGCGCGTGAGTTGGCGAATTAGTTTTTGCTCTTCTTTGCCTATTTGATAATGTTCTTTTGTTCCTGAATCAGTCACTTGCTCTTGAATTGGCTGTTTTTTTAAAGCTTCTTCTTCCGCGAGCAAACGCAATTCTTCTTCTTCCGCTTTTTTTTCTAAATAATAATCATAATCCCCTAAATAAAGCTTACTTCCAGTAGTAGAAAGCTCAACAACGGTGGTTGCAATCCGATTAATAAAGTAACGGTCATGGGAAACAAAAAGAATCGTGCCGGGGAAATCTATTAAAGCATTTTCCAAGACTTCTTTGCTATCAATGTCTAAATGGTTGGTTGGTTCATCTAAAACCAAGAAGTTGTCTTGTTCCATAGAAAGTTTAGCTAAAGCTAATCGAGCTTTTTCGCCACCACTTAATGTAGAAACAACTTTTTCGACATCTTCACCTGTAAATAAAAAGCTTCCTAAAATACTGCGGATATCTTTTTCTGGAGTTGTAGGATGTTCATCCCAAAGTTCAGCTAAGACGGTTTTTCCTGAACTAAGGTTCGCTTGTTCTTGGTCATAATACCCAAGAGTCACATTTGCACCAAGATGTTTTGTACCTTGAATTAAAGGCAGTTCATCGACCAATGATTTTAAAAGGGTAGATTTGCCAATTCCATTTGGTCCAACTAAAGCGATAGCGTCTGTTTTTCGAATGTCTAATTGGATTGGACTAGAAATAATGGTTTCTTGATACCCAATTGCTCCATTCTCTAATGATAAGACCACATTGCCACTTTCTTTTTCAGGTTGAAATCTAAAACGAGCTGACTTTTCATCCCCAAGTGGTCGGTCCATCCGTTCCATTTTATTTAATTGTTTGCGTCTACTCTGAGCACGTTTTGTCGTAGAGGCGCGGGCTAAATTCCGACTGACAAAATCTTCTAGTTTTGAGATTTCAACTTGTTGCTTTTCAAACTCTTTCCACTCACGTTCTAAATTTGCTGCCTTTTGAGTGAGGTAATTTGTATAGTTGCCTTTATAGTGGGTCATTTTTTGGCGACTTATTTCATAAACTTCACGAGAAACTTTGTCTAAAAAGTAACGGTCATGAGAAACAATCAAAAGTGCACCTTGATAGGTTTGTAGATAGTTTTCCAACCAACTTAAGGTAGCGATGTCTAAATGGTTGGTGGGTTCATCCAAAATCAGCAAATCTCTTTTTTCTAATAATAATTTAGCTAAAGCTAATCGCGTTTTTTGTCCGCCAGAAAGTTGCGTGATTTTTTTTGAATAGTCCGCTTCAAAAAAATTGAATCCATGTAACACAGAACGAATTTCAGCTTCATAACCAAAGCCGTTTGCTTCATTAAAATCATGCTGCAACTGGTCATAGGAATCTAAAACTTTTTGGTAAGCATCGGCATTTTCTAGTAAGGATGGTTCTCCTAATTGTTCTTCTAAGTGACGCATTTTGGCTTCCATTTGAATGATGGGTTCAAAAACAGTCAACATCTCATCCCAGATACTTTTATCCGAATCTAAGCCTGAGTGTTGAGCCAAATAACCAATTGTAACCGTCTTTCCTTTAGATAAGCGACCAGCATCAGGTTCTTCAATTCCTGCAATTATTTTTAATAAAGTTGATTTTCCAGCACCATTACGACCTACTAAAGCAATTCTGGCATTGTCTTGTATTTCTAATTGAATATTTTCAAAAAGCACATCTGCACCAAAATAACGTGCAACGGATTGTGTTTGTAATAAAATCATTTTCATTCCCTCACTTCATCTTCTACCTTCCTAGTGTAGCACAATTTAGCAGTGTGTTGAAATTGAAATCACAAGAAAAATTAAGTGAATCTAACTAGCGAAATCATTCACAATATAACGCTTGTGAATTCATTTGAATTATCAATCAATAATCCTAACAAATTAAGAAATTATTTGAGCAAAAAAGTAGTATAATATAGAAAAAATGCTATAATGATAATGCTTGGTGATTACTTAATGATTGTGAAGTAAATTCTTTTAAAATAGTTTTGTGAAAAAAAACAATAACTTTTTAAAATCAAGATACTATAAAATGTTGGGGGAAAGAAAGATGCCAAATCAAAAGATACCTAAGGCAACGGCAAAACGTTTGCCTATATATTACCGTTACTTACGTTTCTTACATGACGCTGGAAAAGATCGTGTTTCTTCTACTGAACTGAGCGATGCAGTCAAAGTTGACAGCGCAACAATCAGAAGAGACTTTTCTTATTTTGGTGCATTAGGAAAAAGAGGCTATGGATATGATGTTGAAGATCTATTGAACTTCTTTAGTAAAACATTGAATCAAGATCGTTTGACCAATGTCGCTTTAATTGGAGTAGGGAACTTAGGCCATGCCTTATTAAATTATAATTTCCATCAAAGCAATAACACTAGAATTAGTGCAGCCTTTGATGTAAATGAAGAGATTGTTGGAACGATTGCAAGTGGAGTACCAGTTTATCCAATGAGTGAGATGATTGAGCAATTGAAACTACAACAGATTGAAGTTGTCATTTTAACTGTCCCAGCACCTGTAGCTCAAGAAACTGTGAATGAATTAGTAGATGCTGGTGTAAAAGGCATTATGAACTTCACCCCACTGAGAATCTCAGTTCCAGATCATATTCGCGTTCAAAATGTGGATTTAACAAATGAATTGCAAACATTGATTTATTTCTTAGATCATTATACAGGTAATAATGACATCCTTGATTTAGAAGATTAAAAAAACGTTGAGAAAGAATTCTTTCTCAACGTTTTTTTAGTCTTTATTATGGTTTGTTATTTTCAAAAATAACTGTAACATTTTAGTTCCTCGAACAAAATCATTTGTTGCAATCACTACACAAAGAATTGAAAAGAATCCCCAGCCTGTACTTTTAACAAAATCAATCGTGAACCAAATAAAAACAGCAGCCATTACATAGTTGAAAATGATTTGAGTTAGAAAACTATTTTTACTCATTATTGATTTCCTTTCTATGCTCCTTTGTTAACTAACAACAAAGCAACTTATTTTAGTAGCACCATCTGAGAAATAAATACTAATGTATTCATTAACATATGTGCAATTATCGAAGTAGCAATATTTTTTGTTTTTACATATAGGAAGCAAAAAACAAATCCCATTGCTGAATAAAGCAAGATGTGTCCATCCATATGAATAAAGGCAAAGAGTAATGAGCTAATAACTGCAGCACCAACAACACCGGTTAAATCATAGAAAAAGCCGAAAATAACTTTCCTAAATACAAATTCTTCAAGAATCGGAGCAAAGATAGCGCCAGTAATTAAGAATAAAGGATACTTGTTTATGATTTCAATAATGTATTGTGTATTAGCAGAACCGGGGGGAATTTTTAAAACGGCTTGTTCGATTAAATTTGCAGTTATTTGAACAAAAATAGCTAAAAACATTCCTATAAAGCCCCACGATAAAACTTGTCCCTTTGAAACAGAAGGTTGAATAGTCAAACTATTTTTGATAGGAAACTTCTTATTTAAAAGTATCATAACTAAACTTCCTAGTATAAAGCAAGCGATAGTTGAGTAGATGATGACCGATGTTTTGGCATTACTTGGAACCAAACTCCCTAAAAGAGCGGGCAACGTTTGAGCGATAACATAGGTGACCAAAAGTGTAATTGCTGAGTTTTTCATTTTAAACCTCATTTCTAAAATTCATCTTGTCATAACTATAGGTACCTTGTCATATTAATGTCTGTTGTAACAAAGCCCATTTTTTTGTATAGCGAAAGAGCAACTTCATTATGACCAAATACATGTAAACTAATTTTATCAAAATGTATTGTTTTTATTTCTTTTATAAGTGTCTCTATTGCTTTTGTGCCATAGCCTTTTCCTCTAAAAGGTTCAAAAATAACGAAATCATAAATAAATGCTGATTTTCCAGTTTTATCGTGATGAGCGTGAAACCATAAATAACCAACCTTACTTGAAAGTGAAGGTTCAATTATTGAAAATAAAAACTCGTTTTCAGTATGAATGCCTTTAGGTAGAAGCTCGTTGAAAGTTGTCGTTGCAAGCGCAATAGCCTCATCACCAGACCAGGTTCCAGCTGCTACTTTATCTTTTGCGTAATCCAAAATTGATAAAGAGAGAAAATCATCAAAGTCAGATTGAGTCATTTTTTTTAGGTGCATAATCAAGACTCCTTTATGACGAGAAATAGTGGTTTTATCCGCTGAAAAAACAAATTCAGTATACAGTATACCACACTTGCCATAGTGTATGTTTTGGAAATAAAAAAAACAAAATCAAAATAAAAGAAATCCCAATGATTTGCAAATAGTAAGGAGTGAAAGGAGAAAAAAAGTTAACAAAATACTTGCATTCTATCCAAATTTTGATTAAGATAAAGAAGTGAGTTAGCACTCTTTGTATATGAGTGCTAATAGAAACAAAAAGATAAATAAATGGAGGGATTTACGTGTTAAAACCATTAGGAGATCGTGTCATGATAGAAGTTGCTAAAGAGGAAGAAAAAACTGTTAGTGGGATCGTTTTACCAGGTTCAGCGCAGGAAAAACCTCAAACAGGGACGATTATCGCAGTTGGTGAAGGTCGTATTTTAGAAAATGGTACTAAGGTCGAGATGGCTGTTAAAGTTGGAGACGTTGTACTATTTGAAAAATATGCAGGAACTGAAGTTAAATATGATGGAAAAGAATATTTAGTCTTAAAAGAACACGATTTAGTAGCAATCGTTGGGTAACAATAAAAATAAAAAATTATGAGGTGAAAAATAATGGCTAAAGATATTAAATTTGCAGAAGACGCACGTGGCGCAATGCTTCGTGGAGTAGACATTTTGGCAGACACAGTTAAAGTAACATTAGGACCTAAAGGACGTAACGTTGTTTTAGAAAAATCATTCGGATCACCTTTGATTACAAATGATGGTGTGACGATTGCAAAAGAAATCGAATTAGAAAATCATTTCGAAAATATGGGAGCAAAACTTGTTTCAGAAGTTGCTTCAAAAACAAATGATATTGCTGGTGACGGAACAACAACAGCGACTGTTTTAACACAAGCAATTGTTCGAGAAGGATTAAAAAATGTTACTGCAGGAGCTAACCCAGTCGGTATTCGTCGTGGAATTGAATTGGCAACCAAAGCAGCAGTTGAAGAATTACATGCGATTTCAAAAGTAGTCGATTCAAAAGAAGCGATTGCACAAGTAGCAGCCATTTCTTCTGGTGATGACGAAATCGGTTCGTTAATTGCAGAAGCCATGGAAAAAGTTGGCAATGACGGCGTGATTACAATTGAAGAATCAAAAGGAATCGAGACCGAATTGGACGTTGTTGAAGGAATGCAATTTGACCGTGGGTATTTATCTCAATATATGGTAACAGACAATGATAAAATGGAAGCTGTTTTAGAAAATCCATATGTTTTGATTACAGATAAAAAAATCTCAAATATTCAAGATGTCTTGCCTTTGTTGGAACAAATTCTACAACAAGGTCGTCCATTGTTAATTATTGCGGATGATGTGGATGGTGAAGCCTTACCAACACTTGTTTTAAATAAATTACGCGGTACGTTTAATGTTGTTGCAGTTAAAGCTCCTGGATTTGGTGATCGTCGCAAAGCGATGTTAGAAGACATTGCAATTTTAACTGGTGGTACTGTTATTACAGAAGATCTAGGATTAGAATTGAAAGATACAACAATTGATCAATTAGGTCATGCAGGAAAAGCTGTAGTAACAAAAGATGCGACTACAATTGTTGAAGGAGCCGGAGCAAAAGAAGCCATCCAACAACGTGTAGCTATCATCAAATCACAAGCAGCTGAAACGACTTCAGAATTTGATAAAGAAAAATTACAAGAACGTTTAGCAAAACTTTCAGGAGGGGTAGCTGTTGTTAAAGTTGGAGCAGCTACTGAAACTGAATTAAAAGAACGTAAATTACGCATTGAAGATGCCTTGAATGCAACACGTGCTGCTGTTGAAGAAGGAATCGTAGCAGGTGGTGGAACGGCTTTAGTGAATGTACAAGCTAAAGTGGCTGAAATTGAAGCAGAAGGCGACGTAGCAACAGGAATTAAAATTGTCCTACGTTCGTTAGAAGAACCATTACGTCAAATCGTAACCAATGCTGGACTTGAAGGTTCGGTAATTGTGGATAAATTAAAACATGCTGATTTAGGTATTGGTTTTAATGCAGCGAATGGTGAATGGGTAAACATGGTTGAAGCTGGAATCGTAGATCCAACTAAAGTGACTCGCTCTGCTTTGCAAAATGCAGCAAGTGTAGCAGCATTGTTATTGACAACAGAAGCAGTTGTTGCTGACCAACCAACTCCAGACATGCCACCAATGGCCCCTGGAATGGACCCAAGTATGATGGGCGGCATGATGTAAAAAACTAAAGAAGAAACCTTTAATTAAAGGTTTCTTCTTTTTTATTTCTGAGGGTTTATGATTGCAAACGCATGTTATTAAGTCTATGATTAAATTATTAAAAGAAAGAAGGAATGCTCTATGGAAAAATCAAAAAAAATTCAAATATTAAAAGATATTATTGATATAGAATCAGTTAATGGTAACGAAAAGGCTGTAGCTGATTATTTAGCTGATTTATTCAAAGAATATAAAATTTCAACAAAACAAGTAGCATATGATACAGATAGAAATAATTTAGTAGCTGAGATTGGAAACGGCACATCAAAAGTATTGGCATTTTCAGGACATATGGATGTTGTAGCGCCAGGTAATCTAGCAGACTGGACGACAGATCCTTTTAAAGCAGATGAGCGAGATGGAAAAATTTATGGTCGAGGTTCTTGCGATATGAAGAGTGGGCTAGCTGCAATGATCATCGCAATGATTGAACTGGTGGAAGAAAAAACCGAATTGAATGGTAAAATAAAATTATTAGCTACCGTCGGAGAAGAAGTTGGAGAGCTTGGAGCAGCTCAATTAACAAAAGAAGGTTATGCAGATGATGTAACATCAATGATTATTGGTGAACCATCTGGATACCGTATCATTTACACACATCAAGGTTCAATTAATTTTAGCGTAGCGTCTAAAGGTAAAAGCTCTCATAGTTCAATGCCAAAATTGGGTATTAATGCAATCGATTATTTAGTTGAATTTTACACTAAAGCGAATCATGAATTTAGAAAAACAGTTTATACAAATGATGTACTAGGTGATTTTATTTACAATGTTACGATGATATCTGGCGGAGAACAAATCAATAGTATTCCAGAAAAAGCAACGTTAGAAGGTAATATTCGTACAATTCCTGAATACGATAATCAAAAGACAATAGAAAAATTAAATGAAATAATTGAGGATTTGAATAAGGAAAAAGAATGCAATCTCACTCTAACGATTGAAGCCAACAAATTAGTTGTTAAAAGTGAACGAGATTCAGATATTGCCCACATTGCTCAAAAAATTGCTGAAACAAAGACAGGGCAAAAAGTACCATTACTTGGTATGTCTGGAACGACAGATGCAGCTGAATTTATTAAAGCAAAAAATACTTTCCCAATTATTGTTTTTGGACCAGGAAATGAAACGCCCCATCAAGTGAATGAATATGTGGGTGTAGATAATTACTTGGATATGATTGAGGTTTATAAAGAAGTTAGTATGGTATATTTAAAAAAATAGATTTATTCTTTTCTGGATATAAAAATAAGCCCCCATTCAATATTTTGAACTGGGGCTTATTTTATTGAATAAATTAATCGTCTGAAAGTTTTATAAAGATTGTTTTATCAACTATTTTTATACTATTTTTTGATGGGAAATTAGAGAGTTCTTCTCTTATTGTTGAACCTAAAATAGCATCATTTTCATTAGGCAACTTAAATGGATACCCTAGAGTGTTCATAAAACCAACAGTTCGGATACTGGTTCCATAAGTTGTTCCAATATCCCATGCAAAGAATGAATGACTAAGTGATTCTCCAGGAATAAGTGCGGACGATTTTGGTGTATGTGCACCCAAAATAAGTAATGAATAGTCAGAAGGATTATTTATTCCTAGAGAGTCTAGTTGAGTATTGATACGGTTAGCAAAAGTAACATCTTCATTAAATTTTACATGTTCTGAGTAAAGTAAATTAGCAGTTGTAGTACTTTGTTGGAATGCTATTATGATACTAACGATAAACAGAATTTTTTGAAGAATGTTATTTTTAAAATGCAATAACACATAGTAAAAATTAAAAGCTATCACAAATTGAACAGTCGGCATTTGTGCACGAATAGCTTCCGCATTTCCTATAAATATTGTTAATAAGAATGGAGATAAATATAAAAGAGCTAAACAAAATATTTCAAGGTAAATAAAATGAACCTTTTTGATAATCTTAGAAATTAAAATGGGAACTGTTAATAAAATTGTAAGTAAAAAACTATAATTATAAAAAAGTCCCTTACCTAAGACAGCAATTTTTATTTGAGTAGTAATTCGATCTAAAATATCATCTAGAGGTAATTTCCCCCAAAGTATTTGTTGGCTAAGGTAAGCAGATCCAGCGGTAGTTATCAATTTACTATTTAAATAAATTAAAGCTTTAGCTAAAATTAACGAACCTACAAAGACAATTAAATATTTTAAAATAATAAAACAGTAGTCCATTAATTTAAAATCACTAGTTTCATTTTGCTGGACATGCAAAATAAGTAGTACGCTAGCTATTGCACCTGCAATATAGAATAAAAGTAGAGATTGGTAGGTTAAAAATGCCCATGAAACTAAAATAATAGCAGGTAAAGCGAAGAGTATTTTTTTTGTTTCTATAGAAAAATAAGTTAATAATAAAGCAAGGACAATAAAAAACATTGCAAGTGATACCTCAAAACTTTGAAGTATAAAGTTAAACTGTTCTGCAAAGATTGGATGTGTTAAAAAAATAATTGTTAAACTTAAAAGACCAATTTTATTTGTATATTTTCCTAAAATACGGTAAATAAGGTAACAGAGTAAAAAACAGGTTAAAAATAAAAAGAAATAGGTTAAAAAATTTGCAACAAAAGGATTAAAGAAGTTTTGTGAAAATATTTTTTTTGAAAAAACTAATCCAATACGATCAATTGTACGCCAGGCAGCCATTTGTCCACCAAAATTAGTAATAATTGCTTCCGTATCAATTGAGTAGTCAAGGTAAGCTAATTTTATTCCATAAGTTAAAATGATAAAAAAAAGTGTAACAATGATTAATAGTTTTGACTCTCTTGCAAATCTAAGTAAATGCTGCTTTTCATTCTTAAAAAATTGATTCATAATTCATACCTCTTAATTTATTTATTTCTATACTATTATAATTAGAGCATTTAGAAGCAATAATGTCAATTATTGCGAGTTATTTTACTTGATTTTTCATTGAAATTTCGCTTTATTAATAGTTGTTTTATTGATATACTATTGCTTGATATATATTAGGGGAAATTACTATAGGGGTGTAGTTTTGAAAAATAAAATAAAAATAGTATATGTAGTAGTTTGCACAATGATGGTATTAGTACTTCCGTTTTTTTATCTACTGTTATTACAAGCTTCTCAAAGCGGTTTTGATTTTAAGGAAGCAGGTCAATTTTTTTTAGAGAATATAAATATCTTTTTTATGAGTTACGTCTTAATTCTGACACTGACACTATTCGTTCTAAGTGTAACAGGAAGCTTTATTGTAACTGAGTTTTTTAGTATGATTTTGTTTGCAGGTCTTTCTTTTGCCAATAATCAAAAAATGATAGCTCGAAATGCATCGATATATCCAGAAGATTTATCAATGATTAAAGAATTGAAACTTTTAGTTACGATGATTGATGGAGATGCAGCATTTAAGATTATTGCGTTAATCTTATTTTTAGTTCTACTTTGTGTTGGAAGTTTGATTTTTGTGAAAAAAAGTATTAAATTAAAATTCAATAAAAAAGTGTATTATTTCTCTAGGTTAGGCTTATTGATTTGTAGTTTAACAGTGTTATATTTGATGAGTAATATAAACGAGTCAGACAGCATTGCGAACAATTTGCAAAACAAGCTAGAAATTGAGTTTGTTGAATGGAGTCAACCTGAAAATTACAAGACCAATGGTTTCGTTCTAGCATTCTTAAATAATTCTAAAGTAAAAGCAATGGAAGAGCCAGAAAATTATTCAAAAAAAGAAGTGAATAAAATTGTAGCGAAGTATAAAAATTTGGCTACTAGTATGAACCAAGAGCGGGAAAATCTTTCGGATGTAAATATCATTTATGTCATGAGTGAGTCTTTCATAGATCCAAGCGACACAGACGATTTTTATAGTAAAAGTGAAGATGCTATTCCATTCACACATTCAATAATGGAACAAAATACATCTGGTAGGGCTCTAGTTTCTGATTATGGTGGTGGAACAGCAAATATGGAATTTGAAGCATTGACTAGTTTTTCAAATTACTTTCTTCAAGTAATTGCGTATCAGTCGATTGTGTCAAAATTTGATAAATTCCCTTCTATTGTTTCTTATTTAAAAGATTCAGGCTATGAAACAACTGCGATTCATCCTTATGATGGAAATATGTACAAGCGCGTAGAAGTTTATAAATCGTTAGGATTTGATCAGTTTATTGATGAGGCAACGATTAAATACGATAAGCGTTTATTTCCAGAAGCAGCAATTTCAGATGAAGCAGCATTTGAGGAAGTTCTTGATGTTTTAAACACAGATAGTAAAGCTAAGTTCATTCACTTAGTAACTATGCAAAATCATCAACCTTACGGGACTTTGTATGACGAACAAAAAATTGAAGTTTATCCAGATGATGATTTAACTGAAGACATAAGAGTTAGGATGGAAATTTATTTACAAGGATTACGTTATTCAGATGAAGCGTTGGAAAAATTCATTGATAGTTTAGAAAAAAGTAACAAGAAAACAATGGTTGTCTTCTGGGGGGATCATTATCCGGGACAAGGATTATTTTCTAACATCGACGATGAGTATTTTCAATTAACACATTCAACACCGACGTTTATTTATAGTAACTTTGAAAAAGAAGAAGAGAGTCTTGGAACGCAAAGTTTAAACTATTTAGGTGCAAATGTATTAAATCAAGTAAATGCAAAAGTTACTCCATTTTACGCAATGCTATTGAAATTGAATTCAGAAATTAAAGGGTTAACTAAAGGGGTACAGCTAGATAAAGACAGTGCTGAAATTTCTAATTTTAATGAGGAAAATTATCCCACATTGAAGGAGTATGAAATGATTCAGTATGATCTTATTTCAGGAAATAAGTATAGTATGAAAGAAAAATTTTATAGTCTAGAAAATTAAGAAATGAAGAGGAGTAAAAATGAAAAACAAGAAAATTACACTAAGTATTGTATTTGTTATATTAATGTCAGTTCTGTTTCCAAGTTTAAGCACAGTTGTTTATGCAACAGAAACTAAAGTCAATGATTTAACCACAGAGCAGTCAGCTGGAATAGACAATAATAACTCATCTAAAAAAATAGATAACGAGTTATCAGAAAAAGAGAGTTTAGAGCCAAATACCGAGGAAGTTCAAACAAATCAATCTACAGAAATTAACAAGGAAGCTCTTAAATCACAAGATGACTTGAGAAATGAGACAATGAGCGATGTTATGAAAAAAGCAGCCTCTATTCCAAGTTTTATTGAAGAAATCTCTGGAGCTGCATCAAATTTAGCGAATAGTAATGATTTGTACAGTTCTGTAATGATTGCTCAAGCAATTTTAGAATCAAAGTATGGAACGAGTGAGTTAGGAAGTTCTCCAGTTCATAACCTATTCGGTATTAAGGGAACTTATAATGGTCAATATGTGATGAAAGATACTTTAGAAGTAATTAATGGAGAGACAGTAACAGTTAATGCTCAATTCAGAAAGTATCCAAGCTATACAGAATCATTGCAAGATTATGTAAATAAATTAAAACTAGGTCCTGGTAGTGAAAATGGTTCAAGTTGGAGCCCTAATTATTATTCAGGAGCTTGGAAAAGCAACACACAAAGTTATAAAGATGCAACTAAGTTTTTAACAGGTAAGTATGCGTCAGATTTAAATTATAATACAAAGCTAGATAGTTTAATTCAAACTTATCAATTAACGAGATTTGATAATCCAGGAACCGCAAAAATTATTAGTAATTTGGAGACACCTGAGCCAGATACAATAATTAATGAAGATAAAATATTTGTAAAAGGCTGGGCATTATCAACGGATTCTGTTAAGGATGTATCTGTTAGTCTAAATGGGAAATCTATCGGGACAGCAGAGTATGGAAAAAATCGTCCGGATGTTTACAATGCTTACCCACAATATAATAATCAATCTGCTGGATATGAGTATAATATTAATAGTGAAAATATGGTTGCTGGAACTAATAAGCTTAAAGTAACTGTGTCGACAGATTCAGGACAAACTTCTGAAACGACTTCAACTATCTCAGTTCCCAATGATCTTGTAGTTGTAGATCCTAATCTGCCTAATATATTAACGGTAGATACCTTGACAAATGGGATTATATTAAAAGATAACATGATTATTAAAGGTTGGGGATTGTCTGCAAGTCAAGTGAAAAAAGTTGAGATGTTAGTAGATGGAAAAGCAATCGGTGAAGCACAATTAGGAATCGAGCGCTTAGATGTAGAACATTTTAATCCACAATATAAAAATAAAAATTCAGGCTATAGTTACCAACTAGACTTAAGTCAAGTAAGCGAAGGAAAACACGTTTTCACAGTGAAGATGACGACTGGTAATGGACAAGTAGTTGAGAATAAATACAACGTTGAAAAACCTAAAGTAGATATATTAAGTTCGATTGATAGTCCACAAAGAAATGAATCTATTTCTGGAATCTATAAAATTAGAGGTTGGGCAATCGCAAGTGAAAAAATCTCAACAGTTAAAGTCGCTGTAGATGGAAAAGAAATGGGAGTAGCTACGTATGGACTCCAAAGAGATGACGTATATCACGCCTATCCGTCATTTAATCAAAAAAATGGAGGGTATGAGTACCAATTAGATACCTCAACACTTACTGGTGGTAACCATGAACTAGAGTTGATTACAACAACCATAAGTGGGAAAACATCTACCTACAAGATAACCATTAAAATTCCTGTTTTAAGTAATATTTTAACGGTGGATACCTTAGTAAATGGAACTATTTTAAAAGATGGTTACATTATTAAAGGTTGGGGATTATCTCAAAACGGTGTGAAAAAAGTCGAAATGCTAGTAGATGGGAAAGCAATCGGCGAAGCTCAATTAGGAATTGAGCGTTTAGATGTAGAACATTTTTATCCACAATATAAAAATAAGAATTCAGGTTACAGTTACCAATTAGATTTAGGTAAAGTAAGCGAAGGCAAACATGTCTTTACAGTGAAAATGACAACTGGAGACGGAAAAATAATCGAAAATAAATACAATGTAGAAAAGCCCAAAGTAGATATTTTAAGTTCAATTGATACTCCACAAAGAAATGAAACGATTTCTGGGACATATAAAATCACTGGCTGGGCAATTGCAAGCGAAAAAGTCTCAACGGTTAAGGTAGCAATAGATGGAAAAGAAATGGGAGTAGCTACGTATGGACTTCAAAGAGAAGATGTATACCACGCTTATCCATCGCTGAACCAAAAAAATGGAGGATACGAGTACCTTCTAGATACCTCAAAACTTACTGTTGGCGATCATAAGCTAGAAGTGATTACAACAACAGCTAGTGGGAAAATATCTACCTACCAGATATCTATTAAAATACCTGGATTAACTAATATATTAACGGTAGATACCTTGACAAATGGGACCATATTAAAAGATAACATGATTATTAAAGGTTGGGGACTGTCTGCAAGTCAAGTGAAAAAAGTTGAGATGTTAGTAGATGGAAAAGCAATCGGTGAAGCACAATTAGGAATCGAGCGCTTAGATGTAGAACATTTTTATCCACAATATAAAAATAAAAATTCAGGTTATAGTTATCAATTAGATATAGGTAAAGTAAGCGAAGGAAAACACGTTTTCACAGTGAAGATGACGACTGGTAACGGACAAGTGGTTGAGAATAAATACAACGTTGAAAAACCTAAAGTAGATATATTAAGTTCGATTGATAGTCCACAAAGAAATGAATCTATTTCTGGAATCTATAAAATTAGAGGTTGGGCAATTGCAAATGAAAAAATCTCAACAGTTAAAGTAGCTATAGATGGAAAAGAAATGGGAGTAGCTACGTATGGACTCCAAAGAGATGACGTATATCACGCCTATCCGTCATTTAATCAAAAAAATGGAGGGTATGAGTATCAATTAGATACCTCAAGACTTACTGGTGGCGACCATAAGCTAGAAGTGATTACAACAACCGTAAGTGGAAAAACAGCTACTTATCGCATTGATATGAAGATTTCTATTTTAGATTACAGAAGTCAATTAGATACACCAAAAAGTGGCGGATATATTTCAAAAAATCAATTAATAAAAGGTTGGGTTTTGAATAAAAGTGAAGTGAAATCAATTTCTGCTTCGATAAATGATAATTTTGTAGGAAATGCAACTGTTAAGTTAAGTCGTCCAGATGTAGGAAATGCTTATCCAGAATACAATAATGCAAATAGTGGTTTTGAATTAAAACTTACAAATGCCAACTTAAAAGCTGGACTGAATACGTTAAAACTGAAAATCATGTTTATGGACGGTAGTGAGAAAATAATTTCAACTACAGCAACCTATTCAGAAAATTTGCTTCCTATCACAGGGTCAATTGATGAACCTGGTGCTAATCAAGCGAATAATAGTAATGATATGTTAGTTCGAGGTTGGTTCTTAGCTGAAGAAGGAATTGATCAAGTAGATGTATATGTGGACAATGTCTATCAAGGCAAAGCAAATTATGGTCAACTTAGAACCGATGTATCTAATGCTTATCCGCAATATAAAAATGCAAACTCAGGTTATAATTTATCTGTTTCAACAAAAGGTCTATCAGCTGGTAAACACACTGTAAAAGTCATTGCGACATCAAATGTAAGTGGTACTAAGACTTATGAGCAATCTTTTCTTCGTGGAGGTCTTGCAGGAAGAAAAGTGTTCGTTGATCCAGGACATGGCGGTACTGATCCAGGAGCTATTTCAGGCGGTGTTCAAGAAAAAGATTTAAATTTAAGTGTCTCTCTTAAACTCCAAGCATTATTAGAGTCAAAAGGTGCTGAAGTAATTATGTCGAGAACAGGAGATCAGTTTATTCCATTATCTACGATTTCATCAAAAGCAAATGCATCAAATGCAGATATTTTTGTCAGTGTTCATACAAATTCAGCAGTTGCGAGTGCAAGTGGTATTGAAACCTACTCATATAGCGGAACTTCAAGATCAGTTGGAATGTTTAGTCTTGATTTAGATAAACAAAATGAATCGTTGAGCGAAGGTGGTTTTTCAACTTTTGGTATTGATCGACTAACTAAGAGTGTAAAATTATCTGAATTTGTACAAAAATCGATGATTAATTCAACTGGTGCTGTAGACCGTGGAGCTAAAAAACAAGATTTCCATGTTATTCGTGAAACGAATATGCCTGCAATTTTAACTGAGATTGGATTTGTCACAAATCCAAGCGAACGAGCTAAACTTGTTTCAGATTGGTATCAAAATCAATTAGCGACAGGTATTTTTAATGGCGTAGATAATTATTTTAAAACAAATTAAAAAACAACGAACATTCTAGCTAACTAGAATGTTCGTTGTTTTTTGATTAAATAAGATTATTAATTTCTTGAAAGTACTTTTCCAACTAGTGTATAAAATAATTTGTTTTTAGTAACAAGTAAGAGTGCAAAGTACACGATTCCGCCAATAACAATTTGTAAAATTAATCCCATTGTTCGTGGCCAACCGAACAATGCCGGTAAATAATTAATAGAAAGAAACATAATGAAACCAAAAAACGCGTAGGTGAACATGTTTTTTAAAAAAGAACTAAAATCAATAACTTTATAAACAAAATAGATTTGGATAATTAATCCAATCAATTCAGCAGCAAGTTCGGCATATGATGTAGCAATACTGCCATAACGACCTACAAAAATATAATTGATAATTAGGCTAATGATTGCACCTAAAGTTACTGAAAAAGTGTATTTTTTTGGTTGATTTGTTGCTAATAATAGTTGAACTCCAAAAACATTAGCTAAGCCAACAAGCAATATGGAGGGAGCTAGTATTTTTAATACCGGAATGGAAGGTAAAAATTCAGGACCAAGAAATAGAGCGATAAAGTCATTTCCAATAGCGAATAAACCAAATATAATAGGAAACGATATCAGGCAAACAAAACTTGCGGATACATCCATATATCTTCTTACTTGCACATGGTTTTTATTGTCAAATTCATTTGCAATTCTAGGTAAAAAGACAGCACTTAAAGGCGTGATAAACCCAATAACCATTCGGACAATTTTACTTGCTTGGCTGTAGTAACCAACTTCTGTGGGTCCAGCAAACGTATTTAAAATGATTCTGTTTACATTTAAATAAATTTGAGAAGCTATTAGAGGTAAAAAATACTGAATCATTGGCCAAAAATTATTTTTAAGTTCACTTTTTTGTGGTTTCATAAAAATGATATCTTTTAATGCAAATTTCCATAAAACAATTTGTCCAATAAAGGCAGATAAACTATTGATTAATATATATTTCCATAAATCATCAGGACTTTTAATAAATAAGAAGATACAAATTAAGGTTACCACACGAACCATAATGTTTCTTGTGGTAGTTTTTTTCAATTCCTCTTTTCCATAAAAGTACCAAGAAATATCTAGTAAGGAAGATCCTAGCGTAAATAAATGGATTAAGTAATAAACATGATTCTGTTTGACAGTACTAATAAAAACTAAGTAACAAAGTATCACTGCCACAGATGCTAAAAATTGAATTGTATAAATATTCCAAAAGACTTGAGATGTTTGTTCTTTTGATTTTGTTGTAGCAATTGCTCGGCTTCCATAATTGGCAACATTTAAAATACAAAAAATGGCGAATATTTGAACATAAGCCATAACAGAAGCATCAATTCCAATCATTTTATCGCCCAAAACTCTAGAAGTATAGGGTAAGGTAATAATGGGGATTACTGTAATCAATAGTTGGTAGATCAATGAATACAAATAATTAGAAATCATTTTATTTTTCATAGCGTAGTGTAGCCTCCAGTCCTATAAAGTGAAATATTTTTTTAGTGTATACATAAAAATTTTCTTGTTTTTAATTACAATAGATTGTTTTAACCCTTGTATTAATAAATGCTTTTTATAGGGTTTTAGCAAATTGGGCTTGTAATTTTTATAGAAGGATGATTCAGAGTCTAAGATACTACGGTATCGATTGATATTGATTTGCTCAAAATTTAAGATTGAAAGTTCATGTTGTAATTTTGAATGTGCAACCATAACGGCTTTCTTTTTTTCGTAAATTTTATGGAATAACCAATGATCTAAATAGTCTAATGGAAATTCATCTGTAAAACCTTTAATGTCATTTAAAAAACTGATACGTAAGAAACTTCCTGAATTAATAGCGGTAATTGGATCATTGTGAAGTCCTTCCGCAGGTCGAGATTCGTTTAATGGATACATTGTATTTGTTGCAACTGGTGAGACAATAACATCATTAGAAATTACTTGAGGAACCATTGCTACAACGTTCTCAGAAAAATTTTTGGATGCATTTAAAAATTCATCAATATAGGTTTCTGACAACTCAGTATCATGGTCAAATAACAGTAACCAATCAAACTTATGATCAACTGAATAATGATAAGTATAATTATAAGCCGTTGATAAGCCTAAATTTCGTTCATCATGGATATAGTTAACATTTTCTAAATCAATCAAATCAGCTGATTGATTAGTAGGGCCGTTGTCATAAACTGTTAACATATATTGGTCGAATTTTTCATCAAATTTTGGAAAAAGGTTTAAGATAGATTGAATTGCAATTGAATCAATAGGTTTCAATTGATAAAGAACAATAATAATATTTAATTTCATAAATGTGGATTCCTTTCTAAATAAAGAGATAAAAGTATTAAATCAACTTTCTAAGTATAGCATTTTATTGTTAAGAATATCTAAAAAAAACAACAAATAAAAAACTTTTTTTGCTTAATGTGCTATTATGGAGGTAATTGTTTTTTAAATAAGTCTTGGAGGGAATAATTTGAAAAAAGTACAAATCTTGTTATCTACGTATAATGGTGAAAAATTTGTTGAAGAACAAATTGAGAGCTTACTGAATCAAGATTATCAAAACATTAACATTTTAATACGTGATGATGGATCAAAAGATCAAACTAAATCAATCATTAAACGATATAAAACGAACTATCCAGAAAAAATATCTGTTATGGATGATAGCAATATTGGTGTGAAAAAAAGCTTTATGAAATTGATTGAACAGGCCTCTGAATCGGCTGATTATATTGTTTTTTGTGATCAAGATGATTATTGGGAGCCTAAAAAAATCAGTAGACTAGTTGAAGTAATGGAAAAGGAAGACCAAGAAATTCCATTGATGTATTTCTCAAAGTTAAATATTGTAGATAGCCAATTAAACTATTTGCGACAAAGTCCTGATCCTGAGATGGGAATTGGATTTGAGAATGCTTTGATTCAAAATATTGCAACAGGTTGTACAATGGGAATTAATCAAAGTTTATTGACGCTAGTTAAAAGTAGCATGCCAGATCCGGACTTAATTGTGATGCATGATGCCTGGTTGTATTTGATAGCTTCAGCATTTGGGAAAAACTTATACGACAAAGAGTCATACATTTCTTACCGTCAGCATGAATCAAATGCTGTTGGAATGTCAACGAGTAAATTTAAAAGTATTCAAAAAAGATATCAATACTTTAAAAAAGAAAGAAAAACCAAACCCTACACAGCACAAGCAAATGAATTGTATAAATGTTTTTACAATCAATTAGATTCAGATAAGCAAAAGTTACTATATGCTTTTTTATTCTCAAGAAAGAATATGATGCAGAGAATGAACTTTATCAAGAAAACAAACTTGTATCGTCAAACTGAAATGGATACAAAAATTTATAAAATATGTTACATTAATAATTGGTATTAGTAAGGTTGTGAAAAAATGAAAAAACAAGTAGTTATCAGTATTGTTACTTATAACAGTAGACACATTTTTGAGGTTTTAGATTCATTAAAAAAAGAATTAGCTAATAAACCCAATTATCGAGTGGTCATTTTTGATAATCACTCGGATTCGGATTTTCAAAGCAAATTAAAAAAATACGAAGATAGTGCAACAATCCATTTTAATGATGAAAATAAAGGTTTTGGCTATGGTCACAATGTTAACTTAATGAATGCACCAGAAGATTACTATTTAGTGTTTAATCCAGATATTCTTTTTAAAGAAGAAGAAATTGTAAAATTGGTTCAATTAATGGAAGAAATGCCTCAAGCAGGCATCTGCGTCCCAAAGGTTTTAAATGACGATGGGACGACGCAATATATTGTTCGACAACGCTTTACTTTGTTTGATTATTTGCTTAGATTTGTCCCATTTAATTTTATTAAAAAGTTATTTGATAAACGTTTAAGGTCATATGAATGTAGAGATTTATCAGAAACAGAGATTACAAAAGTAAAAAGTGGCTCGGGATGCTTTATGCTGATTCGTGGAAGTCTTTACAATAAAATTGGCGGTTTTGATGAGCGTTACTTTATGTATTTCGAAGACAACGATATTTGTTTAGAGACTTGGAAAAATGGCTATGAAGTGATTTATACTCCATTTGCGGAAGTGACTCATTTTTATGAAAAGGGTGCACATAAAAGCAAAAAATTGTTTTCAATTTTCATGAAATCGATGAGGCAGTTCTTCAATAAATGGGGATGGAAATTTTTTTAAAAAAAGTATTTGAAAAAGTGAATTTAACAAATTTTAAAAATATGTTATACTAACGTGACGTAAAAAAAAATTAAGGGGTTGTAATAGTGAAGGGAATTATTCTTGCTGGAGGAAGCGGAACACGCTTGTATCCATTAACTAAAGCAGTGTCAAAACAATTAATGCCGATTTACGATAAACCAATGATTTATTATCCAATGTCTACTTTAATGTTAGCGGGGATCAAAGATATTCTAATTATCTCTACACCAACAGATACACCAAGATTTGAACAATTGTTTGGAAATGGAAATGAATTAGGTCTAAACATTGAATATAAAGTACAAGAAAGTCCAGATGGACTAGCACAAGCCTTTATTTTAGGTGAAGAGTTCATCGGAGATGATTCAGTTTGTCTTATTTTAGGTGACAACATCTATTACGGTGGCGGTATGTCTAAAATGTTGCAAAGAGCTGCTGAAAAAGAAAACGGCGCAACTGTTTTTGGGTACCATGTAAATGATCCAGAACGTTTTGGAGTAGTTGAATTTGATGAAAACATGCGTGCAATGTCAATTGAAGAAAAACCAGAAGCTCCAAAAAGCAATTATGCAGTAACAGGATTGTATTTCTATGACAATAAAGTAGTTGAAATTGCGAAAAATATCAAACCATCTGAACGTGGCGAGTTAGAAATTACTGACGTCAATAAAGCCTATTTAGAAGCTGGTGAACTTGAAGTTGAATTAATGGGACGTGGTTTTGCTTGGTTAGATACAGGTACTCATGAATCATTATTGGAAGCATCAACTTTCATTGAAACGATTGAAAAAAGACAAAACTTAAAAGTTGCTTGTCTAGAAGAAATTTCTTACCGTATGGGATACATTAATCGTGAACAATTATTAGAATTAGCGCAACCATTGAAAAAAAATGGTTACGGACAATATCTATTACGTTTGGCAGAAACAAAAATTTAGAAAGCGTGGTTGGATAAAATGAAAGTAATCGATACTAAATTACAAGACGTTAAAATTATTGAAACACCTGTACATGGCGATCACCGTGGTTTCTTTACAGAAAGTTATACTGAAGATAAATTTATTGCAGCCGGTATTCCAAATAAATTTATTCAAGATAACCATTCCTTATCAATGGAACCTGGCGTTATCCGTGGCATGCATTACCAAACAAATCCAAAAGCACAAACAAAATTAGTCCGTGTGACAACTGGAGCAATTTATGATGTATTAGTAGATATGCGTAAAGGTTCACCAACCTACGGACAATGGGAAGGGTATATTCTAAGCGAATACAACCACCGTCAGTTATTAGTTCCTAAAGGTTTTGCGCATGGTTTTTGTACAATTACAGGGAATGTAAATGTTCAATACAAAGTAGATGAATTGTATTCACCTGAAAATGACCGTGGAATCGCATTTGATGATCCAGATATCGGTATTGTTTGGCCAATGAATAATCCAATTATGTCAGAAAAAGATACTAAGCATCCACAATTAAAAGATGCAGATAACAACTTCGTTTGGGAGGAAAAATAATGATGAACGTATTAGTAACAGGTGGAGCAGGTTTTATCGGAAGTAATTTCGTACATTACATGTTAGAAAATCACCCGGATTATAAAATTATCAACTTAGATTTATTAACTTACGCAGGAAATATTCACAACTTAGATGACGTGATGGATAATCCAAATCATGTATTTGTACAAGGAAACATTACAAATCGTGAATTAGTTCGTAACTTAGTGAAAACATATAACATTGATCACTTTGTAAACTTTGCTGCTGAGTCACACGTTGACCGTAGTATTTTAAATCCAGAAATTTTTGTTGAAACAAACATTCAAGGAACATTGGCTTTATTAGATGTTGCTAAAGAAATGAATATTGAAAAATATTTACAAGTTTCAACAGATGAAGTTTATGGTTCTCTTGGAGCAGAAGGCTACTTTACAGAAGAAACTCCGTTAGCACCAAACAGCCCATATTCAGCAAGTAAAACAGGAGCTGATTTATTAGTTCGTGCTTATTACGAAACTTATGGCATGAATGTCAATATTACTCGTTGCTCAAATAACTATGGACCTTACCATTTCCCAGAAAAATTAATTCCATTAATGATTACAAACGGCATGGATGGCGAACAATTGCCAATCTATGGTGACGGCTTAAATATCCGTGACTGGTTACACGTACAAGATCACTGTCAAGCAATCGACTTAGTTTTACACAAAGGTGTTAAAGGCGAAGTCTACAACGTTGGTGGACATAATGAACGTACAAATAACCAAATTGTTGACATTATTATTGAAAAATTAGGTTTGTCTCGTGACTTAATCAAGTATGTTGAAGATCGTTTAGGACACGATAAACGTTACGCAATTGACCCAACTAAATTAGAAACTGAACTAGGTTGGAAACCAAAATATACTTTTGATACTGGAATCGTAGAAACGATTGAATGGTACCAAAACAATGAAGCTTGGTGGAGACCTCTTCAAGAACGTGCAAATTTAAATAAATAAACGATACCTTAGAAGAGTTGTTTTATTTATAAAACAACTCTTCTTTTAATCAAGCTGGAGGCGATGTAAATGTCAGTTTTAATTACTGGAGCAAATGGTCAATTAGGAACAGAATTAAAAAAATTGTTAGATGAACAAGGAGTTTCTTATATTGCAGCAGATTCAAAAGAAATGGATATTACAAATGAAGCCATTGTAAATGAAACGATTTCTAAAATCAAACCAGAAGTCGTTTATCATTGTGCTGCTTATACAGCTGTTGACAAGGCAGAGGATGAAGGCAAAGCCTTAAATCAACTTATTAACGTTGATGGAACTAGAAATGTCGCTAAAGCAGCAGAAGCAAATGGAGCAACTTTGGTTTATATTAGTACAGATTATGTATTTGACGGAACGAGCACAGATGAATATAAAGTGGATGCAACACCAAATCCTAAAAATGAATATGGGCGTACAAAATATGAAGGCGAATTAGAGATTGAAAAGTATATGTCTAAGTATTATATTATTCGTACCTCTTGGGTTTACGGCGAGTTTGGTGGGAATTTTGTGTTTACAATGCAAAAATTAGCAAAAACACATCCAACTTTAACCGTTGTGAACGATCAATTTGGCCGTCCAACATGGACACGTAATTTAGCAGAATTTATGACGTATGTTGTAAAAGAACATGCTGATTATGGTGTGTATCATTTTTCAAATGATGATAGCTGTTCATGGTATGAATTTGCTAAAGAAATTTTAAAAAATACCGATGTTGAAGTAACGCCAGTTGATTCATCAGCATTTCCTCAAAAAGCGATTCGACCAAAACATTCAATTATGGATTTAAGTAAAACGAAAGCACTAGGTTATTCAATTCCGACTTGGCAAGATGCTTTAAAATCAATGTTGAACAATGTAGAGAAATAATAAAAAGCAAAAAGTAAAAGATGAAAATTCTTTTACTTTTTGCTTTTTTTGTGGTTGTTTTTTTCAAATTAAGGTATGATAGTATAAAATGTTTCAAGTTAGGAGAACCAGTCAAAGTGAATAAAACTTATTTAGATGACAGTTGGGCATTACACACTGATCTTTATCAAATAAACATGATGAAAACGTATTGGGAATTAGGTAAAGCAGATAACCATGCTGTTTTTGAATGCTATTTTAGAAACAATCCTTTTGAGAATGGCTATGCAATTTTTGCAGGACTTGAAAGAATTGTAGATTATATCGAAAAATTGAAGTTTACAGATTCAGATATTGATTATTTAAGAGAAGTAGAAGAATATCCTGAAGCTTTCTTGAAATATTTAAAAGAGTTTGAATTTAAAGCAACTATACGCTCTGTAGAAGAAGGCGAACTCGTATTTAGTAATGAACCCTTAGTTCAAGTTGAAGGCTCTCTAGCAGACTGTCAGTTGATTGAAACGGCATTGCTGAATATTGTCAACTATCAAACTTTAATAGCTACTAAAGCAGCTAGAATCAAATCAGTTGTTGAAACAGACCCATTACTTGAATTTGGTACAAGACGTGCACAAGAAATGGATGCGGCAATCTGGGGAACCAGAGCAGCTTATATCGGTGGATGTGATGCAACGAGTAATGTTCGTGCAGGGAAAATTTTTGGTATTCCAGCAAGCGGAACACATGCACACTCTTTAGTACAAGCATATCGTAATGATTATGATGCATTTAAAGCATACGCACTAACACATACGGATTGTGTATTTTTAGTTGACACATATGATACGCTAAAATCAGGTGTACCAAATGCGATTCGGGTAGCAAAAGAATTTGGAGATAAAATTAATTTTTTAGGTGTTCGTTTAGATAGTGGAGATATGGCTTATATTTCAAAGCGTGTGCGCCAACAGTTAGATGCAGCGGGTTTTGAAGATGTCAAAATTTATGCTTCCAATGATTTAGATGAAAAAACGATTCTGAATTTGAAAATGCAAGGAGCTAAAATCGATGTTTGGGGTGTCGGAACCAAGCTAATAACTGCTTATGATCAACCCGCATTGGGAGCTGTATATAAGTTAGTATCGATTGAAGATGAATCTGGAAAAATGGTTGACACTATTAAATTATCTGGAAACGCGGAAAAAGTTTCTACGCCAGGGAAAAAACAAGTGTGGCGAATTACAGCTAACGAAGATGGAAAATCTGAAGGTGACTATATTACATTATGGAATGAACGCCCAGATCAAGCTGAGGAACTGTATATGTTTCACCCTGTTCATACGTACATTAATAAAACAGTTGTGAATTTCGCAGCTCGTCCGTTACTAAAAGACATATTCATTGATGGTCGTTTAATCTATCCATTACCGAATTTATCTGAAGTGAAGGCTTATGCAACTTCTAACTTGGAATCACTGTGGGATGAGTACAAGCGCAATTTAAATCCAGAACCGTACCCTGTTGATTTATCCAAAGTTTGTTGGGATCATAAGATGGCGAATATTGAGTTGGCTAGAGAGCAAGTGAAAATCCAAGAAAAATATTTCGCAAAATAATCATAAAAATGAGAAACTCATGGAAATTTGTTTCTCATTTTTCATTACAATTTATGTTTAGTAGAACTATGATATAATTGTATAGAATTCAATTAGGAGTTGAGATAAGATGTCTAATTTACAAAATCAAATTATAACTGAAATGAAAGTGAAATCAGTAATCGACCCTCAAGAAGAAATACGTATGAGTATTGATTTTTTGAAAAATTATTTAAGGAAATATCCTTTTTTAAAAACGTTCGTGCTTGGTATCAGTGGTGGTCAGGATTCTACTTTGACGGGAAAGCTTGCTCAAATGGCGATTACGGAATTGAGAGAAGAAACTAGAAATTCAGAATATCAGTTTATTGCAGTTCGTTTACCTTATGGTCAACAAGCAGATGAACAAGATGCAATGGATGCTATTGAATTTATGGAGGCAGATAAAATAATACGAGTTGATATTAAGCCTGCTGTAGATGCAAATATGTCTGTTTTAATGGGGGTTGATGTCCCAGTTAGTGATTTTGATAAGGGAAATATTAAAGCCAGAGAACGTATGATTGCCCAATATGCTATTGCTGGAGCTTATCATGGAGCTGTCGTTGGCACGGATCACTCAGCAGAATCAATTACAGGATTTTATACTAAATTTGGCGATGGTGGAACAGATATTAATCCGATTTTTAGATTAAATAAGCGTCAAGGTCGTCAATTGTTAAAAGAGTTGGGAGCTCCTGAGCATTTGTATGCTAAGACTCCAACAGCTGATTTAGAAGACAATAAGCCGGGATTAGCTGATGAAGTTGCTTTAGGTGTTACGTATGATGACATTGACGACTATTTAGAAGGAAAAAAATTAGCTTCAGATGTTTCTGAGAAAATAGAAGGTTGGTATTTGAAAACACAACACAAACGTCACTTGCCTATTACCGTATTTGATGATTTCTGGAAATAACTAATGAAAAAGTAAATAATAGCGAACGACACTCTATCTTAGATAGTAAAAATGATTTGAGATAGAGTTGTTTCTATGCCCGCAGAAAGGAAAAATTAATGAAGCATCTTTTATCAAAATATCAAGAACCAATCAATTACTTAGTTTTTGGCATACTGACAACACTTGTAAATATTGGCGTTTTTTATATTTTTAATTCTATTTTTGGAATAAACTACTTAATTAGTAATGGAATATCGTGGATTGCATCAGTTGTTTTTGCATTTTATACAAATAAATATTTTGTCTTTAAAACACCCAATTACTCTACTAAAGCTTTTTTTAAAGAATTGCTATTATTTATTTGGTTCAGATTATTGTCTGGTGTGATTGATATGTTCTTAATGTATGTTATGGTTAGTTTGATGAGCTTAGATCAAAATATTTCTAAAATCATTGTGCAAGTAATTATTGTCATTTTGAATTATGTATTTAGTAAATTATTTATATTTAAAAAAAGTAAAGGAGAACAATTATGAGTAAAAATGAAATAATTTCTATTGTGGTTCCTTGTTACAATGAACAAGAATCATTACCGTTATTCTATCAGGAATTAGAAAAAGTTCGTAAAGAGTTAGTAAATGCTGATATTGAATATATCTTTGTTAACGATGGTTCAAAGGATAAGACAATAGAAGTTTTACGTGAATTAAACAACGCAGACCCTAAACGAATTAAATATGTTTCTTTTTCTAGAAACTTTGGTAAAGAAGCAGGTTTATATGCAGGGTTAGAGCACGCAACTGGAGATTATGTGGCTGTTATGGATGCAGACTTGCAAGATCCACCTGAAATGTTACCCGCTATGTTAGAAGAACTTCGATCAGGAGACTATGATTGTATAGGTACCAGACGCGTGAGTCGTGATGGAGAACCTCCCATTCGTTCTTTTTTTGCAAGACAATTTTATAGAATTATTAATCGAATTTCAGATACTGAGATAGTAGACGGAGCAAGAGATTATCGTTTAATGACGAGACAAATGGTAGATGCAATCCTATCTTTAAAAGAATACAATAGATTTTCTAAAGGAATTTTTAGCTGGGTTGGATTTGATACAAAGTATTTGGAATACAAAAATCAAGAACGAGTTGCGGGAGAAACTTCTTGGTCTTTTTGGAGCCTATTTAAGTATTCATTAGATGGAATTATTGCTTTTTCTGAAGTTCCATTAGTCATTGCTGCATTCTTAGGGTTCTTTTCCTTTATTGCTGCAATGATTGCTTTATTAGTAATTATTATCAGAGCATTGATTTTCTCAGATTCTGTTTCAGGTTGGCCATCCCTTGTCTGCTTTATACTAGCGCTTGGAGGATTACAATTATTTTGTCTTGGAATATTAGGGAAATATTTAGGTAAAACGTATTTAGAAACTAAAAACAGACCTATTTACATTGTGAAAGAGCAAAGTTTAAATAATGAAGAAGACAAGGCTCGTGATTAATTAAAATAAAGTTTTATATTAGGCTGTGGGTTGTTTAAAAGGTTATTTTATGATATTATCCAATCTGTGAGAGTTTATTGAAATACTAAATAATAATAGTTAGGAAAAAAATGAATGAGTAATAAAAAAAATAGTGTAAGAAAATCATATTTGATTTCAAAAAGAATATTCGACATTTTCTTATCATTGATTGCATTAATTTTGTTTTCACCATTATTTTTGATTGTGTGGATTGTTCAAGTATGTAATAAATCTATAAGTAGTCCTATTTTTAAACAAAAAAGAGTAGGGTATCAAGGTGAATTATTTTGTATTTATAAATTTCAATCAATGGTGGATGATGCTGAAAATGTATTGAAATCAAATCCTGAACTATATGATAAATATAAAAAAAATAATTACAAATTGGAACCCCATGAAGATCCAAGAATTACTCCAATAGGTCGTTTTTTAAGAAAAACAAGTTTAGATGAACTGCCACAATTATTAAATGTTTTAAAGGGGCAGATGTCATTAGTTGGCCCTCGACCAGTTGTGATAGAAGAATTAAATGAATATGGTACTAAAAAAGAAAAATTTTTATCAGTTAAACCAGGTATTACTGGTTATTGGCAAGCTAGCGGAAGAAGTAGCGTAGGCTATCCCGAAAGAGTTGATATAGAATTATATTATGTCGATAATTGTTCTTTCTTTTTTGATTTAAAATTAATTTTTATGACAGCTTTTCAAGTATTAGCTCGTAAAGGTGCCTATTAAAAACATATATCAAATTGATAAGCGTATTAAATTGAAGTTTTCTTCAAATTTAATACGCTTAAATAAATTTTAAATATGCTAGCTTTCATTGAAATTAGTACATTAAAAAGGTAAAATGAAAAATAGAAGAAAATTATGAGGTGAAATTAATGATATCAGTATGCATGGCAACGTATAATGGAGAGAAGTTTATAGAGCGCCAATTAAGTTCTATTTTGCCACAATTGAGTGAATCAGACGAAGTCATTATTGTTGATGATAGTTCTAAAGACAATACAATTAAGTTAGTTGAAGAAATGCAAAAGAAAGACAAGCGAATTAAATTGATTCCAAATAATCCAAACTTAGGTGTTTTAAAATCGTTTAATAAAGCAATGAATCTAGCTCAAGGTGATATTCTTTTTTTATGCGATCAAGATGATTATTGGTATGAAAATAAAGTTGCAACAGTAATGAAGATTTTTAATGAAGATCCAACCGTTTATTTGGTGAGTCATGATGCAGAAGTTAAAGATAATAATCTTAATCTAATTGATGATTCTTGGGATCACTACAACACAAACAAAAAAACAAATAGTATTGTTAAAACGATTATAAAAAATGGCTATACGGGTTGTATGATGGCTTTTAGAAAAGAACTGCGCGATGATACTGTCGACTTTCCTAAAAAAATCCAAATGCATGACCAGTGGTTAGCTTTAGTGGCAATGAAAAATAATTACAAAATTGTTAATTTAGAAAACAAATTAATGGCCTACATTCGACACGGTGACAACGTTACTGGAGCTAGAAGACCAGTAGGCGAAATGATTCAAGGTAGGATAAATATGGCAACTTGCATTTTAAACTATAATAAGCGGATGACTAAGGAGAAGGCATGAATAACAAACTATCTAAAATATACAATTTTTTATTTATTATACTAGTTGCAACAACGATCATTTTACCAACAGGATCAGTCTATGGGATACCGTACAAGAATATTTTGACTATTATTTTAATCGGAATTTATGGGTATTTTTGCTTAACAAAACAATATAAACCCAATCGATTATTCACAATCTTATTACTGTTATTTTTAGTTATTATAGGAAGCTCTGGTTTAATAGGTTTGTTAAAAGGTAATGAATTTAGATTAATTTTAGCTGAAGGCTTTTCTTTTACTAAACCCCTAGCATTGCTACTTTTAGTAGGACCTTTTAAAAATCCTCTTAAGTTAGGAAAAGTATTGATTAATAGTGTTCTTGGGTATTCACTATTTAAACTAATGATGATTTTAGTAGTGATGTTTAGATGGACTACGGTAATTCAACTGGATCAATGGTATCAAAAAATATTTTCCGCTTTTTTTGTGACAATGGATATCTTACCAGAGTTACCGTTGATTAGAATGTACTTAGTGAATGACTTAATGTACGTTGCAATATTGCCACTACTATGGTTGTTATATAAAGACAAAAAAATTCAATTTATGATGTATTATTTTATTTTTTCAATTGGCGTTTATCTTTCATACTCAAGGTTTTTATGGGCAATTTATTTGATTGTTGCTGTAATGGCAGTTATGTATGAGCTTTTAAAAAATAGATTTGATTGGAAAGTAATCCTAAGCAATTTTATTTTAAGTAATGCAATCACGTATGCTGTATATAAAATTTTATTTACTTGGGTTGTGCCTTTTGTAATTGGTAAGTTTGGTTCAAATGTTCCCGAACTAGAAAATAATGGAACGCATTTAATTGTAAATTCTCGATTTAGTGCAGACGAAGTTGCTAAGTCACAAAACACTGCATCTGACAGTGTAAGAACTGAACAATTTAATGCAATTCTTACTTTATTCAAAGAGAATTTATTCTTAGGAGCAGGATTAGGAGCATATTCAAAAGATGTATTGCGTAATAATGTAAAGACTGTTTATGAACTACAAATACCAGCACTAGTAATGAAGTTAGGTATTGTTTTATCCATCATCTTTTCAATAATCGTTCTTTTATATTTGTTTAAAGTACTGAATAATAATATCTACTATATTGCTGTAGCAGCGGTTGTTTTTAGTTCTGGGTTATTTAATCCCTATTTGTTAACGAGTGTTTTTGGAGCGTGTATCTTAACGATTATTATTTGTTCCGATATTGAAAGGGATTCAAAGGAGCAATTTAGCTTTATAAGAAGGAGTCGATAGAATTGTTAAAAATTGGTTTATTTATTCCTACTTATAATGCAGGTGAAGAATTCTCTCAAGTGTTAGATTTGATCAATCAACAATCAGAACAATTAACAGATAAATACATTATCGATTCTTCATCGACAGATAATACAGTTGCTATTGCTAAAGATAAAGGATTCAATGTTGATGTCATTAAGAGCAGTGAATTTACCCATGGAAAAGTTAGAACAGATGCGGCTAAAAAACTAGCACATTGTGATTATCTTATATACATGACTCAAGATGTTTATTTACAGCCTAATGCCATTAATGAATTGATTTATTTTATACAAAAACATGAAACCGTTGGAGTTGCTTACGGTAAACAAGAAGTAGATAAAAAAACTGGAAATATTTTTGAAGAACGAGCACGTCAATTTAATTATGGCGATCAAGAGTTGATTAAAACGATTGATCAAGTGGATGAATATGGTGTGAAAATTTACTTTTCATCAGATGCATTTGCTATTTATAATTGTCAGTTATTAGCTGAGATAAACTTTTTTGATGAAAGTTTGATGTTTGGTGAAGATGCCTATGCAGCAGCTCATTTTATAAAAAAAGGTTATGGAGTAGGATATGTACCTTCTGCAAAGGTCTTTCATACACACAAATTTAGTCTGAAAAATGAATATATAAGATACATTGAAATTGGAAAATTTCATATACAGAATGCTTGGCTGTTAAAAGAATTTGGATCGAATGAATCTGAAGGTATTAAGATGGTCTTGAATGAAACAGGTTTCTTAATTAAATCAGGCAAAATCCTTCTAATACCATATGCTTATTTACGTTATGTAGCGAAGTATCTTGGTTACCGAAAAGGAATGAGACAAGCAACTAAGGAACTTAAAGGGGAGTAGAACATGACGAAATTTGAAAAGATATTGCTAAGTATTTTTTTCTTAGAACTATTTGCTGGTGGTGGTGGAAGGCTAATTAATGTTTCAGTTGGACCACTTTCAATTCGAATGATTTTATTTATAGTTTTAATGCTTGTTTATGGAATCAGGGTGTTGGCGACAAAAAAACTCGTAACGACAGATCACTTATATTTAAAGCAATACAAACTCTCTACCATTTTAATTAGTGGTATTGTATTGTATTGTCTATTATCTACTATTTTAGGAATTGCTTATGGACATCCAAAAGGTATCGTAGTGAATGACTTTTTAAGAGTTGCTTATTTTGTTTCCTTTTTCCCATTAGCTTATTATATTTCAAATGATCGATTTAAAATCAAATGGATTAAATCTATTTTAGATATTGCAGCATTGTTTATGATTGTCTTTACATTATCAATAGATATGGCATCCATTTTTATGAAACAAGAAGTTTATTGGAAATTCTATAGTTGGATTAATGAAGTCATTCCAGGAGAACTTGTTTTTCGTTTAAACACAACAGGGGTCTTTTATAAGGGACATTATTTCTTATTCTTTGCAGTTGTTCTTGCATTGTATAAAATGATTAAAGGGAATTCTACATTAGTAGAAAAAATTATTTTTTTCTTAGGAATGACGTCAATTTATTTTACAAGAGCAAGAGGTCTAGTATTAGCTTTAGTATTTGTTATTATCTTTTTGATAGTCTATTCTTTAATAGAAGCTTTTTTTGTGAGAAAGAAAATTTTTAAAAAGCCAGACTTTATTTTAAGTACAAAAAAATTAAGTCACAAATTAGTTTTAATGCTAATTGTATTAGCTAGTTTTTGTATGATTTATTTTAGCATATCAAGTACCCGAGTGGGGGATGTACAAACAGAAATACCACAAGTTGAAACAAAAAAAACGGATAAAGAAACAAGTAATGAAACGGTAAAAAATGAGAAGCCAAAAACAAATCAATCTACCACTGAAGTTGAAGAAAAACCTTTCACTGGAGATATCAGAGTCTACTTTATCAAAGATTCATTGCATATTCTCAATAGTAGACCAATAAATTGGTTAGTTGGAAATGGTTATGGTACTGAGATTGGTGGCAGATTAACAGGAATTGAGATTTCATTTTTAGATATCTTGGTGGAACAAGGGGTTATTGGGGTTTTATTGTGGTTATTAGTTTCGTTAGCGCCGTTTTACTTTTATTATGGTTTCCAGAGAAAAGGTGAACGTAATTATCTAAATGTAGGATTATTGGCAGGAATTGCAGGAATGTTATTGCTAACCAACACAAATCCATTTATCAATAGCCCAATTGGAATTGGATTTTTAGTGATTGTGCTTGTGATTGGATTTAATAAACCTGTTGATTATTCTATGAGAGGATTGAAAAAATGATTACAGCAATTGTAGTTCTTTATAAAATGAAACCTGAAGAATCAAAAACCTATCAAAATTTGCTTAAGTATACAAAAGAGCAACAAGGGATGATAAAAAATGTTGTGATTTATGATAACAGTCCTACTCGTTGTGAAGAGATTTCTTTGCCAGAAGGCTATATCTATATTCATGATAGTACTAATGACGGTTTAGCAAAAGCTTACAATTATGCCTTTGAAGTTGCCAAAGAAGCACAATCAAAATGGTTATGGTTATTTGATCAAGATACTGATTTAGAGAAAACTTTCCTCAACAAAGCAATTCAAGAAGCTCAGTCAGAAGCTGAGGAAAAAATAGCCTCAATAGTTCCTTACATTCGTTCTAATAATAAAGTCGTGTCTCCAGTATTTGCGGATACAATTCGTCCATTAGTAGAAGAACTACCTAAGATAGGTTTACAAAATAAAAAAGTAATGGCAATCAATTCTGGTTCATTAGTGAGCGTCGAATTTTTAAAAAAAATTAATGGATTTAATTTAGAATTTCCAATTGATTATTTGGATCATTGGTTTTATCATCGAATATTTGAAGAAGGCTATACGGTAGATGTGATTAATTGTACCATTGATCATGAACTATCATTAATGACACCTAAAGAAGTTTCCGATGAACGTTATTTACAAATTTTAACGTATGAAAAAAAATATTATGAAAAATACAATCAAGAGCTTTTCCCAGCTTATAAAAAACATTTGAAAAAACGTTATTTGAAAAATTTGTTGGTTGACCGAAAAAAAGCTAAACTAATTGCTAAAATGATGAAATAGAAAAAAGGAGTGAACTATTTGTTCGCTCCTTTTTTCTATTTCACTACCTCAATTCCCAAAACAGTCAAATGCCCATTCCCAACAAGCTTAATCAATAAATGAGCCATCTGTTCTGGTGGGAAGTCACTATCGCTATTCAACCACCAATGAACCATGCCAATAAAAATTGAACTCATGTATTCAATGATAAAGTCGATTGGAACTTCAACATCATTTTCAGTAATTTTTAATTTTGAAAAAATTTCATAGTAATGTTGTTCTAACAGCCAATTGATTTTTACTTTCATAGAATTAGCAGCTGGGCCATCTGTCAAAATTTGATAGAAGACTCGGTTTTTTTTAATTTCTTTAAAGACTTGTGTAATCATAAGCTCTAATTTTTTTAACTGAACCCGATTGCCATTTTCTAATAATTCTGGATCTAAAACTTTAGTAAAAGCCTCCATTGCATATAAAAAAATTTCATCATATAATGCACTTTTGTCTTTAAAGTGAGCATAAAAAGTTGCTCGATTAATCATTGCTTCAGTTGCGATATCTTGAATAGTGACTGCTTCATACCCTTTTTCTTCAACTAACTGAACAAATGCATTAAAAATTAATTTTTTTGTACGTAAAACACGTAAATCAGTTTTTTTTGGACTAAATTCCATTTTTCCCCCTTCTTTCTAAAATAAAATTAAAAATAACCGACAAAAAGATAATGAGTGTTGCTTATCCACTAAAAATAAGAAAGTTGCTGGTTGATTTAATGAAACAGTAATTTTATAATAAATATTATCTACACTGTATAGCATATCAGACATGTTGTTCTTTATTCAACAAACTGTATGGTTACTTTTAAAGCGACAAGTGAAATAATGAACAAAATATGACAATTGAGAAATAATTGAGAACTGGTTTATTTAAGGGGGACTAAAAATGGAATTACTACGGGCAGGAATAGATGTGGGATCAACAACTGTTAAGCTAGTCATTATGGATTCCAACACTAACGTACTTTTTTCAAAGTATGAGCGCCACTACTCGGATGTTAAGGCAGCTAGCTATCGTATTTTAAAAGAAGCTAGTCAAGCGTTAGGCGAGTATTCTTTAACCATGATGATTACAGGATCAGGTGGCATGGGGCTGTCTGAACTACTAGAAATAGAGTTTGTTCAAGAAGTAATCGCATGTACAAGAACGGTTGAAGAACTGATTCCAGAAACAGATGTGGCAATTGAATTAGGCGGAGAAGATGCTAAAATCACCTTTTTTGACGGTGCCTTAGAACAACGCATGAACGGAAGCTGTGCAGGAGGAACTGGGGCTTTTATCGATCAAATGGCAAGCCTTTTAAAAACAGATGCAAATGGCGTTAATGAGTTGGCTAAAAATTATACAACGATTTACCCCATTGCTTCAAGATGTGGTGTTTTTGCGAAAACCGATGTTCAACCGTTGATTAATGAAGGAGCCAGACCGGAAGATATTTCAGTCAGTATTTATCAAGCGGTAGTCAATCAAACGATAGCAGGACTTGCTTCAGGACGTAAAATTCGTGGGAAAGTAGCTTTTTTAGGTGGACCACTTTTCTTTATGAGCGAGCTTAGAAGACGTTTTATTGAAACGTTAAATTTAAATGAAGCAGATATTATTTTCCCAGAGGACCCTCAATTATTTGTGGCTAAAGGTGCTGCTTTTTATTCAGAAAAAACACAACCCCTTACGCTTAATCATTTGCTCAAGCGCTTTGAAGAAGCGGATGAAGAAAGTATGAAACCAAGTGATACATTGCCAACTTTATTTGAAACAGAAGAAGACTTAGCAGAATTTAGAAAGCGACACAATCAATCGAATGTTGTTGAAAAAAATCTTAGCGAGCATCATGGTGTTGCTTTTTTAGGAATCGATGCAGGGTCAACCACGACCAAAGTCACCTTAATTAATTCTCAAGGAGAGTTACTATTCAAATTTTATGGAAATAATGAAGGTCAACCACTAGAGATGACGATGAAGGTATTAAGCGAACTATACTCAAAATTACCGAATGATGTATTTATTGGAAAAACGGCAATTACGGGTTACGGTGAGCACTTGATTAAGAATGCCTTAAAAGTGGATATTGGTGAAGTTGAAACAGTCGCGCATTACAAAGCAGCCAATCGTTTTCAACCAGGAGTCGACTTTATACTAGATATTGGCGGTCAAGATATGAAGGCTATGACGATTAAAAATGGTGCCCTATCCTCTATTCAATTAAATGAGGCTTGTTCCTCAGGTTGTGGTTCATTTATTGAAACATTTGCGAAATCATTAAACACAAAAGTAGAAGAGTTTGCATTGGCTGCAACGAAATCAAACTATCCCGTTGACCTAGGTTCTCGTTGTACCGTTTTTATGAATTCAAAAGTGAAACAAGTTCAAAAGGAAGGTGCTACAATTGGTGATATTTCTGCAGGACTTTCATATTCAGTAATTAAAAATGCACTATACAAGGTTATTAAAATCAAGCGTCCAGAAGATTTAGGCAAAAAAATCGTTTGCCAAGGTGGAACTTTTTATAACGAAGCCGTGCTTCGTGCATTTGAATTGATTAGTGGCAGAGAAGTGATACGACCAGATATCGCAGGTTTAATGGGTGCGTATGGTTGTTCTATTTTAGCGATGGAAGCTTATGTTGAAGGGGATATTTCGACAATTTTACCATTGGAAGAGCTTAAAGAATTTACTTCAGAAAAAGAATTTACCCATTGTGGTTTATGTGAAAACAATTGCATGCTAACAGTGACTATTTTTAACGATGGCCGTCAATTTGTTACTGGAAACCGCTGTGAACGTGGTGCTAGAATTAAAGTCAAAAAAGAAGATAAGAAAATAAATTTGATTGATTACAAATACAAACGTTTATTTAGCTACAAGTCGTTACGCAAAAAACAAGCAACAAGAGGAACGATTGGTTTACCAAGAGTGCTTAATATGTATGAAAATTATCCTTTGTGGCATACTTTTTTTACCCAACTTGGTTTTCGAGTGGAGCTATCGCCTCGTTCTAACAAACAGCTTTATGAGCAAGGAATGGATACAATTCCAAGTGATACAGTTTGTTACCCAGCAAAATTAACTCACGGTCATATCCAAGCATTAATTGACAAGGGTGTTTCTTTAATCTTTTATCCAGGTATTATTTTTGAACAACAGGAATTTAAAGAAGCAGAAAATCAATTTAATTGTCCTATCGTTCAATCTTATCCAGATGTTATTCGCAATAATGTTGATGAAATTCGTGAAGGTCTTGTAGATTATCGAAATCCATTTTTAAATCTTGGCAATCCTACCTCAATGGCAAAAGTCTTAGCTGAAACATTCAAAGACTTAGGAATTTCAAAAGAAGAGATCGACGAAGCGTTGAAAAATGCGTTCATAGAATTAAAACACTTTAAGCAAGACATTCAAAATAAAGGCGAAGAAACCTTAATGATGCTAAATATGAAAGGTGAAAAAGGCATCGTGATGGCAGGTCGCCCTTATCACCTTGATCCAGAAATTAACCATGGAGTGGCAGATGTGATCACGCAAGAAGGTTTCCATGTCTTAACGGAAGACAGTATTTCTCATTTAGGAGATGTTGCAAACTTACGAGTCGTCAATCAATGGGTTTATCATGCTCGTTTATATGCAGCAGCTCGAGTGGTTGCAAAGTCATCCCAATTAGAAATGATTCAATTGAATTCATTTGGCTGTGGATTAGATGCAGTAACGACTGATCAAGTCGAAGAAATCATGGAACAAGCTGGTAAAATTTATACCGTTCTAAAAATTGATGAAGGAGCTAACTTAGGAGCCATTCGAATTCGAATTCGTTCTTTGAAAGCTGCCGTTAGAGAACGAGGAACCCTTCGCTTAGACAACATTAGCGCTGAATTAACAGAAAAGCCACCTGTTGTTGAAAAAATTCAATTTACAAAAGAGATGAAAGCCAAACATACCTTGCTAATGCCAATGATGAGTCCCATTCATCAAAATGGACTTTTTGATGTTGCATTAAGAGCATCTGGCTATAACGTAGCGTCTCTACCTGCAATGGATAAAGGGGCAGTTGATGAAGGTCTAAAATTTGTAAATAATGATGCTTGTTATCCCGCAATTATTTCGATTGGTCAACTAGTTGAAGCTTTACAGAGTGGCGATTATGATTTAGAAAATGTCAGTGTAATGATGACCCAAACAGGCGGAGGGTGTCGTGCTACAAACTACATTCCATTACTTCGAAAAGCCCTTAAAGATTCCGGATTTCCTGATATTCCAGTAGTTTCCATTTCTATGGGAAATCAAGGAGTGGAAAGTAACCCAGGATTCACCTATGATATCAAGATGCTAAAACGAATTTTAGTCGCAGCTATTTATGGAGACTTATTCGAGCGAGTTGTCTATCGCACAAGACCCTATGAAGTTGAAAAAGGCAGTGTGGATGCCTTACACGAAAAATGGTTAAGGAAAGTTAAAACAAATGTTGAAACGGGTTCAATGAGAGCCTTTAATAAAAATATGAAACAGCTTATTCACGACTTTGATACGATTCCTTTAACCGATGAAATCAAACCACGAGTAGGTGTTGTAGGAGAAATTTTAGTGAAATATTCACCGACTGCTAATAATGATTTGATTCGATTATTAGAACAAGAAGGTGCAGAAGCTGTTGTGCCAGATATTATTGGCTTTATGAATTACAGTTTGTATAATCAAATTTGGCGTTATGAAAATATGGGGATTCCTTATAAAACAAAACTAATTTCTCAAGTTGCTATTAAACTAATTGAAATGTGTGAACAACCGATGGACAAGGCTTTATGCAAATCAGAACGTTTTGACGGCATTCACTCCATTTATGATTTGGCTGAAGGAGCATCGAAAGTTCTATCGATCGGAAATCATACAGGCGAAGGCTGGTTCTTAACAGGAGAAATGATTGAGCTTTTAAAATCAGGTGTCAATAACATTGTGTGTATGCAGCCTTTTGGATGTTTGCCAAACCATGTTGTAGGAAAAGGTGCAATAAAAGAGTTACGCAGACAATACAAAGATGCCAATATTGCTGCAATTGATTACGATCCAGGGGTTTCAATTGTTAATCAACTAAATCGAATCAGATTGATGCTTTCAACAGCAACTAAAAATATTGAAAAAGATCCAGAAGCGTTAAAAAAAATGCAAAAAATAACTTAAACAAAGAACCACTTTAATTTAATTATTAAAGTGGTTCTTTGTTGCAAATTTGGTCTATACCAGTTATAATTGGACTATACCAAATACGAGGTGAAGAAAATGAGTACAAAAGTGTTGAAACATGCAACGATTTATACAGGCGAAGGAAAGATTGAAAACGGATTTGTACGATTCAATAAAGAAATTTTAGCAGTAGGTGAGATGAAAGACTTTACCGACGAGCCAAATGATGAAATTATTGATGCAAAAGGAAAAATCATCGTTCCAGGTTTTATTGATGTTCATAGCCACGGAGGCTACGGCTGGGATGCAATGGACGGAAATGCTGACGAAATTGATGCAATGGTTAAAGACATGCAAAAAGAAGGAATCACGTCTTATTTTGCGACAACAATGACTCAATCACACGAAAATATTTCAAAAGCAATGGTAGCAATCAAAGAAGCAGCTAAACGCAACCCAATTATTCAAGGAATTCATTTAGAAGGTCCTTTCGTATCAAAAGTCTTCAAAGGTGCTCAACCTGAAAAATACATCGAAGTTCCAGATGTAGCAGTTTTTGATGAATGGAATCAACTAAGTGGCAATAGGATTCGCTTAGTAACATACGCACCAGAAAACAGTGATGCTTCTGCATTTGAAGAATACTGTGTTGAACACAATATCGTTCCATCAATTGGCCACAGTAACGCAACTCGTGAACAATTATTGACATCAAAAGCTTCTCATATTACGCATTTATACAATGCGCAACGTGGATTACATCACCGTGAACCAGGTGTTACGGGACATGCTTTCTTAGAAGAAAACATTTATACAGAAGTCATTGCTGATGGATTCCATATTCATCCAGACATGATCAAGCTAGCCTATTTAGTCAAAGGCGCAGATCGTATTGAACTTATTACAGATTCAATGCGCGCTAAAGGAATGCCAGAAGGCGAAAGCGAGCTTGGCGGACAAAAAGTAATCGTGAAAGATAAACAAGCACGTCTTGAAACAGGAAATCTAGCAGGTAGTGTTTTAGAATACCAAGATGCTTTCCGTAACATGATGGAATTTACAGGTTGTTCAATTGAAGATGTTGTAAAAATGACATCAGGCAACCAAGCAAGAGAATTTGGCTTGACACAAAAAGGCGCTATCACTGCTGGTAAAGATGCAGATATGGTAGTCTTTGATAAAGATTTACACATCCAAGAAACAATCAGTTTAGGCAATAGCATTCAAGCTAAATAAAATATAAAAAGTAAAAGGTGGATATTACGTTGGACATTATTATTGTAAAAGATCAAGAAGCAGGCGGAAAAAAAGCATTTGAATTAATCAAAGAGGGAATGGAAAAAGACGCTAGAGTATTAGGCTTAGCAACTGGAAGTACACCTATTTCATTATATAAAGAAATGACAGCAAGTGACGTTGATTTTTCGGATATGATTTCAATCAATTTAGACGAATATGTTGGTTTAAGTGGGGAAGATACACAAAGCTATCGCTATTTCATGAACGAAAACCTATTCAATCAAAAACCATTTAAAGAAATGTACGTTCCAAATGGCATGGCAGATGCTGAAACAGAATGCAAACATTACGATGATATCATTGCTGCTAATCCAGTTGATATTCAAATTTTAGGAATCGGTGGCAATGCTCATATCGGTTTCAATGAGCCAGGAACACCATTTGATTCAACAACACATAAAGTTGCTTTAACAGAATCAACAATCGAAGCAAATACACGCTTCTTTGACAAAGCAGAAGATGTACCGCGTTTTGCTTATTCAATGGGAATCGCATCAATTATGGCTGCTAAAAAAATTATTTTAATTGCTTATGGTGAAGGTAAAGCAGAAGCAATCAAAGCAACGATTGAAGGAAAAGTAACCGAAGAAGTACCAGCAAGTATTTTACAAAACCATAAAAATGTTGTTATAATTATGGATGAGTCAGCAGCGAAATTACTTCAAAAGTAGGAGTGAACTAATTATGGGGGCAAGCACACCTGTTTATATTCAAATTCATAACCAAATTCGCAAAGAAATTGAAGAAGGTAAGTGGGCTGTGGGCGAAAGAATTCCCTCAGAAAGAGAATTATCCACTTTTTTTAATGTCAGTCGAATGACATTACGTCAAGCTATTCAAACGCTTGTAGATGAAGGAATCTTAGAACGAAAGATTGGTTCAGGAACCTTTGTTGCACGTCAAAAAGTTCAAGAGCAAATGTCTGGCATTGATAGTTTTACCGATATTATGCTTTCTCAAGGAAGAAAGCCAACGAGTAAAACTGTTTCTTATCATGTTAAGCCTGCAAGCTTTAGCGAAGCTGAAAAACTTCAATTAGAAGAAGAAACATCTGTTTTAAGAATGGAACGCATTCGGTATGCCGATGGGATTCCAATTTGTTTTGAAGTAGCAACGATACCTTTTCATTTAGTAGAATCCTTAAGTAAACCAGAAGTGACTCGTTCGCTATATAAAACATTGGAACTTGAAAAAGGGTTAGTGATCGGTCGTGCTGAACAGACTGTTTCGGCTATGTTAGCATCAGAAAAGATCTCAGAGTATTTAGATATCAAAAGAGGCGAAGCTGTGCTTAGATTGAAGCAAATCAGCTATTTTGTAGATGGCAAGCCCTTTGAGTATGTACGAACGCAGTATGTAGGGAATCGTTTTGAATTCTATTTAGAAAAAAATAATTAAAAAAAGAGTACAATCCCAATTAATTGGGATTGTACTCTTTTTCGGTTGAATCTATTTGATTACTATTATCATTAGTTATTTCGGAAGATGATGAATCAACCGCTTCGTCTGAACTTGAGTCTACTTCACTATTCGTTGTTTCAAGATTAAGATGAAGTTGCAACTCTTGTTGAATTGAGCTAAGAGACTCATTTGTCGGCTCCCATACGTAAACTTCTTGACCATAAGAAGGAATGTAGTAAAGGTAACTATCTTTTCCTTCTAAATTAAGTGTTTCAATATTTTTTGCAACAGAGCTGTAATTATTGAGTAAATCCCAAAGTTCACTGCCTGTAAAATTTGTTTCTACATTTTTACCAACAGCTTGAAAAATCGAATTAAAATTAGTTAAGCTAGTAATACTCAAACCTTTTTCAACGACTTTTTGAATGACTTCTTTTTGTCTTTCCTGTCTTCCAAAATCACCAGCAGGATCTTGTTTTCGCATACGGGCGTATTGGAGCGCTTGATTTCCATCTAAACTGTAACTTCCTTTATCCAAAGAAACGCCATCTAATTCAAAGGGATATTCATTTACAACATCGATTCCACCAACGGCATCAACTAAATCTACCATGCCTTCCATATTGATTTTTGCATAGTAATGGATTGGAATGCCTAAATATTTTTCTACAGTTTGAACAGCTAAGTTGATACCGCCGTATGCATACGCGGCATTGATTTTGTCTTTTCCTTTATTCTGTGGAAGATTAACAAAGGTATCTCTAGGAAGTGAAATTAGTTTAACACTGTCTAGTTTTGGATTAACAGTAGCAACTAAAATTGAATCACTTCGACCACTATCTTCTGGTCTCTCATCAACTCCTAAGAGCAAGATAGAAAAAGGCTCCTTGTTTTTTAATTTAACGGGAGTGGGTCTTGGACTAGTGGAGGTAGAAGTTAATGACTCTCCTTGGATATCATTTAAAACTTGATTAGTAGCTAGTGCGAAATATGTAAAATACCCAATAATGGCTAGTAGTACACAAGAGAAGATACTAATTAGAATTATTTTTCGTTTCTTTTTTTTTCGTTGTTTTTCGGCTTTATAACGGTCGGCTCTCATTAAATTTCTCCTAAATTTTAATTATTTATTAAGTGTAGATGATTTTTAAAGAAATTGCAATTGTATTATGGATTTTTAATTTGTATAATGAATGTTGAAGCAAGCCGATAATGAAAGTAGGTTTTTTTATGTATAATATGTTCCATATCGTTGTTATGTTAGTAGCTACAATGATTCTATCATTAGTTTTGACTCCATTAGTTAGACAACTAGCTTTTAAAATAGGTGCCACTGATAAACCAGATGCAAGAAGAGTAAATAAAAAAGAAATGCCTACAATAGGTGGATTTGCTATTTATTTGGCCTTCTTTATTTCAATGTTTTTTATGTTGCCAATCCCATTTGATCAAGTATTTCCAATCTTTCTTGGAGGAACGATCATTATTATTACAGGAATGATAGATGATATTAAGGAACTAAGTCCCAAAATGAAATTAATTGGAATTGTTCTCGCATCATTAGTGATTTACTTTTATGCCGGTATAAAAATGGACATGGTAACTTTACCATTTCTTGGAACCTTTAACTTAGGTATATTTAGCTTTCCAGTAACTATTATTTGGATTTTGGCTATTACAAATGCGGTTAATTTAATAGATGGATTAGATGGACTAGCATCAGGAGTTTCTATTATTGCATTAACAACTATGGGAATTATAGGATACTTCTTTTTAACAATTGCAAGTATCAATATTCCAATTATGATATTTGCTTTAGTAGCAGCTTTAATTGGATTCCTTCCCTATAATTTTTACCCAGCAAAAATATTTTTAGGCGATACTGGAGCTTTATTTTTAGGGTTTATGATATCTGTAATGTCTCTTCAAGGTTTAAAAAATGTAACTTTCTTGTCTGTGATCATTCCAGTAGTTATTTTAGGTGTTCCAATTACAGATACAATTTATGCAATGCTTCGTAGGTACTTAAATAATAAGCCGATTTCTAGCGCAGATAAAATGCACTTACATCATCGTTTAATGTCATTAGGTTTAACGCATAGACAGACTGTTTTAGTTATTTATAGCTTAGCTGTTATTTTTTCTTTTACTGCGTTGCTTTATAAAATTTCTACTTTATGGGGATCAATTTTATTGACTATAAGTTTGTTAGTGGGTTTGGAGCTATTTGTAGAATTAATAGGTTTAGTAGGCGAAAAACATCAGCCACTTCTTTCAAGATTTAAAAAATTTGCTAATCGAAATAACGAGGAAGGTAAATAATAGTTACAAAAAGTCCAATAATTTTGCTGTTTAGTTTAGTAATAAAAAAGAAAAAAGCTCCTTGAAATTTCTCAAGGAGTTTTTTTCTAATTGCTTTGATAATAAGTAGGAGAGCTGTCCATTTCAGAGCTATCACTTTCATAATTACCAATACCATTTGTCTTAAATTCATAATTTGAGCTGTCAGTTTCATTTTTACTATCTAGTCCCATAGAAACTCTTAAACGATGACTAATAAAGTCAACACTGTCAGGATACAACTCAACCATACTTGCACCATCTAATGTGAAATCGGTCCAGTCAAACACATAAGAATTAAACTTGTACGTACCATCAATTCCAGTTTGAGCAATAGATAACATTTCATTGAATTTTAAATTAGTTTTCATATTAGAGCCAGCTGCTTTAATTACATTTGAATATTTAGTGATAGAGCCAGCAGACATCGCTTTATCAACAATTGCCTTTAAAATTAGTTGTTGGCGTTCACCGCGTTTTACATCATTATCAATATGCCGAGTCCTAGCTAAAGCAAGTGCTTGTTCACCGTTTAAATGTTGTCTGCCTTTTTCTAAGGTAACTTCACCGTTTCCTAGTGTGTTCGTATCTGTAAAGGATACTGGAACATCGACTTCAATTCCACCAAGAGCATCAACAATTTCTAGGAAAGAGTCAAAGTTAAACGTAACATAATAATTAATAGGAACATTTAAAAGATTTTCAACAGTAGCAATACTAGCTTCTTCCTCACCATAAGTGTAAGCAACGTTGATTTTGTCTTTTCCGTTAAATTTGTTTGATTTTATTTTTGTATAGGTATCACGTGGGATACTTACCATATTGATTTCGTGTGATTTAGGATTGATTGTTAAGTAAATTAAAGCATCCGTTCGTGCACTGCCGAGTTGTCTAGCAGAATCATCGTCAATTCCCATTACCAAAATTGAAATGGTATCTTCAATAGGATTTACTTTTACAGTTTTTCCATTTTTAGTAATCGTATTATTGGTTCCAGATAATTCGTGATAAGAATCATCTACTGTTTTTTTAGCTTCTGCATATAGTTTTGCTCCATAAGTAACGGCAGCCAGAACTAATACTAGTAAAGGAATTAAAATAATTAAGGTTAAGTTTTTTTTCTTTCTCTTCCGCTTTAGAGGGGAAGAAGTTACAGGTTCTAGTTTATTTTTTTTCACAGTCATTCTCCTTGTAAGTGTACTTAGCTAAAAATAGTCTTTATTATTTTATCATGAAAGCCATTGCTGAAAACGTAAGCTTTTATTAAGAAGAGACATCGATTCTTTTTTCACAGTAACTTTTATCTCCTATTTTGAATGATATTTGACCATTTAAGAGATTGGTCAATTCTTCTTTTATTTCAGATATGAATAACTCACTAACAAAAAAGGTTACGATTACTTTTTCTGTGTAGGCAATGTCTTTAATCGTATAATTTTCTTGGTTTAAAAAGTATTCAAGTTTCCCTGAATCAGGATAAGAAATTGTAGCAATAATTTCAGTTTGTAAACTTTTTTCAACGATACCAAGTTCTTGAAGTGCAGTGCTCACAGATTTGCTATAAGCGCGTATCAAACCACCTGCACCAAGTTTTGTACCGCCAAAATAGCGAGTTACAACCACAACAACATTTTTTAACTTCATTTTTTTTAAAACTTCTAGCATTGGAACGCCCGCAGTACCACTTGGTTCGCCATCATCATAAGCTCGTTGATGTTCATCATTATCACCGATTAGATAAGCCGCACAATTGTGGTTTGCTTTCCAGTGTTCTTTTTTGATGGTTTGAATAAATTCAGTAGCCTGTAATTCGTCAGTAACTCTTTTAGCATGGCAAATAAAGCGAGATTTCTTGATTTCAATTTCAATGATGCCATCTTGATAAAGTGTTTGATAGGTTTTCAGCATAGAGAGTTCCTTCCTCTAACATAATCTTAATTTACATTATAAACGAAAAATGTGAGGAATGTTAGTAGATATTGTTAAGAATATCAGTTTTTAATAGGAATAAACAGGGTTCCATTAAATTGAAAATAATTTGTAATGAATGTAACAAAAAGTAAAACTGCATAAATCGTCAACGTAGGGATCCTTTTAAATAAAAAAATCTTATTTTTAATAAGACGGGTGTCGAAAAATGTGCTATAATTAATCCTTGAATATAACAATAACGCTGAAAATGTAACGATACATGAGTAAATAGTGGGGTGGAAAGTTGAAAATTGCAATTGTAACAGATAGCACTGCTTACTTAACACATGAGCAATATAAACAAAATAACATTTATATGTTGCCACTTTCCGTTGTGGTAGGCAATGAAGTTTACCGAGAAGAAGTTGATATTACGAGTGAAGAGTTTTTTGAAAAAGTTCGTACTATGGAAAACTTACCAACCAGTTCTCAACCTACAACAGGAGAAATTGTCACATTGTTTGAACAATTGGCTAAAGATTATGACGCTGTTATTAGTGTTCATTTATCTAGTAAAATAAGTGGAACGTATCAAAATGTTGCAGGTGCTGCTTCAATGGTAGAAGGCATAAAAGTTTTTCCTTATGATTCTGGGATTAGCTGTATGGCCCAAGGGTACTTTGCGTTAGAGGGTGCACGAATGGCTAAGCATGGTGCAACTGTTGAAGAAATTCTAACTGCTTTTGATGAAATGCAAAAAACACTTAGGGCCTATTTCATGGTAGACGATTTGAATCATCTAGTCCGTGGAGGCAGACTATCTAATGGTGCTGCTATTTTAGGCTCAATGTTAAAAATTAAACCTATTTTGCACTTTGAAGACAAAGAAATTGTTGTTTTTGAAAAAATTCGTTCTTCAAAAAAAGCATTAAAACGAATTGAAGGTATGTTGGTAGAAGATAGCGAAAAAGGCTATCCAATCGTTGCCACAATCATTCATGCGAATGCAGAAGAAGAAGCTTTAAAATGGAAGAAACATTTAGAAAAAACCTTGCCAACGGTTCGGTTTGAATTAAGTTATTTTGGTCCAGTAATAGGTACTCATTTAGGTGAGGGAGCGTTAGGCATGGCTTGGATTGAAGATAGAAATAGAAGTCATCCTTATTAAAATTTTTTTTGAATAGCAATTATTTTGAAAGTCGATAGAAAATCTATCGGCTTTTTTTGCGTATAGTTTAATAGAAAGGAGGAATTGTGGTGATAGAATTGCTTTTTGGTAGACACCTCTTAAAAGATGAAATCAATCACCAACTAGACGTGACAATGATTTCAAATCTGATTGTGGAGAATGGGTTTCAAGAAAAAACAGAAAGTCAAATAAGCTGTAATCGTTGTGGAGAAACAAATAAGCAAAAGCGTCAAGTAGCCCCCTGTGTCTGTAAAAGAGAGTGCTATTACTGTACCAACTGTCTTCAAATGGGAAAGGTGAAAAAATGTAGCTCTTTATTTTCAGTAGCTGAACCGAATCGTATGTCATGTAACCAATCCAATCTTCTAACGTGGCGTGGGGTATTGTCTCAACAACAATCAATGGCTTCAAAAACAATCAAAAAAGCTATCGATTTAAATACAACTCATCTGATTTGGGCGGTGGCAGGAGCTGGAAAAACAGAAATGATATTTGCTGGAATTGAGAAGGCATTAAATCAGGGGAAACGCGTATGTATCGCTTCACCTAGAGTGGATGTTTGTTTGGAATTAGCGCCACGTTTAAAAAATGCCTTCGGTCATACGACAGTAGCCTTACTATATGGATCTAGTGAAGAACGTTATCAATATACCTCTTTAGTTGTTGCAACAACTCACCAGTTAATGCGATTTAAAGAAGCTTTTGATGTATTAATTATTGATGAAATTGATGCTTTCCCATTTCATTCAGATAGAGGGCTTCATTTTGCTGTTAATAAAGCTGTAAAAAAAGAAAAAACCTTGATTTATTTAACAGCAACACCAAGTAAAGAAATGCAAAAAGCAATTACTAATAATCAACTAATAGCTACGATTTTACCCGCCAGATATCACGGTTATCCATTGCCTGAACCTACAACCAACTGGGTAGGTGATTGGCGAAAGCAGTTGTCGTTAAATAAAATACCAAAAAAATTAAAACAAATACTAGCAAAACTTATTCATAACGAGCGACGTTTTCTCTTATTTGTCCCGAAAATTGAACTTATGGAAAAACTAGCATACTTGATTCAAGAATGTTTCCCAACTCAATTATTTTTAAGCGTCTATTCTGCTGACGAAAAAAGAAAAGAGAGTGTTTTAAAGATGAGGGCAGAACGGTTGTCAGGTTTATTAACAACCACAATTCTCGAAAGAGGTGTGACATTTAGAGATATCGATGTTCTCGTTTTAGGAGCAGAAGACCAAACTTTCACAGAAGCATCGCTTGTACAAATTGCAGGAAGAGTGGGTAGACACCCTGAATTTCCTAAAGGAGAGGTACTATTTTTACATTATGGACAAACCAAAGCAATGAAAGGTGCGATTAAGCAAATAAAAACAATGAATCAACTTGCTAAAAAGAAAGGGTTGTTAAATGAATGTTAGATTGTCTTTTTTGCGGACAACAAGAAATAAAAAAAATAATGCTAAAAGAAATTTTATTTTTTACCAAAATAACAGAGGGAAAATTATGTAGAAAATGCAAAAAAAATTTAGTAGTGTTAAAAAAATTTGCAACTTGTAGAGGATGTGGTAGGAAACTTAAAGATAGTAAGCTGTGTGAAGATTGCCTAAAATGGCAAGTCAAATACCCAAAAGTTGAATTAAGACATTTGGCTTTATATGAGTACAATCTGTTTATCAAAGAGTGGATGGAAAGATTTAAGTTTCAAGGAGACTATCGCTTAAGAAATCTATTCAATGAAGAAGTGAAAGCCATTTTTAAAACTTATAAAAAAGAGATTGTTATACCAGTTCCAATTAGTCAATTAAGTTACCAAAAAAGAGGTTTTAATCAAGTGACAGCTATTTTGAAAGCAGCAGAGATTCCATATACAGATTGTTTAATTAATGAAAAAAATCAGCTAAAACAATCTAGTAAAACTAGAAAAGAAAGATTACAAATGGAACAGCCATTTCATTTAATAAAGGAAAAAGCAGAATTTATCAAAAATCAATCCCTCGTAATTGTTGATGATGTATATACAACAGGAAGAACAATCCTCTATGCGAAGGACATTTTAATCAAACATGGAGCTAGAAATGTTAGAAGTTTTTCAATTGCTCGATAAAAAAAGAGAATTGTAGCTTATTTTGTTTGTCAATTAAAGCGCTATCCTTTATAATTGAATTAAGGATAACATCGTAGTGAGTGGTCCCTATGATGTTCCACATTCTGGCATATCGTCAGATGAAAGGGGAGAGTGTTTATGTTTAAATATAATGTCCGTGGCGAAAATATTGAAGTGACTGGGGCAATCCGCAGTTACGTTGAAAAAAAAGTAGGAAAATTGGAGAAATATTTTAGTGATACACCTGATGCAACTGCACATGTGAATTTAAAAGTATACTCTGATAAAACTGCTAAAGTAGAGGTAACCATTCCACTACCATATTTGGTTCTACGTGCAGAAGAAACCTCACCTGATTTATACGCGAGTGTGGATTTAGTAGTGGACAAATTAGAAAGACAAATGCGTAAATATAAAACTAAAATCAATCGTAAATCTCGTGAAAAAGGGTTTGATTTTATCGTTCCCGACGAAGCAACGCTTGACTCACAAGGAGAGCTTGATATTGTCCGTACAAAACGAGTGTCACTAAAACCAATGGACAGTGAAGAAGCTGCTCTACAAATGGATATGTTAGGACATAATTTCTTTATCTTTGAAGACGCTGAGACAAACGGTACAAGTATTGTTTATCGTCGTAAAGATGGTAAATATGGCTTGATTGAAACCAATTAAAGGAAACACCCAATCTTTATTTTTAAGATTGGGTGTTTTTTTATGGAAAAATAAAAAATACCTCTAAAGGGCGCTATAAAGAAATTTAGCAAAGTCAATAACGGAAACATAACGATTATATCTAAAAAAAGGTTCCAATTATCAATAACAAGTGATAAAATTAAAAAGATAGCACTTACCAGCTAATAAGGGTATAATTATTTGAGATAAATAGAATTTTAGATAAATCTTAAACTAAACTAATAAAAATAGAATGAACAACAAAGAGGAGAAAGATTGATGGCAAATTTTTTAAAAAATTTAATTGAAAATGACAAAAAAGAAATTAAGAGTCTAGACAGAGTAGCAAATAAAGTAGAAGCATATGCAGACCGCATGGCAGCTTTAACAGATGAAGAATTACAGGCTAAAACACCTGAGTTTAAAAAACGCTATCAAGCAGGCGAAACACTTGATGATTTATTACCAGAAGCTTTTGCAGTTGTTCGTGAAGCAGCCAAACGTGTTTTAGGTCTTTACCCATACCACGTGCAATTAATGGGTGGTATTACTCTTCATAAAGGAAATATTCCAGAGATGAAAACAGGTGAAGGTAAAACGTTAACAGCAACGATGCCCGTTTATTTAAACGCGCTTGCAGGTGAAGGCGTACACGTTGTAACTGTTAATGAATATTTAGCAAGTCGTGATGCAACTGAAATGGGTGAATTGTATGAATTTTTAGGTTTAACTGTAGGGTTGAATTTAAATTCTAAAAGTGCCGAAGAAAAACGTGCAGCTTACGCATGCGATATTACTTATACAACCAATAATGAACTAGGTTTTGATTATTTACGCGATAACATGGTCGTATACCGTGAACAAATGGTACAACGTCCTCTTAGCTATGCCATCGTGGATGAAGTGGATTCAATTTTAATTGACGAAGCTAGAACCCCGTTAATTATTTCAGGACAAGCTGAAAAATCAACTGTTCTGTATACGAAAGCAGATCAATTTGCTAAAGGGTTAAAAGCGGAAGAAGACTATACAATCGATGTTCAATCTAAAACCATTGGATTAACAGAAGAAGGTATGGTGAAAGCAGAACGAGCATTTGGTGTTGAAAACTTATATGACATCGACAATACAGCATTGATTCACCATGTGGATCAAGCATTACGTGCAAACTACATCATGTTATTAGATATCGATTACGTAGTTCAAGAAGGCGAAGTGCTAATTGTTGACCAATTTACTGGTCGTATTATGGATGGTCGTCGTTATTCTGACGGACTTCACCAAGCGATTGAAGCAAAAGAAGGCGTAGAAATTGAAAACGAGTCAAAAACAATGGCTAACGTTACTTTCCAAAATTACTTCCGTATGTATAAAAAATTAGCAGGAATGACTGGTACTGCTAAAACAGAACAAGAAGAATTCCGTGAAATCTACAACATTCAAGTAGTAGAAATCCCAACCAATAAACCAATTATTCGTGATGACCGTCCGGATTTATTATATGCAACATTAACCAGCAAGTTCAATGCTGTTGTAGAAGAAATCAAAGAACGTCATGCAAAAGGTCAACCAATCCTAGTAGGTACAGTTGCTGTTGAAACATCAGAATTACTTTCAAACCTTTTAACAAAAGCGGGTATTCATCATGAAGTTTTAAATGCAAAAAATCACTTTAAAGAAGCTGAAATCATTACAAGTGCTGGTCAAAAAGGTGCTGTAACAATCGCAACCAATATGGCTGGACGTGGTACCGATATTAAACTTGGTGCAGGCGTACTTGAAGTTGGTGGACTATGCGTCATTGGTACAGAACGTCACGAATCTCGTCGTATTGATAATCAATTACGTGGACGTGCAGGACGTCAAGGAGATCCTGGTATCACTCAATTCTATTTATCATTAGAAGATGAATTAATGAAACGTTTTGGTTCAGAACGTATCCAAGCAATCCTTGAGCGTATGAAAGTTCAAGATGAAGATATCTTGATTCAAAGTAAAATGATTTCACGTCAAGTTGAATCGGCTCAAAAACGTGTTGAAGGAAATAACTATGACACGCGTAAAAACGTTTTAGAGTATGATGACGTAATGCGTGAACAACGTGAGATTATTTATGGACAACGTTTAGAAGTCATCATGGCAGAAGAATCATTAAGAAAAATTACAATTCCAATGATTAAACGTACAATTGATCGTATCGTTGATATAAACACACAAGGACCAAAAGAAGAGTGGAACTTACAAGGAATTCATGATTTTGCAACATCTGCAATTGTTCATGAAGACAGTTTAAAAGTAAGTGATTTAGAAAATAAATCTCCTGAAGAAATCAAAGCTTTGTTATTAGAAAAAGCTGAGAAAATTTACCAAGCTAAAGAGCAACAGTTAAATAGTACAGATCAAATTCTTGAATTTGAAAAAGTAGTTGTTTTACGTGTTGTTGATAGCAAATGGACTGACCATATTGATACAATGGATCAATTAAGACAAGGTATTGGCTTAAGAGCATACGCTCAAACAAATCCATTAGTTGAGTACCAAGCAGAAGGCTTCAAATTATTTGAAGAAATGATTGCAGCAATTGATTACGATGTTACTCGTTTACTAATGAAATCTGAAATTAGACAAAACCTTCAAAGAGAACAAGTAGCTCAAGGAACACCTGCTCGTTCATCTGGTGATGGAGATGTTGTTGAAGCAGCAAAATCAAAACCAGTCAAAGTTGAAGATAAAATTGGACGTAATGATCCTTGTCCATGTGGTAGTGGTAAGAAATACAAAAACTGTCACGGAAAAGGTAAAGTTTAAGAACTAAATTAGAGTAAAGAACACGATTTGGTTGCGACCAAGTCGTGTTCTTTGTTAAAATAAATAGGAAATAGCAACACTAAGGAGAGAAAATGATGGAATTAAGTGAAATCAGGAATAATTTAGCTAAAGCAACAGATAAAATTGCAGGCTTTGGGAGGTCTCTTTGACTTAGAGACAATGGAACAAGATATTGCAGAACTTGATAACAGAATGACGGAACCTGGTTTTTGGGACGATGGAACTAAGGCGCAAGGAGTTATCAATGAAGCCAATAGTCTAAAAGAAAAATACAATCAGTTTAAAGAGTTATCTCAAACCAAAGAAGACTTAGAAATCTTGTTAGAAATGGTAAAAGAAGAACCAGATGAAGAATTAGAAAAAGAACTAGAAGAAAATTATCAAGAATTTCAAAAAGATCTAGACAAATATGAATTGGACATGCTTTTAAGTGCTCCCTATGATAAAAACAATGCGATTATTGAATTGCACCCTGGAGCAGGTGGCACAGAGTCACAGGATTGGGGAAGTATGCTTCTTAGAATGTATATGCGTTGGGCCGAAAAAAAAGGTTTCAAAGTAGAAACACTTGATTATCAAGATGGAGAAGAAGCCGGAATCAAAAGTGTAACTCTTTTAATTAAAGGCCACAATGCCTATGGTTATTTAAAAGCTGAAAAAGGAGTTCATCGTTTAGTTCGTATTTCACCATTTGATTCAGCTGGTAGACGTCACACCTCGTTTGTTTCAATTGATGTCATGCCAGAAATTGAAGATGCCGAAACTGTGGCCATTAACAATGATGACTTAAAAGTAGATACCTATCGAGCAAGTGGTGCGGGTGGTCAACATATTAATAAAACTGATTCCGCAGTTCGAATTACTCATATTCCAACAGGGATTGTTGTAGCTAGTCAAGCGCAACGTTCACAATTGAAAAATAGAGATCAAGCAATGGGAATGTTAAAAGCTAAGCTATATCAGCTAGAATTAGAAGAAAAAGAAAAAGAGCTAGCAGAAATTCGCGGTGAACAAAAAGAAATTGGTTGGGGTTCGCAAATTAGATCCTATGTATTCCATCCTTACTCAATGATTAAAGATCACCGAACAAACTATGAAACAGGAAATGTACAAGGAGTTATGGATGGAGATTTAGACCCATTTATAGATGCTTATTTAAAGAGCACAATGTTACTAAATGAATAAAAAAGAAAAAAGTTGCCTTATTTGGCAACTTTTTTCTTTTTTATTGTTACAATAGTAAAAAACGAAACCCAAAAAAGACGATTATGGTGATTTAAAGTGGGGAATAAACTGCAAAAAAACAAGAAAATGAATAATAAAAAGTCATATTTGATTTATCGAAGTGAAATCATCTCTAATAAGACAATTCATTACATTTTTAACTAACATTGAAATATATTTGTAAAGAAAATACAACAGACTTAAATGCATATAATGCTATAATGGATAAGCGTTGGGAAAAGTATAACTAATGAATCCTAATTTAGTAAGAAACACCTGATAATGATAGCAAAACTAGAAAAGTAAGGTGATTATATGATAGAAATGTTGAATGTCTATAAAAAATATCCAAATGGCATCACTGCTGCAAATGGTTTAACCGTTCGTATCGAACAAGGTGAATTTGTTTATGTAGTTGGTCCAAGTGGAGCGGGGAAATCAACCTTTATAAAAATGATGTATCGTGAAGAAAAAGCTTCAAAAGGCAGTATTAAAGTAGGAGACTTTGATCTTGTAACAATGAAAGATCGTGACGTACCATTCTTAAGACGTCATGTTGGCGTTGTTTTCCAAGATTTTAAATTATTACCAAGACTAACTGTTTATGAAAATATTGCATATGCAATGGAAGTTGTTGAAAAAAATCCTAAAATTATCAAAAAACGTGTACTAGAAGTTCTAGATCTAGTTGGATTAAAACATAAAGTTAGAATGTTTCCGACAGAGCTTTCTGGTGGAGAGCAGCAACGTATTGCGATTGCAAGAGCAATTGCAAATATGCCGCGAGTTCTGATTGCAGATGAACCAACTGGTAACCTTGATCCAGATACGTCATGGGAAATCATGAATATCTTAGAAGAAATCAACAATCAAGGAACAACGGTGGTAATGGCAACTCATAATAGCCAAATCGTAAACGTTGTAAAACACCGTGTCCTAGCGGTTGAAAATGGGCGAATTGTCCGAGATCAATTGGAAGGGGATTATGGTTATGAAGGTTAGAACGTTTAAGAGACACGCTATTGAGAGTTTGAAAAGTTTAAAAAGAAACGGATGGATGTCAATTGCAGCAGTTAGTGCTGTAACAGTAACCTTATTATTAGTAGGTTCATTTATCTCAATTCTTTTAAATGTCAATAAATTGGCAACAGATGTTGAAAATGATGTAAGTGTTCGTGTTTACATTGATTTAGCAGCTACTAAAGAACAAAAAGATACCTTGAAAACAGATCTAAAAAAATTATCTAATGTTGATAAAATCGAGTATTCTAGTCGTGAGCAGGAATTAGATAAAGTAGTCGGAAGTTATGGATCAGAATTTAATCTGTTCGGTGGGGATGACAATCCATTATTCGATGTTTATGTCGTAAGTACTGAATCACCAAGAGATACTGAAAAAGTAGCTAAAGCTGCTGAAAAATTAGACAACGTCGCTAAAGTGAATTACGGAGGCGCACAGGCTAAAAAATTATTCAACTTTGTTTCAGCCGTTCGAAATATTGGTGGAGTTATTATTATTGCATTATTATTAGTTGCAATGTTCTTAATTTCAAATACCATTCGAATTACAATTTTATCTCGTCGTACTGAGATTGAAATTATGAAATTAGTTGGTGCAACAAACGGATTTATCAGATGGCCATTCTTCCTAGAAGGAGCTTGGATTGGATTCTTCGGAGCAATCATTCCAATTGCAATCTTAAGTTTTGTTTATGTAGCAGCTTACGATTTTGTAACAAAAGTCTTACAAGGAACGTATTTTGCGCTATTAGCACCGCAGCCATTTTTATACCAAATTGGCGGATTACTATTAGCTCTCGGTGTTTTCATCGGAGCCTTCGGATCATTGCTTTCAATGAGAAGATTCTTAAAAGTATAAATTAATCAAAAAAATAAAAAATCATAAGGGTCAGATAGGAGAACAACTACGTGAATAAGAAAATAATAACTTTAGCAGTCATCGGAACAATTGGTTTAGGAACAATGGTAGCACCATTTAGTGCATCAGCATCAGTTGATGAGGCTATTAACAAGGCATCATCAAAAGTAACTGAAATTTCTGGCAAGCAAGCAGATGCAAAAAAAGAATTAGCTAGCGTAACAGATTCTATTACTGAAAATGAAGCTTCAGCAAAAGAGTTAGTTGCTGAGATGCAATCTACTCAAAATGAATTAAAAACATTAAAAGCTGATATTGATACATTAAATGAAAAAATTGCTGGACGCGAAGATAAATTAAAAGAGCAAGCACGTACAATTCAAGTAAATGGTGACACACAAAACTATCTTGATTTTGTATTATCTGCTGAATCTTTAAGTGATGTTGTTGGACGTGTGGATGTTGTTTCTCAAATGGTTTCAGCTAATCAAACATTAGTAAAAGACCAAAAAGCAGATAAAGAATCAGTTGCTTCTAAACAAAAAGAAACTGAAAAAAAAGCAAATGAGCAAACAATGTTAGCCGCTAAATTAGAAGCTTCTAAAGCTAGCTTAGAACAACAAAAGCTTTCAAAAGAAGCAGTTGTTGCATCTCTTGCTTCAGAACAAGCTTCTGCAGAAAGTGAAAAAGCTACTTTCTTAACTCAAAAATCAGATGCTGAAAAAGCTGCTAAGGCAATTCAAACAGCAAGTGAAGCGAAACCAGTTGCTGCAACATCAAATGTAAGCAACAACGAAACAACAACACCGGTATCTAACGGTTCGGCACCAGTTGCTAAACCAACTGCACCTGCTGCTGGCGGACGATGGGGAACAGTTAGTGCTGCTGCTTATGGCGTTGCAGGAACACCCTACTTATACGGTGGAACAACAACTGCTGGATTTGACTGCTCTGGTTTCACAATGTACGCATTTGCTGCTGCAGGTGTCAGCTTACCACGAGTTGCAAGTGCACAATATGCTGCAACAAGCCGTGTTTCTCAAGCAGAAGCACAACCTGGTGATTTAGTATTCTTTAACCAATCTGGATCAATCGATCATGTTGGGATTTATATTGGTAATGGTCAATTTATCGGTTCTCAAAGTTCTAGTGGTGTGGCTGTAGCTTCAATTTCACCTTATTACTGGGCTAAATACCTAGTTGGTTTCGGACGCGTAAACTAAAAATTTCTTATTATGTATTAAAATAAACCTATCCCTTATGGTTAATACCAATGAACGGCGTAAATATGCACCGTTCATTGGTATTTTTTTGTTTTAAAATAGTTTATTTCAAAATAAAAGATTATTTCGTGATTATCTGTTAAGTATTTGCTAAAATAGGAAGTAAGTGTTGGTAAAAAGGAAGGATGAGGTTTATGGGAGAGTGGATTAAAACGCTATTAATGATTGTGGGATCATTTTTTATACAGCCATTATTTATTGTAGGAGTTATCTGGTCAATTGGTATGAGTCTAAAAAGAATTCGAACAGAAAGAAAAATCTATCGAGTAGCTATCTTTAAAGAATGGTTTGAAGTGAAAGACTTTTTAGTAATGGGATTACTTCCGGGGGTAATTGCTTCTATTTTATTAACAGTCCTTGGAGTGCCTTTGACAATTGAATGGATTGTTTTTTATCAAATATCAACACTTATTCTTTTAGTGCTTTTTGGAACACGTTACATTCATCCAATCATCACATTTCCAGTAACAGCTTTACTCTTAAGTGTAACGAATTGGATACTGGAAACTAATTCATCAAGCAATCTGAATATAATGGGCTATTCTGTCGAGCAGCTGAATTTTTTCAATAACCATTTACTGGTAAATGGATTAGTAGTAATGTTCCTAGTGTTACTCGTAACTATTTTTAGTTTAAGCTTTTATAAAATGAAGCACTTATCTCCTGATTTTCTAAAAACAAGTCGTGGCAAATGGGTTGGAAGTTATTTTTTAAAACCTTTTTGGGTATTGCCATTATTAATAATCGTACCAGGTAATTTATTTACTGCAGTTTTTGATTGGTGGCCAGTCTTTGGGATTGGGAATCAGACCTATACCGTATTATTTTTACCAATTTTATTAGGCTTGCAGTTAAAAGTTCAAGCTCAAATTCCTCAACAGGCTTTAAAACTTGTTGTCAAAGATTTAATGATATTAATGGGTGTATTGGTTGTTTTAATCGGCATTAATATTGTCTGGTCAGCATTCACATGGATTAGCTATTTAATTATGTTTATAGGAGCTATCGCTGTATACTTACGTCATCGAAATAGAGAACATAATTGGTCCTTTTTATATGGAAGCAATGATGAAGGGTTAAAAGTTCTTGGAATTCGCCCAGCAACACCAGCGGCTAAAATGAAGTTGAGTGTTGGGGATACAATCGTGACTTGTAATGATGTACCAATTAAAACAGAAGATGATTTTTACCAAGCACTAAAAATAAATAGTGCATACTGTCATTTAAAGATTAAACAAATTGATGGTGAGTACCGATTAGAGCAAACAGCAATATATGAAGACTCACCACATGAAATTGGTGTAGTGACAATTCCGGAAAAATTAGTTTAATGAAAAGAAACAATTAAGTTGGAGGCTAATCCTATTATGAAAAGAGTTTTAATTGTTGATGATGAAGAGTCTATTTTAACCTTATTAGCATTTAATTTAGAAAAAGCAGGGTATGACGTTCAGACTGCAACAGATGGTTTAGAAGGTTATGAATTAGCACTAAAAAATAAATATGCTTTTATTATTTTAGATTTAATGTTGCCTTCCATGGATGGAATGGAAGTTTGTAAAAAGTTAAGACAAGAAAAAATAGAAACACCAATTATGATCTTAACAGCTAAAGATGATGAGTTAGAAAAAATTATTGGGTTAGAGCTAGGTGCTGATGATTATATGACAAAACCCTTTAGCCCACGAGAAGTTTTAGCACGTATGAAGGCCATTATGCGACGAGTGAATTCAAGAGGAAAAGCGGAAGATGAAAAGGAAAATTCGAAAGAAGAACTAGTTGAAGTTACAATTGGTGAAATTAAAATTTTTCCTGAATTATACGAAGTAATCGTACGAGACAATCCGATAGAAGTAACACCAAAAGAGTTTGAATTGCTTCTATATATGATGAAACGAGTCAATCGTATTTTAAGTCGCGAACAATTACTAGATGCAATTTGGAACTTTGATTATGCAGGAGAAACTCGAATTGTAGATGTTCATATCAGTCACTTAAGAGAAAAAATCGAGTTAGATACAAAAAATCCTGCTTATATTCGAACGGTTCGTGGTTTCGGTTATAAATTTGAGGTTCCTAAATGATGAAAAAATTACAATTTCGTATTTTAGCAATTTTTATTTTAATATTTAGTTTGCTAAGTTTATGTATTGGAATTTTCTCGAGTTCATTATTAAAAGAATATGCTCTTGAAACACAAAGCAGTCAGTTGGTTGAAAATGCTAAAACGATTCGCAGCTTAATTGACCAGAAAAATTTAGATAATCTTGATTTTGGAAAAATAAAAGAACAATTAAAGAATGTAGAAAAAAATGACAAAGAGCGAATTACATTGATAAATATTGACGGTACCGTAGAATATGAATCTGATAATTCTAAAAAAGTAATAGAGAATCACCTAGAAAGGCCTGAAATAAAAGAGGTCCTAAAGGGCAAATCAGAGGCTATTTCAGAACGTTCAAGTACAACCTCTAAAACAACCCTCTATTATGTTGCAGTACCATTGAAGAACGCATCAGGCCAATTAGTGAGTGTCTTACGTTTGTCCAAACCAATTGCTGAAATGACACAACTAAATAAACAAATTAAGTTGTCTTTATTAATTTTTGTTATTGGTGTCATGATTTTAGGAATTGTTTTAACTTTAGTTACAACTAAAAGAATTGTAAAGCCTATTGAAGAAGTGATGAGTGTTGCAACCGATTTATCTGAAAATCGCTATCATAATCGCTACAATGGAAAAGGATACGGTGAAATTGCCGAATTAGGATCCGTTATCAACCATTTAGCGAACAGTCTTGAAGATCAAATGTTTGAGATTGCGCAAAATGACGAGCGAATAAATAGTTTAATCAATCACTTAGTCATTGGAGTTATGCTGTTAGATGACGAGCGTAAAGTTCAATTAATGAATCCTGCAATGGAAGGGATTTTAGGTGAAAAATTAACTGATTTGTTAGGTAAATCCTATGTAGAAGCTACTAAAAGCTATGGTTTAAGTCAAATTATTGAACAAGGCTACAGGCAAAAAAAACCACAAAATAATGAAATTTATTTTTACTATCCAGAAGAACATATTGTAGATGCTAATATTGTGCCAATTACTGGTAAAATTAAAGGTGAATTGAATATGATTGTTTTATTATATGACATTACTGAGATTAGAAAACTGGAGAAAGTTAAAAGTGATTTTGTTACAAATGCTTCCCATGAATTAAGAACACCGGTTACTGCTTTAAAAGGATTTTCTGAAACTTTATTAGATGGTGCTATGGAAGATAAAACTGTATTAAAACAGTTTTTAGAGATTATGTACACAGAGAGCAGTCGCTTGGATCTTTTAGTTAACGATATTTTAGAGCTGTCAAAATTAGAACAAAAACAAGTCCCTTTAAAAATTGAGCGTATCAATATCCAAGAGGCGATTTTATCAAGCTTTAGATTAGTAAAAAAAGAAGCAGAACACAAAAAAATGACCTTAATTTTAACTGATACAGAAATTACCTATTTAAATGGTGATATTAGTCGTTTAAAACAGATTCTTACCAATTTAATTAGTAATGCCATTGCCTATACAGGAATAGGTGGAAAAATTGAAGTGACCGTTACTCAAACTCTAACTGAAGCGATTATTGAAGTTAAAGATAATGGAATGGGCATTCCAGAAGATGAATTGGATCGGATTTTTGAACGTTTTTACAGGGTTGATAAAGCTCGTAGTCGAAATTCAGGTGGAACAGGCTTAGGTTTATCTATTGTAAAATATTTAGTTGAAAATTTTAATGGCACTATTGAAGTAACTAGCAAACTTGGTTTAGGAACTATTTTTACTGTTCGATTGCCATTTCAAGATTGAGAAAAACCCATCAAAATAGTTATCTATTTTGATGGGTTTTTTCTTTATAAAATAACAATAGAATGAAAATATATTTTCAAATAAAATGGAACTAAAAAATTTAGACTTAAAAAAAAAGCCCTTTTCAGTTGATTTAAAGGAACTTCGATAGATTTTTAACAAGATAAATAAAATAATCAATTAAATAATATATTCATGGGGATGGATGGAATATTAAAATAGTATAAAATAACATTTTTTTTAAATAAAAAAGACTTTCTTTTTTAAGAGAGTCTTTTTAAAGGGGAGTTAAATAAATAAGTTACAATAATTGTATAAGTATTTATTTTTTTTTCGATGAATCTTTCTTGTTGTCAGTTTTACTTGAATGATCTGTTGTGTTTTTAGCGTAAAGGGGCGCCTTTTTCACAATCGATTCAATCAACCCATCAACAAAACTTTGATTTTTTTCCATGCTCATGATTCCTCCTTAAGAAAAAGATTAAAGCATCTATCAGTTGTGTAACTTAGAATAACATAAAAAAATTAAAAAAACAAAATAAAAAAGCCAATCATAAATCAATAGAAAAGCAAGATAATAATCACTTTTTATTAATAAAAATGACAAATAAGAAATCACCTTACAAATTGCCTTTACATAAAATTTACAAAAGGAGAGAATAGATTTTACAATGTTAAGGTATGATAGAGATGAATTGTCTGATTATGATAAAAAGGAGGTTTTATTTAGATGAAATTAAAAAAAACTGCCCTTCTAGTATTTCTTTCTTCCCTATTTTTAGTAGCAGCATGTGGAGGAAAAGGTGTTGACCGCGGCGAATCAATTACTGTAGTTGGTTCTTCAGCTTTACAGCCCCTCGTGGAGGCAGCAGGTGAAGAATTTGCAACTGCTCATTTAGGTAAATTTATCAATGTTCAAGGTGGCGGAAGTGGAACAGGCTTAAGTCAGGTTGCAAGTGGTGCGGTAAATATTGGAAACTCAGATGTGTTTGCTGAAGAAAAAGAAGGCATTGACGCGGCTGCACTGGTAGATCATAGAGTAGCGGTTGTTGGGATTACACCAATCGTGAATAAAGGCGTAGGAGTAAAAGAATTAACTAAAAAAGAATTACAAGATATTTTTACTGGAAAAATCAAGAATTGGAAAGAAGTAGGCGGAAAAGATTTAAAAATAGTTATTTTAAATCGTGCAACAGGAAGTGGAACACGCTCTACTTTTGAAAAATGGGCCTTAGACGGGAAAGAAAGTATCCAAGCCCAAGAGCAAGATTCAACAGGAATGGTTCGCCAAATTGTTGGAGATACACCAGGGGCTATCAGTTATGTGGCATTTTCATACGTCAATGATACGGTTAAGGCTCTATCAATTGATGGCGTGGAACCAACAGATAAAAATGTAACAACGAATAAATGGACGATTTGGTCTTACGAGCATATGTATACAAAAGGAGAGCCAACAGGATTAACAAAAGATTTTATTGAATTCATTTTATCACCTGATATTCAAAAAACAGTTGTAAAAAAATTAGGGTATCTACCTTCTGCTGATATGAAAGTAACAAGAACAGTTGATGGAGCCGTTAGTCCAATTGAGTAGCCGTTTCCTTACAAAGCGAAACGAAACTTTACAAAGAGATACACAAAGCTTACACAAAAAGAAATCAAAATTAATATTCAAACCTTAAGATAAAGTTGTGGACGAGAGAAAAATAAAAGACGTCTAACATTGCTTTGGAAAAGGATGGATAATGATGAAAGTTAATAACTTAGCAAAAGTTGTTTTCACGGTAGGTTTAGGTTTAACATTAGTAGCTTGTGGAGGAAATAAAACAGATTCATCAGCAAGCTCACAATCAAGCGAAAAAAGTAGTGCACCAACAGAAACAATTACTGCAGTGGGTTCAACGGCTTTACAACCGCTAGTAGAAGCTGCTGCAGAAGAATATTCAACAGCCAACCCAGGGAACACGATTACCGTTCAAGGTGGCGGAAGTGGAACTGGATTAAGCCAAGTATCAAACGGCTCCGTTACAATTGGAAACTCAGATGTATTTGCTGAAGAAAAAGAAGGCGTAGATGCTAAGGCTCTTGTTGATCATAAGGTTGCCGTTGTAGGCATGGGACCTGTTGTGAATAAGAATGTAGGCGTTAAATCAATCTCTAAACAACAACTGATTGATATCTTTACTGGAAAAATTACCAACTGGAACGAAGTGGGGGGTAAAGATCAAAGTATCGTTGTTTTAAATCGTGCAAGCGGAAGTGGAACACGAGCGTCTTTTGAAAAATGGGCATTAGATGGACAAAAAGCAATCCAAGCCCAAGAGCAAGATTCATCGGGTGCTGTTCGTAAAATTGTTTCTGAAACACCAGGAGCAATCAGTTACTTGGCATTCTCTTATTTTGACGACAGTCTTTTAGCGTTATCCGTTGATAATGTAGAACCAACTGAAAAAAATGTAGCAGACAACTCTTGGACAATTTGGTCTTACGAGCATATGTATACAAAAGGCAAACCATCTAAAGATGTTCAAGCATTCTTAGACTACATGCTAACAGATGAAGTTCAAAAAGGCGTTGTTAAAAAATTAGGTTACCTTCCTATCAGTTCAATGAAAGTTGAACGCAGTCATGATGGAGTAATCAAATAGACTAAGAAATTTAGTTTAATGAGAAAAGGCGGCTGAGGGTTTTAGCAGTCGCCTTTTCCATTGACTAAAAAAGTTTAAAGTCGTAATTTAAAGAGATTTCCAGTATTATTTACTTAAGTGAGAGCCTTAAGGTCAATTAAAAAGGCTGTTTGATAGCAAGACCGTTACGTTGTGAGACATTCAATAAAGGAGGGTTTCTTTTGGAAGAAATTCATGAACGACTGTTAAAAAAATCAAAGAAGTCAAAATTAGAAACAATTGGTAAAAGTATTAGCTTTATCTGTATTGCCTTTATCGTGTTAGTTGTTGCATCGATTTTATATTTTGTAGCAAGTAAGGGAATTGCTACGTTTACTACTAATAAAGTATCACTTTGGGCGTTTCTAACGGGAACCGTTTGGAATCCAAGTGCTAAGGGAGCAGACGGTCAACCACTTGTTGGCGCGTTACCAATGATTACAGGTTCCTTTGTTGTAACATTGCTATCAGCAATTGTGGCAACCCCATTTGCTTTAGGAGCAGCTATTTTTATGACAGAGATTTCTCCAAAGACAGGCAAAAAGGTTTTACAGCCTGTGATTGAATTGTTGGTGGGGATTCCTTCTGTTGTTTATGGTTTTATTGGCTTAACAGTGATCGTTCCATTTGTACGAAATACATTTGGTGGGAGTGGGTTTGGTATTTTAGCAGGAACCTTTGTCTTATTCGTTATGATTTTACCAACGGTAACAAGTATGACTGTGGATGCACTAAATTCAGTTCCAACTCATTATCGAGAAGCATCATTGGCACTAGGTGCTACAAGATGGCAAACGATTTATAAAGTTGTTTTGCGTGCTGCGGTACCCGGTATTTTAACTTCAGTTGTTTTCGGGATGGCCCGCGCTTTTGGTGAAGCCTTAGCCATTCAAATGGTTGTAGGGAATGCAGCCTTAATGCCAAAAGATTTAGTATCACCGGCATCAACTTTAACGAGTATTTTAACAATGGGAATGGGAAATACGGTCATGGGATCATTAGAAAACAATGTCCTATGGTCATTAGCACTTATTTTGTTAGTGATGTCATTGATTTTCAATATTGCCATCCGTATGATTGGTAAAAAAGGAGCTGTTAAATAGATGAATGCCAAAAGAGCAGATAAACTTGCAGTTAGCATTTTATATATTATTTCTGGAATAATTGTATTGATTTTATTCAGTTTATTAGCGTTTATTTTATGGCGCGGAATTCCTCATCTTTCATGGGACTTTTTAACAAAACCAGCAAAAACATTTGAAAAAGGTGGCGGAATAGGGATTCAATTATTCAATTCCTTCTATCTTTTGATTTTAACAATGATGATCAGTATTCCTATCTCATTAGGAGCAGGAATTTATCTCTCAGAATACGCGAAGAAAAATTGGATTACTGATTTTGTTAGAACAGCAATTGAAGTATTAAGTTCACTGCCTTCAATTGTAGTCGGACTTTTTGGTTTTTTAATTTTTGTTGTACAAATGGGGTTTGGTTTTTCAATTTTATCAGGTGCCCTAGCGTTAACATTATTTAATCTTCCACTATTAACTAGAACTGTAGAAGACTCTTTACGTGCGATTCCTTCTACTCAAAGAGAAGCTGGTCTAGCACTTGGTTTATCTCGCTGGGAGACAGTCACGCGCATTATTACGCCTGCAGCGTTGCCTGGTATTTTAACTGGGATGATTTTAGCAGCCGGACGTGTTTTTGGTGAAGCAGCGGCGTTAATTTATACAGCGGGTCAAAGTGCACCAGCATTGGATTTTACAAATTGGAATCCACTATATATTGCAAGTCCATTAAATCCATTGCGTCCAGCAGAAACGTTAGCTGTTCATATTTGGAAAGTAAATAGTGAAGGGATTATGCCTGACGCGGCAGCTGTTTCAGCTGGAGCATCAGCTGTTTTGATTATCGCGGTACTACTATTCAATTTCCTTGCTCGTTTCTTAGGTAAATGGATTCATAAAAAAGCAACATCCGCTTAATAGTTAACTAGAAAAGCTACGATTAAGGAGTGAATAACTTGTTAGAACAACAAAATCAGCTTGAAACCAATATTTTTAAAATGGATCGTGGTCAAGATGTCGCTTTAAAAACCAATGATCTTCATGTATGGTATGGTCAAAATGAAGCCATTAAAGGTGTTTCTTTAGAATTTGAAAAAAATAAAATTGCTTCATTAATTGGTCCAAGTGGCTGTGGGAAATCAACTTACTTACGTGCGTTGAACCGTATGAATGATGAAATTTCGGGTACTAAAGTAACGGGTGAGATCATGTATCAAGGAATTGACGTTAATGCCGATAATATTGATGTGTATGAAATGCGTAAAAATATCGGCATGGTTTTTCAACGTCCCAACCCATTTAGTAAATCAATTTATGAAAATATTACATTTGCATTAAAACGTCATGGCCTGAAAGATAAGCATGAATTAGATGAAATAGTTGAAACCAGTTTAAAACAAGCCGCTTTATGGGACCAAGTTAAAGATAATTTGCATAAAAGTGCGTTAGCGTTATCAGGTGGCCAACAACAACGTTTGTGTATTGCTAGAGCCATTGCAATGAAACCTGATATACTGTTACTAGATGAGCCCGCAAGTGCACTAGATCCAATTTCAACAAGCAAGGTAGAAGATACGTTACTTTCTTTAAAAGAACATTACACAATTGTAATTGTGACGCATAATATGCAACAAGCTGCTCGTATCAGTGACTATACAGCCTTTTTCTATATGGGAAATGTGATTGAATACGATGAAACTAGAAAAGTCTTTACAAGACCTAAGATTCAGTCGACAGAAGACTATGTATCAGGACACTTTGGATAGGAGGAATCAAAGGTGAGTGAAAAAAATTATGTAATTGAGTCACGAAATGTTCATTTATACTATGGAAAAAATGAAGCCCTAAAAGGCATTTCATTAGATTTTGAACCTAAGGGAATTACCGCTTTGATTGGTCCAAGTGGTTGTGGGAAATCAACGTATCTAAGAACTTTGAATCGAATGAATGATTTGATTCCAAACGTTACAATCAATGGAACGGTGCTGTTAAAAGGCGAAGATATTTACGGTCCTAAGATGGATACGGTTAAGTTAAGAAAGCAAGTTGGAATGGTTTTTCAACAGCCAAATCCTTTTCCATTCTCAATTTATGACAATGTTGCCTATGGGTTAAAGATTGCAGGCATGAAGGACAAAGCGAAGATGGATGCTATTGTAGAAGAGAGTTTAAAAAAAGCGGCAGTTTGGGAAGATGTTAAGGATAAGCTGAATAAAAGTGCGCTCTCATTATCTGGTGGACAGCAACAGCGTGTGTGTATTGCAAGAGTATTGGCAGTAGAACCAGAAGTCATTCTATTAGATGAACCAACAAGTGCTTTAGATCCCGTTTCAAGTGGGAAAATCGAAAATATGTTGCTAGAATTGAAAGAATATTATACCATGATAATGGTAACCCACAATATGCAACAAGCGTCACGTATTTCAGATAAGACAGCATTCTTTTTACAAGGAGATTTAATTGAATTTGGAGATACAAGACAAATCTTTACAAATCCACACGAAAAAGAAACCGATGACTATATTTCTGGACGCTTTGGTTAATTAAAAATAATGAGGAGGAATTATCCGTGAGACGAGTTTTTGAAGAGGAATTAAATGACTTACACTTGCGTTTTTCTGAGATGGGCATGATGGTAAATGAAGCCATCTATAAATCGGTTAAAGCTTTTATCAATCACGATAAAGAGTTAGCAAAAGAGGTTATTGCTAATGACCATTTCATTAATGAACGTGAATTAGATTTAGAAAAAAGAAGTTTTGAAATGATAGCTTTACAACAACCGGTTACAACAGATTTGAGAATTATTGTAACGGTAATGAAGGCAAGCTCAGATTTAGAGAGAATGGCGGATCATGCAGTAAGTATTGCGAAATCAACTATTCGAGTAAAAGGAAACAAACGCATCCCTGAAATTGAAGCAGAAATTGCAGATATGGCAGATAAAGTAAAAGTGATGGTGGAGGAAGTTTTAGAAGCTTACGTAAAAAATGATTCTAAGAAAGCCAAAAAAATCGCAAAAATGGATGGAGAAGTTGATTTATACTTCAAGCAAATCTATAAAAGCTGTATTGAAGAAATGAAGGCCAACTCAGAAATCGTTGTGGGAGCTTCAGATTATATGTTAGTTGCAGGTTACTTAGAACGTATTGGTGATTACGTTACCAATATTTGTGAGTGGATTGTTTACCTTTCTACTGGAAAAGTATCTGAATTAAATACAACAAATAAAAAATAAAATGAATGGCAAAAGTTAGCAAGTTTAACTTTTGTCATTTTTTTGTTTTGACTTGAAATAAAAATAAACATATGATAATATAGACATATGAACAACCAAACATTTGAAAAGAGGGAAATAAATGACTTTTGAAAATAAAAAATTAACGAATCAAACGATTCAACGAGTAAGTCAAATTTTCAAAGTATTGAGTGATCCTACTCGAATTTCAATTTTATACTTATTAGAAAAGCAAGAACTTAATGTAGGAGCGATTGCCCAATGTTTAGGAATGGAACAATCAGCTGTTTCACATCAACTTAGAACTCTGAGAACAGCTAATTTGGTCAAATCAAGACGTGAAGGCAAAACAATTTACTACAGTCAAGATGATGAGCACGTATTAGACCTACTAACTCAAGCAGTAAAACATACCAAACATATTCAATAGAAAGGGTGAGGAAGATGAAAAGATATCCAGTCAAAGGATTAGATTGTGCAGATTGCACATTGAGGTTAGAAACCCAGATCAATCGTTTAGAAAATGGGACAGATGCGAAATTAAACTACACAACAAGTACTTTAGTGGCTTCAGAAAACTTAGACTTAAAAGCTGTTGAAAAAATACTAGCAACTGAAAATGCTCGATTAGTAGCACCGGTTAAAAACAATCAAGAAGAAGGAAATCATGGAGATCACGAGCATAATCACGAAGATGGCAACACGAAGATGGTTATCACAAAAGTCATTATTTCAGTTATTCTCCTACTAATTGGAATTTTTGTAGAAGATAATGGGCAAACCTATTTTTCACTAGCTTTGTATTTTGTAGCAACCGTTCTAAGTGGATGGCCAACTTTCAAACAAGGAGCAAAAAACCTCACACGTTTTACCTTTAACATTGATACTTTAATGACCATTGCATTAATTGGTGCGTTTGCTATTGGTGAGTATCGAGAAGGAACCTTGGTTGCAATCCTTTTCGGTGTAAACGAATGGCTTGAAGGATTGGGAATGATGCAAGCTCGAAAATCAATGGAGAGCCTTTTAAATGTTCAACCTAAATTCGCAATGCGAGTAAAAAATGGAATTGAAGAAAAAGTTTCTATCGATCAATTAGCAATTGGAGATGTGGTAAAAGTCATTGCTGGTGAACAAATTCCTTCTGATGGGATTGTCCTTAAAGGGACGAGTTCTGTCAATGAAAGTGCCATTACAGGAGAGTCTGTCCCTGTTGAAAAACAAATCGATGCAACGGTTTTCGGCGGAAGCATTAACAATGATGGAACGTTATTTATTACGTTAACAAAAGCGTATCAAGACTCAGCATTAGCCAAAATTTTAAATTTAGTTTATGAAGCACAGGAAACAAAAACACAAACTGAGCTATTCATTAATAAATTTGCTAAATATTACACACCATTGATTATGCTCCTAGCAGTGCTTGTAATGATTGTTCCACCTTTATTCTTAGGAGCTGAGTGGATGCCATGGTTATATGAAGGCTTGGCAGTTTTAATTATCGGTTGTCCATGTGCACTAGTCCTTTCTTCTCCAATTGCTTTAGTAGCAGGTATTACAAAATCAGCTCGCATTGGTATTTTGATTAAAGGAGGCAATCATTTAGAAACACTTGGTCGCTTAGAAACAATTGCATTTGATAAAACAGGAACTTTAACAGAAGGAAAACTGGCTGTGAGTGATGTCAAAGTATATCGCCCTGAATTTTATCAAATTAGTCGTTTAATGGAACAAGAATCGATGCATCCAATTGCTAAAGCAATTGTTGGATATACTCTGGAAAATCAAATACAACCAGAAGCTGGTTTGTTACAAGTGGAAGACTTGGTAACAGTTGCAGGTAGTGGTTTAACTGGTAAAATTAATGAGAAGCATTATTTCCTGGGAAATGAACGTCAAATACCGGAAGAAATTTTGACTAGTGAAATTAAAAAAGACATTGAATCATTTAAAGAAAATGGTCGTACTTTAGTGATTACAGCCAGTGAAACAGAAGTTTTAGGTATCTTTGGTTTAACCGACAAAATCAGAAATGAAAGTAAAGAAATCATTTTAGAGTTGCATCAATTAGGAATGAAAAAAGTTGTAATGCTCACAGGCGATCACGAAAAAATTGCAGAAAGTGTTGCAAATGAACTAGGAATCGATGAAGTTCATAGTTCATTATTACCAGAACAAAAGCTTGAATTAATTGATGAACTATCAACAAAAGGGATTACAGCAATGGTTGGAGATGGTGTGAATGATTCACCAGCCTTAGTAAAAAGCGATTTAGGAATTGCGATGGGTAAAGGAACAGATAGCGCAATTGAAGTAGCTGATGTTGTTTTGATGCAAGATCATTTAGGGCGCTTGCCAGATGCGATTCGAATTGCAAAATTAGTGAAAAAAATTATTCGAATCAACATTTCGATTGCCTTAGGGTTAAAAGTAATTGCTTTGCTATTAACCATTCCAGGCTGGTTGACACTATGGTTTGCGATTTTAGCTGATATGGGTGCAACAATATTGGTTACGTTAATTAGTTTGACTATTTTATTACCGATGAGAAAACTAGGCAAAAAATAAACAAATTCGATCACTCACTTATTTTAGTGAGTGGTCCTTTTGGTATTTTGTCGATAGACTTGCTATGATAAATAAGTGAAACTATACAGAATCAGTAAAATATGATAGGATAATAAAAATTTACCAAAAAGAAAGGATGATGTGAGAATGGGAATGCATCAATACATTAAAAGTTTAAGCGATTTAGAAAATATAATTCGGTGTCCAGGGAAGTTTAAATACGAAGATCATTCAGTTGCGTCACATTCATTTAAAGTAACCCAAATTGCTCAATTTTTAGGTACTGTAGAAGAGCAAGCAGGGCAAGAAATCAATTGGCGCTCGCTATATGAAAAAGCCTTGAATCATGATTATACCGAGTTGTTTATCGGAGATATTAAGACTCCAGTCAAATATGCAACGCCTGCGTTAAGAGAAATGCTAGCTGACGTAGAAGATTCAATGATGGAGAATTTTGTGAAAAAGGAAATTCCTGAAGAGTTTCAAACTGTCTATTTAGAACGCTTAAAAGAAGGAAAAGACTCCTCATTAGAAGGGCAAATTTTATCTGTTGCAGATAAAGTGGATTTATTATATGAATCATTTGGCGAGATTCAGAAAGGAAATCCAGAAAGTGTATTTACAGAGATTTATGAAGAGTCATTGAAAACAATTTTGGAATTTGACCATTTAGCCAGTGTAAACTATTTCTTAGAAGAAGTACTCCCAGATTTGTTGAGTGGCAATTTTACGAATCAAGAGCAGCTCCAAAAAATATCAAAAAGAATTTTAAATAAAACAAAATTATGAACAAACGTTCCCTAAATGAATTGTTTTGTGATATGATAGAAGTAACTAAAATAGGAAGTCTAATGCTTCCTATTTTTTATGAACAAATTTTTCCAAAAAAACTTAAATAAAAAACAAAGGAAGTAAACAAATGGCAAATGATAAAATTACCGTTCATGGCGCACGTTCTCATAATTTAAAAAACATTGATGTTACGATTCCTCGTGATAAGTTAGTCGTTTTAACTGGACTTTCAGGGTCTGGAAAAAGCTCACTGGCATTTGATACTTTGTATGCAGAAGGACAAAGACGCTATGTTGAAAGCTTATCTGCATATGCACGACAATTTTTAGGCCAAATGGATAAACCAGATGTAGATAGCATTGATGGATTGAGCCCGGCTATTTCAATCGATCAAAAAACCACTAGTCGAAATCCGCGTTCGACTGTTGGAACAGTCACTGAAATCAACGATTATCTTCGTTTACTTTATGCTCGAGTAGGGCATCCGATTTGTCCAAATGATGGAACCGAGATTACTAGTCAAACCGTTGAACAGATGGTTGATCGTGTGTTAGAGCTACCTGAAAAAACAAAGATTCAAATATTAGCTCCTGTTGTTGTAGGAAAAAAAGGACAACATAAAAAAGTATTCGATATGATTAAACGAGAAGGTTATGTTCGTCTTCGTGTCGATAAAGAAATGTATGATATCTCTGATGAAATCGAGCTTGAAAAAACCAAAAAACATGATATTGATATTGTCATTGACCGTATTGTTGTTAAAGAAGGCATTCGTTCACGTTTATTTGATTCATTTGAAGCAGCATTGCGTTTGGCAGAAGGCTACGCCGTTGCAGACGTGATAGGCAAAGAAGAAATTTTATTTAGTGAACACTACGCATGTCCTTATTGTGGCTTTACAGTTGGAGAATTAGAGCCTCGTTTATTCTCTTTTAACGCACCATTTGGAGCTTGCCCAGAATGTGATGGCTTAGGAATGAAATTAGAAGTTGATTTGGATTTGGTTATTCCTGATAAAAAGAAAACACTTAGAGAAGGCGCAATTGCTCCTTGGAATCCAATTAGTTCTAATTACTATCCTCAAATGCTAGAACAGGCCTGTCTTCATTTTAAAATTGATTTAGACACACCTTTTGAAAAATTGCCAGAATCAGCAAAAGAGTTGATTCTGAATGGTTCAGATGGTAAGTTATTTCACTTCCATTATGAAAATGATTTTGGTGGGATTCGTGACGTGGATGTTCCTTTTGAAGGCGTTGTTCGCAATATCTCTCGAAGACATGATGAAACCAATAGTGATTTTACAAGGGAGCAAATGCGTACCTATATGACGGAGTTGCCTTGTCAAACTTGTAACGGTTATCGTTTAAATCGCCAAGCGTTGTCTGTTAAAGTTAATGGAACGGATATCGGACAAGTTTGTGAATACGCAATTGGAGATGCTGTTGAATTCTTTGACCATTTGACATTGTCCAATCAAGAAGAAATGATTGCAAAACCCATCTTGAAAGAAGTTCATTCACGATTAAGATTTCTGGAAAATGTCGGATTAGACTATTTAACGTTAAGTAGAACCGCGGGCACATTATCTGGTGGAGAAGCTCAAAGGATCCGGTTGGCTACACAAATTGGCTCAAATTTGTCAGGTGTTCTTTATATTCTTGATGAACCCTCTATTGGTCTACACCAACGGGACAACGATCGCTTGATTGGTTCCTTGAAAAAAATGCGAGATTTAGGGAATACACTAATTGTTGTAGAACATGATGAAGATACAATGCGTGAGGCAGATTATCTAATTGATATTGGACCTGGTGCAGGAGAACGTGGTGGTGAGATTATGGCTGCCGGGACACCAGCAGAAGTCGAAAAAAATCCCAATTCTTTAACAGGCGAGTATTTATCTGGTAAGAAATTTATTCCAATTCCAGAAAAAAGACGGAAAGAAAATAAAGGGAAAATTCGAGTTACTGGCGCTACGGAAAATAACTTGAAAAACTTAACCGTTGATTTTCCAATTGGACGTTTTGTTGCAGTTACTGGTGTTTCAGGATCAGGAAAAAGTACACTAGTAAATAGTATTTTGAAGAAGGCTTTGTCAAAAGAGCTGACACGAACAAAAGCGAAACCAGGTAAGTTCAAAAAAATAACAGGCTATGAAGAGCTAGAAAAAGTAATTGATATCGATCAAAGTCCAATCGGGCGTACGCCAAGAAGTAATCCAGCGACTTATACAAGTGTATTTGATGATATTCGTGATTTATTTGCACAAACGAATGAAGCTAAAATTCGTGGCTATAAAAAAGGACGTTTTAGTTTCAATGTAAAAGGTGGCCGCTGTGAGGCTTGTCGTGGAGATGGGATTTTAAAAATTGAGATGCATTTTTTACCAGATGTTTACGTTCCTTGTGAGGTTTGTCATGGAACAAGATATAATTCTGAAACATTAGAAGTTCATTATAAAGGTAAGAATATCTCTGAAATTTTAAACATGACAGTTGAAGAAGCCGTAAAATTCTTTGAGCATATTCCAAAAATCCATCGCAAATTAGCAACGATTGTGGATGTTGGATTAGGCTACGTAACACTGGGTCAACCTGCAACAACTCTTTCTGGTGGGGAAGCGCAACGAATGAAATTAGCTAGTGAATTGCATAAAAAATCAAATGGTAAAAGTTTTTATATTTTAGATGAACCAACAACAGGATTGCATACAGATGATATCGCGCGTCTTTTAGTCGTCTTGAACCGCTTAGTTGAATCAGGTAATACGGTGCTTGTAATCGAACATAACTTAGATGTTATTAAAACAGCAGATTACTTGATTGATTTGGGCCCAGAAGGTGGTGCTGGTGGTGGAACATTAGTTGCTAAGGGAACTCCTGAAGAGGTCATTAAAGTAAAAGAAAGCTATACTGGAAAGTATTTAGCAGCAATTTTAGAACGAGACAAAGCTCGTATGAAAAATTAATCAAGAGACTTCTTTAAAGCCTTTGTAGCTTTAAAGAAGTTTTTTTGTTGTATTAAGAGTATTCGCAAATGAACAGTTCTTTCATTTATAAACTGAATTTTTTATTTTTTAAAGGTAAAATGGTAAACTAATTAGTGTAGAAAAGGTTAAATAATAGAAGTTCAGACTATGTGTTGAATGATAAATCGTTCTTAAGTCCTATGACAATTTACCAAAAGAAAGGCATAATATGAGTATAGCAAGACAAATGAATCTTGCATCAGTATTTCAATCGTCCGCAAATGATAAATAGATAGGAAAGAATGAAGGAGGAAATCAACATGAAAGAAAGAGAAAGAATTTTAGAATTAGTGAAACAAGGAATCATCTCAACAGAAGAAGCATTAGTCTTATTGGAAAGTGCAGCTAAAAAAGAAGGCAAAGAAGCGGTGAAAAAAGATCAGTCAAATGTTCAAAAACCAATTCCACCAACTGAACCAGAAGCAAAAATGGAAAATCCTGAACCAGTGTTATCTGATGCAGCTGAATCAGTAGAAGAAGGGCGTGCACGTTTAGAAAAAGAACAAAAGGAAGATCACGAACGATTAGAAGCAATTCTCGAAGAGTTGGCAAATGAAGCCTCTGGATATTCAGTAGAGCTAGATCAAACGAATCAAACAATTAAAGAATTGACCGATCAAATTAAATTGAAAAAAGAAGAAATGATGGTCATAGAAACAAAAGAAGAATTAGAAACATTGACTGAAGCAGATCAAGCAAGAATGACTATCCTCGAAGATGAAATTACAGCATTAGAAGAAGAAGCAACATCACTAGAAGAAGAAAAAACGATTCTTGAAGATAAACTTAAAAATATTAAAAGAAAACAGTGGGGAACACATAAAAAAACAATTACTGACAAATTTGAATTGCCAGATGATTGGAAAGAATCCGCTACTGAAACAATGAATCAAGTAGGTGAAAAAGTAACTGAAGCTAGTACACAATTTGGTAAATTTATGAAAGACACCTTTAATACCGTGATGGAAAATATTGACTGGAAAGACGTGAATATTCGCGTACCAGGAATTGCAGCTACGAAGTTTGATCATGAATTTAACTATCCAGAAAGTGCAGCTTCTATCATTGATGTTAAAGTAGCAAATGGCGATGTAGTCTTTAAAAACTGGGATAGTCAAGACATCAAAGTTGAAGCATCTATTAAAATTTATGGGAAAATGGATGTTGAAAATCCCTTTGAAGCATTCTTAGAAAGAAGCACAATTGAAGTCAATGATGAGAGTTTGCTCTTCCATGTACCAAATAAACGCATTCGTTGTGATTTAGTTTTCTATCTACCAGAAAGAACCTACGATCATACAGCGTTGAAATTATTAAATGGGAATGTAAAGTTTGAAGAATTTGAAGGTAAAGACATCTATGTTAAATGTACAAATGGTAATATTACATTTGATCGTTTGACAGCTACGATGCTTGAAACAGAAGGTGTTAATGGCAATGTTTCTGTAGTTGATAGTAGTGTTCGTGATTTACTAGTACACAGTATCAATGGTGAAATAGTTACGCGCGGAGATGTAAAAAGTGGCAATTTATCAACAGTTAACGGAGCTATCAAAGTAACGTTATCAGGAGAGGAACTAAAACGTCTTGAAGCCAGTTCTGTAAATGGAACAGTTAAAGTTGCTTTGCCAAGAGCAATCAGCATTGAAGGCAATGCGAAGAGCAATTTAGGTTCAATTCAAAATCGTTTAGAAAACGTTGAAGTAATCAAAGAGAAAAAAGATCGCACAAATCAATTGCTAGAATTTAGACGTGTGGCAAATGAAGATACGTTGGTTGTAAAATTATCAACAACTACTGGTAGTATTTTAATTAAAGATACGGACCAGTAAAAGAATTGGGGATTCTCTTCCCCAATTTTTAACTTAAAATTTAAAGAGGGTGGCATAAATGAAAAAATTAACAAAATCAAGACAAGATAGAGTTTTAAGTGGTGTATTAGGTGGGATTGCAGAGTATTTTGGAATTGATGCAACAATTTTAAGAATAATTTTTGTTGTAGCTGCATTCTTTGGCTTTGGTTCCCCAGTGATTTTGTACATCATCTTAGCAATCTGTATTCCTGAACCAAAACGAGATACAACAGATTCTAATTATGGAAATCGGTACTATTCAACGAATTATGAAGACTATAATGGCAAAAAAAAAGCTAAACAAGATAAACGTAAAGAAGCAGAGAAAGTTGAAGATGATGACTGGAGTGATTTCTAATGAAATTTTGGCAGGGTGTTTTGATTAATGCTTTGTTATTCTTAGCATTATCAGGTTTTTTCAGAGCAACATTTTATGTTGAAAGTATTTGGATAGCGTTAGCAGCAAGTTTAGTTTTGGCTGTTTTAAATATGTCGATTAAACCAGTTTTAAGCATTCTATCCTTGCCAATTACTTTTTTAACATTAGGATTCTTTAGTATTGTTATCAATGCATTCATGTTGAAATTAACAGCAGCTATTGTTGGTAGCGGATTTCATTTTGCTACATTTGGCACAGCGATGTGGGTGGCAATTTTATTGTCCCTTGCAAATCTATTTATTTCAAATCGCGTTTCAACAGAATAGAATTACGACTAAAAAGCATCGATTGAATTCGATGCTTTTTTATTGATAATAAAAAATATTTAAAGGTTCATTAAATCAGTATTGATAAACCTTTAAAGAAATTCAATATAATGTTAAAATGGAAGATAGACAGAAACAAGCTTATTTGCGAAGAGGAGAAAAAACTATGACTAGTAGTGTAACGGTAAGAGAATTAGTGGATACACTTCGTTTAGATGTACATAACGGAGAAGAACATTTGGATCGTTTGATTACGACCAGTGATGTTTCACGACCAGGTTTAGAATTAACAGGCTATTTTAATTATTATCCACAAGAACGAGTTCAGTTGTTTGGTAAAACTGAAACGTCTTTTTCTGAACGAATGACTAGTGAAGAACGTTTAATTGTGATGAGAAGAATGTGTCAACCGAATACTCCTGCATTTATTTTGTCAAGAGACTTAGTTCCACCAAAGGAATTGGTTCAAGCGACTACAGAAGCTGGAATTCCTTTGATTATGTCACGATTAACAACAACTCGATTATCCAGTAATGTAACAAATTTCTTAGAAGGTAAGTTAGCTGAACGGATTTCTATGCACGGGGTCTTGATTGATGTTTATGGACTAGGAGTCTTAATTACAGGTGATAGTGGTGTTGGGAAAAGTGAAACGGCATTGGAACTAATTCAACGTGGACATCGTCTTGTAGCAGATGATCGAGTTGAAATTCATCAACAAGATGAACAAACTGTTGTCGGGGAATCACCAGATATTTTACGTCACTTAATTGAAATTCGAGGTATTGGCATTATTGATGTGATGAACTTATTTGGTGCAGGTGCTGTTAGAAGTAGTAAAACGATTCAAGTGATCGTGAATTTAGAAACGTGGACTAAAGAAAAGAAATTTGATCGTCTTGGTGGCGGAGAAGAAATCACACGTATTTTTGACGTAGATGTGCCTAAAATATCGATTCCAGTTAAAACGGGTCGCAATTTAGCGATTATTATTGAAGTAGCAGCAATGAATTTTAGAGCGAAGAGTATGGGCTATGATGCTACGAAAACCTTTGAAAAAAATCTAGAAATTTTGATTGAGAAAAACTCTCAGGACAATTAAGAATGGAGATTAGAGCATGAATCTATTATTAGGTGCAATTAATCCAATTGCCTTTTCACTAGGCGGGTTAGAAGTTCATTGGTATGGTGTTATTATTGCATCGGCTGTCTTATTGGCTATTTTTATGAGCACTCATGAGTCGGAAAAATTAGGGATTAAAGGCGACGACTTGATTGATATGATGTTGTGGGCATTGCCAATTTCGATTATAGGGGCTAGAATCTATTATGTTGCGTTTGAATGGCGTTACTATGTTGCGCATCCTTCAGAAATTATTGCGATTTGGAATGGTGGAATTGCCATTTATGGAGGCTTGATTGCTGGAGGTTTGACGGTTTACTGGTTTACTAAAAAAAGAGGCTTGCCATTTTGGCTAGTATTAGATATTGCAGCACCTAGTGTTTTAATCGCACAAGCAATTGGACGTTGGGGAAACTTCATTAATCAAGAAGCACATGGGGAAGAAACATCAAGAGCTTTTTTAGAAAATCTACATTTACCTATTTTTATTATTAATAATATGAAAATTGACGGAATCTATTATCAACCGACCTTTTTTTATGAATCCTTATGGAATGTGATTGGATTTGTGCTACTATTGATTCTTAGAAGAAGATTCCATTTATTAAAACGTGGAGAAGTAGCTTTGAGCTATGTTCTATGGTATTCATTTGGTCGATTCTTTATCGAAGGTTTGAGAACAGATAGTTTGATGTTGCTGCAAACGATTCGTGTTTCACAGTTATTGTCTGTTGTTTTATTTATAGGTGCTATTGTTATATGGTACTATCGGAGAAAAAAATACCCAGAAAATCCTTATTATTTAGATGGTGTTATTTCGAATTAATAAAAGAAAGTAGTGTTAGATGTGTCAATTGAAACAGTGTTATTTGATTTTGATGGTACCTTAGCGAATACCAATGCTTTGATTAGTCAGTCACATTTGGCAGTCCTAGAAGAGTATTTTCCAGGAGAGTATGACTTAGAAGGTGTTCGAGCGTTTAACGGCCCTACGTTAGAGATGGTATACGGCAAGTTGAATCCTCTTGAGAAAGAGACGATGATTGCTAAGTATAGACAATTTAATGAAGCTCATCATGATGAAATGGTAACGGTGTTTGAAGGCGTTACTGAAAATTTAGAACGTTTAAAGTCAATTGGTATTCGATTAGCAATTGTTTCAAGTAAGCGAAATGATGTTTTATTACGGGGATTGAAACTTTTACATTTGACCGATTATTTTGAAGTGATTATAGGTGGTTTAGACTATCAAAAAGCAAAGCCAGATCCAGAACCTATTTATGTAGCACTTCAACAATTGAAAGTTGATCCAGCAAAGGCCATCATGGTGGGAGATAATTCTCATGATATTGAGTCGGCTAATAACGCTGGAATTATATCGGTTTTTGTCGAATGGTCAGAAAAGACACGAGCAGAAATTGATCCTTTCAAACCAGATGTAATAGTTACATCAATGACTGATTTAACTGATTATGTTATTAGAAATAAATAAGCAAGATTTAAAGGAGTTTGAATATGTCGAAGAAAATTGCTGTACTTGGTGCAGGTTCGTGGGGTACGGCCCTAGCAATGGTATTAGATGAAAATGGTCATGATGTTCGTTTATGGGGAAATAATGTTGAACAAATGAGTGAAATCAATAACGATCATTGCAATGCTCGCTATTTACCGGAAATTCAATTATCAAAAAGCATTAAAGGCTTTACAGATTTAAAATTAGCAGTTGAAGCTGTTGATGTTGTACTTTTCGTGGTTCCAACAAAAGCAATGCGATCAGTTGCACACCAAGTAGCTTCTGTCTTAACTTCACCAGCTGTAATTGCTCATGCTAGTAAAGGGTTGGAACAAGAAACTCATAAACGAATTTCAGAGGTATTAGAAGAGGAAATCCCAGAGGAATTAAGGACAGCAGTTGTTGTTTTATCAGGTCCTAGTCACGCAGAAGAAGTTGCAGTTAAAGACATTACAACTATAACATCAGCATCTACTAATTTGGCGGGTGCAGAATTGATTCAGTCGTTATTTATGAATCGTTATTTTCGAGTATATACCAATGAAGATATTATCGGTGTTGAAATGGGGGCGGCCTTGAAAAATATTATTGCAGTTGGAGCAGGTGCGCTCCATGGCTTAGGTTACGGAGACAATGCAAAAGCGGCTTTAATGACTCGAGGACTTGCCGAAATTAGTCGATTAGGTGTTGCTTTTGGTGCACAGCCTCTAACCTTTATTGGTCTAAGTGGTGTTGGTGATTTGATTGTTACGTGTACGAGTATTCATTCAAGAAACTGGCGTGCCGGTGATTTACTAGGAAAAGGTCATAATTTACAAGAAGTACTAGATAATATGGGCATGATTGTTGAAGGAGTTTCAACAACGAAAGCGGCTTACGAATTAGCAAAACAAAAAAATATTGAGATGCCGATTACGAAAGCAATTTATGATGTTTTATACAATAAAACAGATGTAAAAGAAGTTGTCTCTCATTTAATGACTAGAGATGGAAAAGCAGAAAGTTAAACTGATACGACACTATTATTAGGAGGAAATAAAATGAAAAAAGTAAGAAAAGCTGTCATTCCGGCAGCGGGATTAGGAACACGATTTTTACCAGCAACAAAAGCAATGGCAAAGGAAATGTTGCCAATCGTTGATAAACCAACCATTCAATTTATTGTAGAAGAAGCGATTAATTCAGGGATTGAAGATATTCTAATTGTGACAGGAAAGAGCAAACGTCCAATTGAAGACCATTTTGACTCAAACCCAGAACTAGAAGCGAATTTAAAAGAAAAAGATAAACTTGAACTATTAAAATTAGTAGAAGAAACCACTGGTTTAAACCTTTACTTTGTTCGTCAATCTTATCCAAAAGGCTTAGGACATGCTGTTTTACAAGCGAAGGCATTTGTTGGCAATGAGCCTTTTGTCGTGATGCTAGGTGATGACTTGATGGAGGATACTGTCCCATTAACGAAACAATTAATGGATGGTTACGAAAAAACACATGCTTCAAACATTGCTGTGATGAAAGTTCCTCATGAGGATACTTCAAAATACGGTATTATTGATCCTGAAATGGAAGTAGAAAAAGGTTTATTCCATGTACGTAAATTTGTTGAAAAACCAGACCCAAAAGATGCACCAAGTGATTTAGCTATTATTGGTCGTTATTTATTAACGCCAGAAATTTTTGATATTTTAGAAAACCAAGCTCCTGGAGCGGGAAATGAAATTCAATTAACCGATGCCATTGACACATTAAATAAAACACAACGCGTTTTTGCACATGAATTTAAAGGCACAAGATATGACGTTGGCGATAAATTTGGTTTCTTAAAAACAAGCATCCAATATGGTCTAAAACATCCTGAAGTGAAAAATTCATTACGTGAATACATTATTCAATTAGGTAGCGAATTAGCTAGTGAAGATGCTAAAGAAGCTGATAAAGTAGATAAAGCACCAAAGAAAAAATAATAAACAGAGTTAACTAAAAGAGGACTGGCTAATTTAATCAATTAGCCAGTCCTTTTTTAATCGGATAATTTAAATTTACTTTTCCAAATATCTGATTTCCAACGATAAAGCATCAATAAACTTCGTAAAATTTCATCGATTGCATAGGCTAACCAAACGCCAACAAGACCAAGCCCAAATTTGATAGCTAGTAAATAAGAGAAAGGCAAGCTAATAATCCAGAGGACAATAATACTGCAAATCAATGGATATTTCACGTCGCCACTCGCATTTAAAGCGCCAACCAAAATCATATTGACAGCTCGTCCTGCTTCTAAGAAGATATCGACTAAGAAAACCTGTTTAGCAATCAATAGAACCGTCAGACTGGAAGTGAAAACCCCCATAATTGGTGTAATGAACAACCAAATTAAAAAGGTAATAACAACTGAAAGGATAACGCCGATTTTCACACTACGAATTCCTCGGTGGTACGCACGATCAATTTCGCCAGCTCCAACATGTCGACCAATCATAATCTGGGTTCCCTGGCTCAGTGAAGCAGCAGCAAGTGAAACAAATTGAGTGATTGCATTAACGTAAGATTTCGCTACTAACGCATCTTGTCCTAAGGTCGCAACAATTGTGGTTACAACAACTTGTGCCGCTTGGTAGGAAAGAGCTTCCCCAGAAGATGGGAGACCATAACTTAAAACAGATTTTAAATTTTTAAAAGAAAAATCTTTAAAATTTGTAAATGAAATGCGATAACGGACATGGCGGTGTAGCAAATAAATTGCGATAACTAAACCTACAGAATTCCCAACAATACTGGAAACAGCCATGCCTGCAACACCGAAAACAGGTAAACCAAAAGGGCCATACAAAGCAAAGAAATTTCCAATAACTGCAATAATACTTGCAAATAGAGGGACAAGTAAAGCGGGTTTTGTAAAACCATGACTACGCATAATTGCAATCATAGTAGTTGTCATAGAAGTTAAAAACATTCCTCCACCAAATATTTTTAAATAGTTAGCCCCTATTTCAACTAATTCAGGACTTAGTTGCATCCATTGGAGGAAATAGGTTGAAAAGAAGATAAAAATAGCACTGATTAAAAAACCAAGAACCAAAGCAGCAGTTAAAGACGTAGTAATCACCGATTGGATTCGTTCTCTTCTTTTTGCACCAATTAATTGGGCAATGATAATTTGAGTTCCGACACTTACAAATCCGAAAATAAATACGGTTAAATTCAAGATTTGATTGGATGCACCAACAGCAGCCACAGCACTTTCTGAATATTTTGAAATCATTAGTACGTTAATATTTCCAATAATAACCCTTAAAAAAAGTTCCACAAAAATTGGCCAACTTAAACTAATGAGCTCATTATCTGAATGAAGACGCTTCTTTTTGACCATAGGGACCTCCTTTATGATTTTAATTGACTTGCAGATATAATAGCTGAATTTAAGTAAAATTACGAGTAGAATTACTTTAAAAACAATATTTTTTAAGTGTATGTTAAATGCGAAAAAGAAACAATGGACATTTTTCTTTTTTTCATAAAATAATTTTCTCCATCATGAATACAGGAATCCAAAATAGGAGCTATCCCACCTGAAATGTCTGTGTTATACTTAAAGACAAAGTTCAAAAAAGGAGGCGAAAAGATGTCTGATTCTGAAAATAAGCGAGCACCGATTATTGAGTTTTTCCCATCAAGTGAATATTACTTTAGTTTAGGAATTGCGGCGTTTCAAAAAAACGATATCCTCAAGGCTAAAAAATATTTGAATCGTGCAGCGACACTTTGTAAAACAGAGGAAGAAAAAATTTTTGCTCTTTGCCAACTAGCAATTTGCCATCAGCATGCCGGTGAATTTAATGAATCTATTACTATTTTAGATACATTGATTGAAGAAAGTGGGGACATTTTTAGCGAAGCTTATTATTTTCAAGCAAACAATTATGCTTTTTTAGAGGACTTAGAGGAAGCGTTGGAGTTAGTAAAAATGTATTTAAAAGAAGATCCTACCGGTGATTTTATTGAAGAGGCAACTGAATTAAAACAAACTTTAGAAATGGAATTGAAAGGATACTAATTTTTTGTAAGCAAATTAGTAGACGAATGTCTCCATTCATATTAAAGTAGATAAATAGCACTGAGAATTGAGAAATAAAGGGAGCGAAAACATGGAATCAAATGAAAAAATTTATGATGTTGTCATTATTGGATCAGGTCCAGCAGGAATGACAGCAGCGTTATATGCATCAAGATCAAATTTATCAACCTTAATGCTTGAAAGAGGCGTTCCAGGTGGTCAAATGATTAATACAGCTGAAATTGAAAATTATCCTGGGTTTCTAAGTATTTTAGGTCCTGAATTATCAGACAAAATGTTTGAAGGATCAAAACAATTTGGAGCAGAATATGCGTATGGAGATGTTCAAAAAATAGAGGACGGTAAAGAATATAAAACCATTACAGCAGGTGGTAACGAATATAAAACGCGTGCAATCATTATCGCAACTGGAGCAGAGCATCGTAAATTGGGAGTTGCTGGAGAAAATGAATACAATGGACGTGGTGTGTCTTATTGTGCAGTATGTGATGGCGCCTTCTTTAGAAATAAAGAATTGATTGTAATTGGTGGCGGAGATTCAGCAGTTGAAGAAGGAACGTATTTAACTCAATTTGCTAGTAAAGTAACAATTGTTCATCGTCGCGGTGAGTTACGTGCTCAAAAAATATTACAAGACCGTGCGTTTAAAAATGAAAAAGTTGACTTTATATGGAACGCAACAGTATCAGAAATTCATGGAGATGACATGAAAGTAACGGGAGCGACTTTGGTTGATACAAAAGATGGTTCAACGAAAGAAATTGCCGCTGATGGAGCGTTTATCTATGTAGGTATTTTACCTCAAACGAATTCTTTTAAAGATTTAGGAATTACAGATGAAGAAGGTTGGATTATTACAAATGATGAGATGGAAACAGCAATTCCAGGTATTTTTGCTGTTGGAGATGTTCGTCAAAAAACATTACGTCAAGTTACTACCGCTGTTGGCGATGGCGGTCAAGCAGGACAAGCTGTCTTTAAATACGTAGAAGAATTAAAAGAAAGTCTAGAAAAATAATAATAACGACACAAAGAATCTTTATTTTTATAAAGGTTCTTTTTTGTAACTAAAATATAAGATTTTTGAAATTTATCCAAAATGAGTGAAAGCCTATGCAAGAAGTGATATAATCTAAATGATTAACTGTTATTGAAGGAAATAACTAGAAAATACTAAAAAAGGATGATTTCAGAAATGACTTGGAAGAATACTTATAAAACTTGGAAAAACTATGAAGCATTAGAGGATAAGTTGAAAGCAGAATTAGTTGAATTAGAGAATAATGATACAGTTTTGGAAGATGCTTTTTACGCACCATTAGAATTTGGAACAGCGGGCATGCGAGGTGTTTTAGGAGTAGGAATTAATCGTATGAACATCTATACCATTCGTCAAGCAACGGAAGGTTTGGCTTCATTTATGGACAGCTTAGGTGAGGAGACGAAAAAAAGAGGAGTAGCTATTGCTTATGACTCACGTCATCAATCACCTGAATTTGCAATGGAGGCAGCTAAAACATTAGGCAAGCATGGCATTCCAGCGTTTGTATTTGAAAGCTTACGTCCAACGCCAGAACTTTCTTTTGCAGTTCGTGAATTGAAAACCTATGCGGGAATTATGATTACAGCAAGTCACAATCCTGCTGAATACAATGGGTACAAAGTTTACGGTGAGGACGGGGGGCAAATGCCACCTAAAGAAGCGGATGCTTTAACAACATTTGTTCGTGAAATTGACAATAGCTTAGAAATTGAGGTATTAAGTGAAACAGAGTTGAAAAATTCTGGTTTATTAACCATACTTGGTGAAGACATTGATGCACCTTATCTTGAATTAGTGAAAACAGTGACAGTGAATCCTGAATTAGTAAAAGAAATGAGCAAAGAAATGAAGCTTGTTTTCACTCCGCTTCATGGAACTGGTCAAATGCTAGGAGAGCGTGCACTAAAAAATGCTGGATTTGAAGGCATTACGGTAGTTCCAGAACAAGCGATTCCTGACCCTAGTTTTCCTACCATCAAATCACCAAATCCAGAGGAACATAGTGCCTTTGAATATGCGATTCGCTTAGGTGAAAAAGAAGGGGCAGATGTTTTAGTTGCAACAGATCCAGACGCAGACCGCCTTGGGATTGCAGTGAAAATGCCTGCTGGAAATTATGAAGTGTTATCAGGAAATCAAATTGCGTCATTAATGTTGCACTATTTATTAACAGCTCAAAAAGAAGCCGGAACATTACCTGCTAATGGTGCTGTATTAAAGTCAATCGTTTCAAGTGAGTTAGCAACGAAAATTGCAGAAAGCTTTGAAATTAAAATGATCGATGTTTTAACAGGGTTTAAATTTATTGCAGAAAAAATCAAACAATATGAAGAAGATCATAGTCAAACATTTTTATTTGGATTTGAAGAAAGCTACGGTTATCTAGTAAAACCTTTTGTTCGCGATAAAGATGCCATTCAAGCTTTAGTATTGGTAGCAGAAGTTGCTGCGTTCTATAAAAAACAAGGAAAAACAATGTATGATGGCTTACAAGAGATTTACCAAACATACGGCTATTTCGAGGAAAAAACAATCTCAGTTACAATGGCAGGAATTGAAGGAACAGCTAAAATTCAAGCCTTGATGGCTAAATGTCGGGCAGAAGCACCAAAAGAATTTGCAGGTATTTCAGTTGTGAGTTCTGAGGACTTTGGCAATCAAACGAGAACATTCCAAGACGGAAGAGTAGAGCCGATTGACATGCCGACATCTAACGTTTTAAAATATCAATTAGAAGATGGCAGTTGGATTGCGATTCGTCCATCTGGAACAGAACCGAAAATTAAGTTTTATATTGGTGCAGTAGCAGATACAGCTGAAAAAGTAGCGAATAAGGTAGCAGATTTTGAAGCAAGTATTCAAGCTATTATTGCATAATAAAGAAATACATTAAGAAGCGTAGTCTTTTAAAGACTACGCTTCTTTTAACGAAATGAAAAAACTTCTTAAGTATACGTGATACACCCGGTATGTTATAATAGAAATTAAAGAGTAAACGAGTAATCGTTTTGAAAAGGAGTGACTGATGATGGTAGATAGTCTTCAATTAGTAATTATTACAGGAATGAGTGGCGCAGGTAAAACTGTGGCAATGCAGAGTTTTGAAGACATGGGGTATTTTTGTGTTGACAATATGCCACCCAGTTTATTACCTAAATTTTGGGAATTAGTAAAAGAATCAGGAAAATTAACAAAAATTGCTTTAGTAATTGACCTTCGTTCAAGAGCTTTTTTTGATGAAATTTTAACTGCAATTGGAAGTATGGACAATACGTCCTTTATTACAACGAAAATTTTGTTTTTAGAAGCAGAGGATGCAGTTTTAGTTTCAAGATATAAAGAAACAAGACGCGCTCATCCGTTGGCACGCGATGGTCGAGTTATGGATGGAATTCGTAGTGAGCGAGAGCTACTTAATGAAATTAAAGGTAGAGCGCAGTTAGTGATCGATACATCACATTTAACGCCACGTCAATTACGTGAAGAAATTATTTCAAGTTTTAAAACAGAAGACACCAATTTATTTAGAGTTGAGGTCATTTCATTTGGCTTTAAATATGGGTTACCGATTGATGCCGATGTTGTAATGGATGTCCGTTTCTTACCGAATCCTCACTATATTGACACGCTACGCCCTTTAAATGGTTTAGATAAGCCAGTGTATGATTACGTGATGCAGCAACCAGAAACAGAACAATTTTATCGTAAATTTATCGATTTATTATTGTATGTTTTACCAGGCTATAAAAAAGAAGGTAAAAATAATGTAACGATAGCGATTGGATGTACGGGAGGGCAACACCGTTCCGTTGCTTTAACTGAAAGAGTAGGTCGTCAGCTGATTGCCGATGACTATAAAGTCAATATTACACACCGAGATAAAGATAAACGTAAAGAAAGTATCAATCGTTCATGATGGTCCCTAAACGCAATCGAAGACCTAAAATTGTTGTACTTGGAGGCGGAACGGGCCTACCAGTTATTTTGAAAAATTTAAAAGCGCAATCTGCTGATATCACTGCAATCGTGACAGTTGCTGATGATGGAGGCAGTAGTGGGACGATTAGAGATTATGTGAATGTAGTGCCACCTGGCGATATTCGGAATGTTTTAGTTTCATTGTCTGATTTACCTCGATTGCAAGAAGAAATTTTTCAATATCGTTTTGACAGTGACGATCATTTTTTAGCGGGACATGCGATTGGAAATTTAATTATTGCAGCAATTACAGAGATGAAAGGAAATGTCTTTGAAGCGATTCAACTATTAGCTGAAATGATGCGTGTTGATGGTCAAGTGTATCCAGCCTCAGAGGAGCCGCTAATTTTACATGCGGAGTTTGAAGATGGAACTAGGGTTTCTGGAGAATCTAAAATTGCTCACGATCGTAAAACCATTAATCGAGTATATGTAACACCAACTGAAAATAACCATGATGCTAAAGCTGCTAGACAAGTAATCGATGCAATTTTAGAAGCGGATATGGTGGTACTAGGTCCAGGTAGTTTATTTACGAGTATTTTACCCAATTTAATGATTCAAGATTTAGGTGAAGCGGTTGTAAATACAAAAGCAGAAGTTGTCTACATCTGTAACATTATGACGCAATTAGGAGAAACAGAAAATTTTTCCGATGCGGATCATATCAGGGTATTGCACAAACATTTAGGCAATCAGTTTATTGATACGATTTTAGTAAATACCGAACATGTTCCAGAAGATTATATGGACAAAGAGCGCTATGACGAATACCTCGTTCAAGTCACGCATGATTTTGAAGGCTTGCGAAATGAAAATTGTCGCGTAATTTCGGCTGACTTCTTGAAACTCAGAGATCAGGGAGTCTTTCATGATGGAGAAAAAGTTGTAGAAGAATTACTGCGTCTTGTATTTGGCGCTAAAAATTAAAAGGTCGTTTAAAGAAAGGAGGCTGTCTAGTATGTCCTATGCCTCAGATGTCAAAAAAGAACTAACGACATTAGAAGTTCACAAAGAGCATGCAAAAGCTGAATTGGCAGCATTGATTCGCATGAATGGTGCGGTTAGTTTAGTGAATCAAAAATTTATTTTAAATGTTCAAACTGAAAATGCAGCGATTGCAAGGCGAATTTATGTCTTATTAAAAGATCATTTTGAAGTGGAAAGTGAACTATTGGTTCGCCGCAAAATGAAATTAAAAAAAAATAATGTCTATATTGTGCGCTTAAAGCAAGGAACAAAAAAAGTTTTATCAGACTTAAATATTATGGATGGTCTACTTTTTCATGCTCATATTGCAGATGAAATTATCACAAACCCTCAAAAAATTCGTTCTTATTTAAGGGGTGCATTTCTGGCAGGTGGTTCGGTTAATAATCCTGAAACAAGCCGGTATCATTTAGAAATCTATTCCATCTATGAAGAACACAACAATGATATTTGCCAAATGATGAACTATTTTGAGTTAAATGCGCGAACGTTAGAACGTCGAAATGGATATATCACGTATTTGAAAGAAGCTGAAAAAATAGCAGATTTTCTTGCATTGATTGGTGCAACTACAGGCATGTTAAAGTTTGAAGACGTACGAATTGTTCGAGATATGCGGAATTCTGTTAATCGTTTAGTGAATTGCGAAAATGCAAATTTAAATAAAACAATTGATGCAGCAGGAAAGCAGATTGAAAGTATACGTTTTATTGATGAGATGATGGGATTAGATAAACTTCCAGAAAAATTAAGAGAAATTGCTTTGGTTCGTTTAGAGTATCCAGAAGTAACCTTAAAGGAATTAGGAGAAATGATTCCAAGTGGTGCTATCAGCAAATCGGGTATCAACCATCGATTGCGTAAGTTAAATGAAGTAGCAGAAAATTTAAAAGCAAAAAGCACAGTTAGCAAAGGATAAAAGAAAGGTGGAAATCAATCATGAAGTCACAATTATTAGCGCCCTATACAATAAAATCAGTAGAATTTAAAAACCGAGTAATGATGTCACCGATGTGTATGTATTCTGTTTTTGAACAAGATGGAAAAGTGACTGATTTTCACTTAACTCACTATGGAACAAGAGCTCTTGGTCAAGTAGGGTTAATTATGGTTGAATCAACAGCGATATTGCCGAATGGTCGAATTTCACAGGAGGATTTAGGCATTTGGTCAGATGATCATATTGCAGGTTTAACAAAATTAGTTAATCATGTTCATGAAATGGGTGCAAAAATAGGGATTCAATTAAATCATGCAGGACGAAAAGCAGATGTGCCTGATTCAATTGTAGCACCATCAAGTATTGCCTATAGTGAAGCTTATCAGCAACCAGAAGCATTATCTGAAAATGAAATTACAGAGATTGTAAAAGCCTTTAAAGATGCCGTTATCCGGTGTCAAAAAGCAGGATTTGATGTGATTGAACTTCATGGAGCACATGGTTATTTGATTAATCAATTTTTATCCCCGTTGACGAACAAGCGAACAGATCAGTATGGTGGACCGATTGGCAACCGTTATCGTTTTTTAAGTCAAATCATTGCTGAAGTTCGAGAGTTATGGGAGAAACCTTTATTTGTTCGAATTTCTGCAGAAGATTACCAAGCAGATGGCGCTCACCTTGAAGATTATTTAATGATTGGAAAATGGATGCGAGATGCAGGCGTTGATTTGATCGATGTCTCTACAGGAGGCTTAGTAAATGTTCAACCGACAAACATATTTCCTGGGTATCAAGTGCATTATGCAGAAGAAATTCGTAAAGTAGTTGGCATTGCGACAGGAGCAGTAGGCCTAATTACAAATGGAGCACAAGCAGAAGAAGTAATTGGAAATGGTCGAGCAGATTTGGTGGTTATTGGACGAGAATTATTACGTAATCCTTTTTGGGTTCGAGATGTTGCCATTGAATTGAATGCAAAAGATCAACTCAAAACACCCGTTCAATATTTACGTGGTTGGAGATAAAAAAGAATCAAGCGATTGAGTAATCGCTTGATTCTTTTTTATTTTTTAAGTTCTTCTTCAATTAAATTGGTCAATTCATCCGGTGTGATATGTTCATCAAAAATATGATCCCCCACAATAACCGTTGGAACAAAGAAGATATTTGCTGCTTCAGCTTCAGCAATAATTCCGTTGATTTGAGCTTCATTAGGTTGATTTTTAAGACCTAATTTCTCTTCAACATAAGTTGCGACTTCTTCATTGGTTAGGTCACCCCATTGGTGTTGATGTTCAAAAAGGAAGTCAATATCTTTTAGCGCTTTTTCAGGGTTTTGATAGTCTAAATGATGATGACAAACATTTCCTTTTTGTAAAGAGGGTTTTTCTTTATCAAAATGTTTAATAATTCGTTGAACTTTTCCTTCTTCAACAAATTTTGTTAACACATTTTTTGATTCTTCGTGCCATTTCTTGCAATAAGGACAACGAATATTGATAAATTCGATTACTTTAACTGGAGCTTCTTTTGCTCCAATTTTAAAACCAAACTCGGTTCCAACTTCGCTTGCTTTAATTTTACTGATATCCATAAATAAATTCCTCCTTCAATAGTTCCATAATTTAATTATACCGCGGATGGACACACAAGGGTAGCAAAAAAGCCTGTAAAACAAAATCGTTTTACAAGCCTTGTTAAAAATTATTTTAATGAAGAGCTGTTAACCATAATTTCATCGATTAAGCCATAAGCTTTTGCTTCTTCAGCACTCATAAAGTTATCACGGTCTGTATCGCGTTCGATGACTTCAATTGGTTGACCAGTTTGATCTGCCAAGATTTTATTTAAACGTTCACGAGTTTTTAATATGTGACGCGCAGCAATTTCAATTTCAGTTGCTTGACCTTGAGCACCACCTAGGGGTTGATGAATCATAATTTCTGCATTTGGCAATGCATAACGTTTGCCTTTTGCACCAGCTGTTAACAAGAAGCTTCCCATTGAAGCAGCCATTCCCATTGCGATTGTTTGAACATCTGCTTTGATGAAGTTCATTGTATCGTAAATTGCTAGTCCAGCAGTAACGCTACCACCTGGTGAGTTGACGTAAATGTAAATATCTTTTTCAGAATCTTGTGCATCTAAGAATAACAATTGCGCGATAACTGCATTTGCTACGTTATCATCAATTTGTCCACTTAACATAATGATACGGTCTTTTAATAGACGAGAATAAATATCGTATGCGCGTTCTCCTCTAGATGATTGTTCAATGACTGTAGGTACTAAATTCATATTATATTTCCTCCTTTAAAGGTTTCAAATCATGGTTATTGTAACATAAAAAGTAAAACTGTTACTAGTTGTATTTTACTCTAATGGTCAATTAAGGTCAAATGTTTTGTTCGATTAATTATTAGTTGCTAAAATGAGGTAGAAATCAATTCATTAAAGAAGCTAGATAGTGTTTTAATTCAGTTGGATGATGAAAGGTTAAGATTTTTTCTTTTGGAATCATGGCTAATTGTTTTAGTGTTTCTTTTCGTCTTGTAGGATAATTCCATGCAAATTTTAAGAAGTCTAAATTAAAACGTTCAGGACAACCATCTGCCATGTCAGGTCTTACTTTTCCGTGATAGATAAAGGAGCGTTTTAAAATTCGGCGAATGTAAACAGATCTTGAGAAGTCTAGAAAAATAATAGTATCACTATTGTTGAAACGGATAGGCCAAGTGATTGAGTAGTTGCCTTCAATAATCCAATGCTGATTTGAATGAATAAGAGGTGCTACTTTTTCTAGAAGAGCTCTTTTGCCAATTTCTTGCCAGTTTGGATTAAAATAAAGTGAATCTAAATGAATGACAGGAACCTCATAAAAATCCCCTAGTTGTTTAGCTAAGGTTGATTTCCCCGACCCTGAAGGACCGATAATCGTAATTTTTGTCATAAAACTAGCCTCCTTTACTAAGTAAAATAGCTTATTTAAAGAAAATCCTTTAAATAAGCTATTTATAAATCCTTTAAATTATTGAATAAAAATATTTCCATTTGCATCTTCTGGTTTGAAAGCGGCAAAGATACCTTCAAAAAAAGCAATTATAGCAGGGATACCAGTCCAACAGAAAATTAAAAATGTAATTCCAGCTCCAGATTTTCCAGCATAAAACTTATGAACACCAAATCCACCAAGGAAAATAGCTAAAAGAACATAAATCCATTTATTGACCCATTTCCCAACTTGGTTATATTGTGGAGTTTGTTGAACTTGAGTATGTTGTTGACCCTGCTCTTGAGCTTGGGTTTGCGCTTGAGAAGTTTCATTCACAATGTTGATATTAATACGGTCTTGAACGGTTTCTTTTTTTGGTTCAGGCCTATGTAGAATGACATTTGGACCATCATAATAAATTTCAACTAAGTCCCCAACAGCTGCGTCAAAATCGATTGTTTCTAATGGAACACGAATGGTAGTGCCATCTTCTTTTGCAACGACTAAATAATCAGCTTCTAACTTGATAATTTTATTCATTTTAAAACTCCTTTTTGCTAAATAGTTAATGACACAAAAAAAGAACATGAATCTGTTCTCTGTTTTTATGTCTCCTGGGAACATGAAATAAAGGTGGGTATCGTTGTTGTAATAGCTTTTAATTGTTTGTTAGTGCCAAATATGTGCCAAAAATCAAGCGCTATTCGTAAATTGTTTCTATTACAGATACGATTCTTTCTTTGTTCTGTTTGCGTAACTCGTTGATAACATGAGCATAGACAGAAGACGTAACAGTAATGTCACTGTGGCCAAGACGTTCTGAAAGAACCATTATATCAACTTTCTTATATAAAAGTAAAGAGGCGTGGGTATGCCTTAAGCCATGAAATGTGATAGGGTTATTAATTCCGACTTGAGTTTGTATGTTTTTAAAAGATTTATTAACGGCGTTGTTTGATATAGGACCGTTTAATTCGTTATAAAATATAAGCTTGAACTCATTTTCTAAACCTAGAGCATCCTGATCTATTTTGTACTTTTTTAATAGCTCAAGTGTGTGGCCGTCTGTATCAATTGTACGAATAGAAGCTTCGTTTTTTGTCGGTCCAAAACCTCCACCAGTTTGGTATTGCCATGTTTTATTAATAGTTATAGTTTTGTTGTCAAAATCAATATCATTCCAAGTAAGTCCCAATAACTCCGAAAAGCGCATACCAGTATTCGCTCCTACGATAATCATGTAACGAGAAGCATATTGAGGGTTTAAGTCTTTTTCGGCATAATGTATCACTTTTTTTAATTCATCAAATTGAAGAAATTTATCTTCTTTCTTTTTTTGCTGTACAGAACCGTGTATAAGAGCGTTTCGCGTAAAATCGTTTAATAATACCTTTTCATCAATTGCGTTCAGCACACAAGCTCTGACATGCATATGGAATCTTTTTACAGTGTCTTTAGCGTGTCCGTCAGCATATTTATTTAAATACTTTTGATAGCTATTTTTTGAAAGTTCTTGGAGAGTCACAAAAGGCATAAGATTTTTGATTGTTGCTAAAGTAGTATTGTATCTTCTATAGGTTACTTCGGAAACAGTATTTTTCTTATAAAGTTTCATCCAAGATTCAAAATAATCATACAGTGTCGTTTCTTTAGAATTTACTTTATAGCCTCTAGCCAACTCGTATTCTAAATCTGTTGCAGCAGCTTTTGCATCACTTTTTGTTTTAAATCCAGATTTTCTTATTTTTTTGAATTGTCCGTCATCTGTTTTATGTGAGATTTCATACTGCCAAGATTTACCTCTTTTTACAAAACGTGCCATAGTTCTCATTCTCCTTTCAATATGTATAAAAAGAAAAGCCCGAAGGCTTGTCTTTTTATTTATCTAACCACTTTTCAAAATTTCCTACATCTTTATTATTATAGTAATTTTTAATTATGTGTTTGTAGTTTTTAGTGTAAGCAGTTAGATTTTCTGAAAAATCATTGCTATCTTTATCAGAAATATTGTTGTTGTAATTTGCATTATCAACTAACAAATAATATGAATAGATTGTTTTATCCATAATTTCTAAATTTGAATATATATCTTTCCCTTTTTTTGTACTTTTCAATTTGTTGTTATTGATAAAATCTTCATTATTTGCAATCATTTCTCCTAAATTTGTATTTCCTTGTTTTACTAAATTTGGATCTGTTTCATCTAAAAGCAATGTTAACATGTAGCTAATTTTTTTAAATTGTTTATCTAAAATTTTTAAATTTTTGTTTTTTAATGAGCTGTTATATACGTTAATAGGTATAAGCGTCACTTTTTCTTTTGTATGGGAATTCTCCATAACTACATTATCTTTCTTTTTTTCTATTTTAAATTTGTAATCAACATCATCTAACTTATACGAAATACTTTTATTAAATTTCCCGTATTTAACATTTACATTTTTATTTGTTAAATCAGATAAATTATTCCCTTCTCCATTATCAACTTTTAAAGAATATTGTTCTTCAGAAAATTGAGCAATCATTTTATAAGGATTATCATTTTCTTCTGGGGACATTTGCATTACCCATTTTGTACTAGTTAGTAATTCTTCGGTTCTATTAATGAACTTGTATGTTCCGAATGAAAGTAGTAAAAAAAGTAAAATACTCAGTATAATAACCAGAACTTTGTTTTTAACCATAGTAGATTTAATCTTATCCATATAATTTCTCCTTAATTTTTTTGTTATTTATTCATTCATCTATAAGAAATAACCGTAAATAAAATAGATAAAATTATACAAACGGCAAATATTTATATAAAACAGGCGTTCGAGATTGGATTTCAAACGAATATGAATGATTGGAAATGAGTTAGTAAAAACACATCATAAAACCAATTATAAAAGCTGTCTTTTTTTGACGTTATAGAAATGCTGTTATGTCATTTAAACGTTGATTTAAAGCTTTTTTTAAAGTGTTAGCTATGCTATAATCATTTCAAGATTACTCCTAAACTATTTTAAGTTTAGGAGTAAAACGGTTATTAAATTCCCCAAGGTGTATCACCATACGGAGTTGGAATCATGTGATAACCTCCTTTCGATAAAAATAAGCAATATTAAAATAAAAAATATTGCTATACAAAGTAATGATAAATGTTAATTGATTAATAATCAATAGATACAGGAGCTAAATTATGAATAAATTTAAAGATGATCAAATACCTATATTATTAAATAAAGTAGATAAGTATTGTATGAATTTTGAATACAAAGCTGCTTGGAAACTTTTAAAAAAAATTGATGAAGAAAAAATAGATAATGATGAAGATCTTAAGCGTTACTTGTATTTTTTAGGCTCGATAAATTTAATAGAAATGTCTGAATATAATCAAGGTATTTTATTTTTAGAACGAGCTCTCAATGTAAAAGTTTCAAAAGTAACAAATTTTTTGGATGTTTTAATTATTGATAAATTAGCTGTAGCTCATTATCTATTAACTGAAATTATTGAAGCAGAGTATTTATTCAACCAAGCGATTAAAGTGTTAGAAACTTTGATGATTGAAAATGATAAAGATTTAAGCAAAGCTGTTCTAGTTATTTTTAACTGCGCAAAATTTTATTCAGAAATTAAAAATCACAATAACTCTATAGAATTGTGTGATATGGGAATTTCTATAGCTAAACGTTCGGAGCGAGCAATCCATTTAGATAAGTTATATTACGAAAAAGCCTATAATCTATATCACATAAATCAAAAAGCAGGGGCAACGAAATGTTACTTCTATGCACTAGCTTACGTGGAATTAAGCAGAAATAAAGAATTGAAAAAAATAATAAAGGATAATATAAAAGAGTACAATATCAGTTTTGACGAACAAGTGATATAAAAAGAACCTTTCGAAATTAAATAAAAGGTTCTTTTTTTGTTCGTCAAAAATACATATCAAGGAATTCATCGGGTACACCGTATTCACGTTCTAATTCTTCAAAGTAACGAGGAGGTTCGCCATAAACGTTAGTATAATCAGCAACTGCCAATTGTACAGCGAATCTATTTGCCTCTACCTCTAGCTTTGCATGAGTAACATAATTAGCAATATAGTAACTATGTAATTCTTCATGTATCAAGGCATGGCAAAGTTCGTGTGCACAAACGAAGAAAGACTGTTTTTTATATTTTAAAGTATCATCTAAAAGGATCATTGTGTAATCGAATACCTCGTCACGAACAGTTTGACCAAGAGGTCGGCTGTTTTTGAAGTGGACATATTGAAGTTCAATTCCTAAGTTTTCTACTATTTTAAAAGGATTATAAGTTTTGTGTTTTTTGAACAAATCATCAATTAAACCGTTATTATTCAAATGAATCATCCTTTACTACTTTAATTCTTTTTTTCGTTTTTCTGCCATTTTCTTCCAATAAATTCCCTCCAAAACATTTCTCACAGTGTCTTTTTCTTCTTCAGTAAGATTTTCCCCATTATAACTCATGGTTTTATTACGTTCTAACATCCCATCTAAAGCTATAACCTCATCGGTAGTAGCCCACTCTGGAACATTTCGTCCTAACAAATAATCGGTGGAAACGTTAAAGTAATCAGCTATTTTTTCCAATTTATCCGATCCAGGGTTTTGAGTTTTTAATCTATAAAGAGTGTTTTTTGAGTAACCTAACTCATTTTCCAAATCATTTATTGAAATTTTCCTGTCAGAACATAATTTTTTAATTATTTCAAACGTTGTCATATCAACCATCCTAACAGCTTATGAAAAGAAATTTAAACTTTAAGCATAAAACGTTTGACAATTTTACGCGTATAGTTTAATATTCTGTGTATAAGCTAATTTATTCGCAAATAGAGTCACAAAAAAATAAGCAGTATATATTTCGAAAATCCGTTCCCCAACTGATTTATGTGAAATCATAATGTTTTATGTGCCTTATTTAAGTATGTACTCATATTAAACTATTCGCATAAAAAAGTCAATGGCAATTAGCGTATTTGCGAATTTATTAGCTAATAAATTTAAAGAGGTGATGATATGAGCACTGATCTAGGAGTAATTGTGAGATCAAAATTATTTGAAATGAACATGTCGCAATCAAAACTATCTGAATTAGTTGGTATTTCTCCAGTCTACTTATCAGATATTATACGTGGCAAAACAACTGGTCCCAAAGCACAAGAACACATAAAAAAAATAAAGAAAATATTAGATATTAAAGAATAGAGGTGTGTTGATTGATTAAAACATTAAACATCAATGCCACAATTGACATCCCTCCTGACCATGTGCTTATCACTAAAATTGAATACGAAGAGATGAGAGAGTCGGATCAAATAGGACGATGGTGGACATTAGATAAGGTTTTAGATAGAACGAACAGGAAACGTGATTGGTTCAAGTTAAATATTTTAGATAACCCAAAATATCGAAGAGTAATCGATGTTAATAATGGCGGTTTTGTGAAGTATCCAAAGGGCGGGGGAGACAGCTACTTGTTTCTAGCGACTAAAACAATGCAGTTTCTAGAAGATAATTTTACGAACATCTTAAAAAATCAAGAAGTAGAAAAGGATAAAAAGGAGGAAATAAAAAATGGCGGTAACTAAAGAAGAATTGCAGAAGATTGGTGAAGATTCATTTGAGCCATGGTTTAAGAAATAGGTAAAAAAAGCACGTGTAGAACGTAAATTAAGAGCGGCAGCAAAAGAAGGTTACAACTCAATATCCTTTGTATGCTGTGACAATCCTCATATGCAGAATGATAAATTTGTAGGATATCTTAGAAATGAATTTCCTAGTTTAACTGTTGAACGTGAAAATTATATTTATAAGAAAGAAAAGGTGAAAATTTCATGGCAGAATTAGCTCAAATCGAAAAATCAGTAAGTAATCTATCGGATAATTTAAGCCTAAATAATTTAGATGAAGTCATCGCAAATGCGAAAGACGTTTTAATGTTGGCTTGTATGGCTAAACGCAAACAACCTATTGCGCCACGTTCTGAAACAATGGGCATGAGTGAGATAAGCATTTTTAGAAACCGAATCGCTCAAGCAGTAAAAAGTAAAAACATATCAAATATGCAACGTGTAGCTGATGACTTATTAACAGCTTATCCACAAGACAGCTACGCAAGCATGATGCATCAAGACTTAATGAATCGGATTGAAGAACTATGAGGGGAGGTGAACAGATATGGGTGAACTTGCAGAAATGACTATAAACGGATTGCTATGTCAAGGGTGCGGAGGATATTTAGAAGATTTTGAAGAACCTGGATATCCAAGAACATGTGAAGACTGCTCGGAATATGAAAAAAATAAAAAAAGACCAACTAAGGATACCAGCCCTAGTTAGTCAGCGTAAAAAAAATAAATATTTAACTAATTATACCACAGAAAATGAGAGTGAGTAAATAATGATTAACCCTAATCAAATTAAGTCCTTTGAAACATGGCAAGAAGCTTTTGATAGAATCAAACGATCAGTTGATGAATATCATACGAAATTTTGGGAGGAGTTAGAAAAAATGACAAAAATTGATGAAACGAAACAGTATAAGTTTAGCGAGATTGTAAGAATGGTTGAAGATAAGGAGTTGCCAGAAGGAACATTGTTAAAAAATAGTTATTATCCTTTTGGATATGAAGTTATAAAAACTGACCAAGGATTTTCTATTTTTGAATTTAAAGGTGGTGGGAATGCACCGACATTATGTTCTAGACTATTAAATTTTAAATGGGCTATCAAGCTTCCTAAAGAGGATAAGTTTTATTTGAAAGCGCCAGGAGGCTTTGAGCGCGTGTGTGCGTATTTAAATTATAACAAATGGACAAAAGAATATAGCCTTGAAAGCAAAAGTACACTAAAGGGATTCCGAATTAAATACACTCAATCAGAAATCGATGCGATGCCGTTTGATACAAACTTCTTCGAGAAAATTAAAGTGGAGGATGAGAAATGATTAAAATTCACAAACTTGAAATTGAAAACACGAAACGAGTAAAAGCTGTAAAGATTGAACCGAACGTAAACGGCTTAACGATTATCGGTGGTCCTAATAACCAAGGGAAAACAAGTATCTTAGATTCAATTGCATGGGGGTTAGGTGGCAATAAGTATAAACCTAGCCAAGCACATCGAGAAGGTTCAGTTATACCTCCCCATCTTCATATCGTTATGAGTAATGGGTTAATCGTTGAGAGAAAAGGAAAGAATAGCGATTTAAAAGTAATTGATCCGAATGGTCAAAAAGGCGGACAACAACTATTAAATAGTTTTGTGGAAGAACTAGCCATTGATTTACCGAAGTTTATGGATGCTACGTCTAAGGAAAAAGCAGATATTCTTTTAAAAGTGATTGGTGTAGGCAGTCAATTAATTGAATTAGAGCAAGCTGAAAAAGAAGTATATAATCGTCGCAAGTATTTAGGACAGACTGCAGATCAGAAGAAAAAATTTGCAGAAGAACAAACTTTTTATCCAGAAGCGCCAAAGGAACCTGTATCGGCTAGTGAACTGATTCAACAACAACAAGAGATTTTAGCACGAAATGGTGAAAATCAACGTAAACGAGAGCAGATAACACAAATTCAATACCAAGTAACGCAGGGGGAAGCAAATATTGCCCGTGTCACCCAGCAAATTCAAGAGCTACAAAGTCAATTGCAAACGTTGCAAGGTTTACAAGAAGCAACTCTTAAAGACCTAGAAATAGCTCAAAAATCAGCCTTAGATTTACATGATGAATCAACGGATGAGTTGGAAACGAATATCCAACAAGTGGATGAAATTAATCGCAAAGTTCGTGCCAATCTTGATAAGGATAAGGCAGAAGCAGATGCAGCAGACCTAAGAGCACAGTATGACAAATTAACTGCTGAGTTAACAGATGTAAGGACTAGTAAGTCAGACTTGCTTAAAAATGCTAATTTACCACTTCCAGACTTATCTGTATCAGAAGGTGAATTAATTTATAAGGGTCAAAAATGGGATAACATGAGCGGTTCTGATCAGTTGAAAGTATCGACTGCTATCGTTCGTCAATTGAAGCCTGATTGTGGATTCATTCTGTTAGATAAATTGGAACAAATGGATTTAGGGACATTGGAAGACTTTGGTAAATGGCTTGAACAAGAAGGTCTACAAGCTATTGCAACTCGTGTCAGTACAGGAGAAGAGTGTTCAATCATTATTGAGGATGGTTATGTAGTGGGTCAGGATTTGACTGAAACTAATCAAGAAGTAGAAAAACCTGCAGTTGTGGAACCGACAGGGGTTATTCCTAATAAACCGCAACAGTGGAAGGAAGGAGAATTTTAATGAATATAAGTAAAGGTGTCGTGCAAAGAGCAAAAAAAGTTGTAATTTATGGTCCCGAAGGAATCGGAAAATCAACACTAGCTGCACAATTTCCTGATGTAGTTTTTTCAGATACAGAAGATAGTACGTTGGATATGGATGTAGCCAGACTGGACAAGCCGACAAGTTGGACTATGCTCTTGCAACAAATTGAATTTATTAAAGCAAATAAACCTTGTCAAACGTATGCAGTAGATACAGCAGATTGGGCAGAAAAATTATGTAAAGAGTTCGTGGTTAGCAAAAGCGAGCATGCAAATTCTATTGAAGACTTTGGATATGGGAAAGGCTATACCATGTTAGCAGAGGATTGGGGAAACTTCCTTAATAAATTAAGTGAATTAACAGAAGTCGGTATTAATGTTGTGCTAACGGCTCATTCTCAAATCAAAAAATTTGAGCAACCTGACGAACTAGGGGCTTATGACAGATACGAATTGAAACTTGAAAAGAAAACAGCTCCATTAACAAAAGAGTGGGCAGATATGATTCTTTTCGCCAACTACAGAACGATGGTTGTGAACGTAGATAATCAAGGCGCTGCAAAAGGGAAAAATAAAGCACAAGGCGGTCAGCGTGTTCTATTCACCACTCACCATCCAGCATGGGATGCAAAAAATAGATATGGCTTACCTGATGAGATTCCGATGGATTATAGCCAAATTTCTCATATTATTGTTACCCAGCAAAATGTTGTGGCTCCACCAGTACAACAAGAAGAGCTTCCAGTTGAAATAAAAAATACTGCGCCAGTAACGGAACCAAATTTCCAAAGAGAAGAACCAACCATATCAAAAGACATTCCAAAAGCTTTAGTTGATTTGATGGTAACGAACAACGTTACCGAAGTTGAGATTCAACAAATTGTTAGCCAAAAAGGGTATTACACTTTTGATACACCAATTGCCAATTATGATCCTGGTTTTATTTCAGGTGTGTTGGTAGCAGCATGGAACCAGGTTTATCCAGGAATTGAAGAACTACGAAAAAACAATAACTATTAGGAGGAATATGTAAATGAATAACGAATTAGAAAGAGAATTAGGCTGGGACGATACGATTGAAAAGGAAAATGAATTTATTATCTTACCTGCAGGTGACTATAATTTCACGGTTACAAACTTTGAGCGCGGTCGTCACAATGGTAGTGCTAAATTGCCAGCATGTAATAAAGCTGTAATTGATATCGCAATTGAGGGGCCAAAAGGGAAAAAAATTATTAAGCATAATCTATTCTTGCATACCACTACAGAAGGAATGTTATCGAATTTCTTTACTGGAATTGGACAAAAGAAAAAAGGTGAGCCTTTGAAAATGAATTGGGGTCAAGTTGTTGGAAGCAAAGGGAAATGTAAAGTTAGTATTCATAAATGGATTAGTAACAATACTGGAGAAGAGTTAGAGGACAATCAAATTAAAACGTTCTATGCTTCTGAAAATGCGGGTACTCCACCACAGAACCAAGCACCAGTAAATCAACAACAAACTCAATACCAACAACAACCAGCAAATCAACAAAACCAAGCACCATTTCCAACATCTCCACCACAACAAAACAATGGTGGATATCAACCAGGGGCATTTTAGGAGGACGTAATAATGGATAAAAAAAATAATGACAAAATGATTGATTTAGACCTAAGTAATTTAGCTGATGGTGGTATTCAAGAAAAAGTTGATTTGGAAATGAAAAAAGTATTTGAAAATATTCACGATTTAAATACTGAGCCTAAATCGAAACGCAAAGTAACAATCACATTAGAATTGACTCCCGATGAAAATCGGGAAGTAATTACTATCAGTAGTTCAGTTAAATCAAACTTAGCGCCGTTAACTGATGTTACCACAACGATTTTAACTGGACGTAATGTAAATGGTCGTGTCGAAGCAAAAGAGCTTAAATCGCGAACTAAAGGTCAAACGTATTTTGATGTAGACGATGGAAAATTTAAAGATGATGTCGGAACGCCAATTGAAGAAATAGAATCAAATGACAATTCAGGATTAATTGATTTTCAGAAAAAACAAAAAAATAATGCCTAATAGGCTTGGAGGATATAACAATGACAGACATTAAAGAAAGTTTACAATATGCAGTTGAATTAGCACAAAACGAAGATAAAACCGTAGAAGTGAATGGAAAAACTTACTTTGATAGAAACAATCACAATCTAACAGAATTGGATGGCAAAAAGTATGCCGAAACTCTAACAGTCAGCACTTTACAGGGATTAGTAGATTTTATTAAATCAAAATTTGATCGCGTTGAAGACCGCTTGGTTTTACATGTTAAAAGTCCTGTAGAAGTAAATGTATTATCTCAACTAGATGAAAATGGTCGTCGTGAAAATATTTTAAGTGCAATGGTTGATTTGCCAAAATATCCCTACAAACACTATTTAAAACCTAGTGAATTCATTATCCAATTGCAATCTATTTTTCAAAGAAATGAAGATTCTACAGCTTTATTAGCGTTCACTGGCGCTCTTAGAATCGATAATGGCATTGAATTAAAAGATGATGGGATTAGCCAAGTGACTACAGTTAAGAGTGGAGCTTCGACAGTAGGGACTGCTAAAGTTCCAAGTCCAGCTATCCTTTCACCGTACCGCACATTTTTAGAAGTGCCACAGCCTGAAAGTGCTTTTATTTTCAGACTAAACGATGATGCTGAATGCGCATTATTCGAGGCTGATGGAGGATTATGGAAAAACGAGGCAATTTTAAATATTCGTAAGTATTTTGAAAATGCTTTTGAAGAAGAAATCAAGAATAATCAAATCAATATTATTGCCTAGGAGTGAGCTGATTTGCAATTAAGACCCTACCAAAAAAAATCTCGTGAGGCCATTCAAAACGAATGGTCCAACGGGATAAAAAAAACATTGCTGGTCTTACCTACAGGATGTGGGAAGACAATTGTATTCAGTAAAGTAATTGAAGATAGAGTGAAGATGGGCGAGCGTGTGCTCGTCTTAGCTCATCGAGGAGAATTACTAGATCAAGCAGCTGATAAGTTAGAAAAAGCAACAGGCTTAAAATGTGCAACTGAAAAAGCACAAGAAACATCAATCGGAAGTTTCTTCCGTGTGGTTGTCGGGTCTGTTCAATCCATGCAACGCCCTAAGCGACTAGAGCAATTTAAGAGTGACCACTTTGACACAATTGTTGTAGACGAAGCGCATCATTGTATATCTGATGGATATCAAAGAGTTTTAAATCACTTTGAACATGCGAACGTCTTAGGTGTGACGGCAACACCAGATCGTGGGGATATGAAAAATTTAGGATCATATTTTGATAGTTTGGCTTATGAATATACACTACCAAAAGCAATTAAAGAAGGGTTTTTAAGCCCTATTAGAGCTCTAACTGTTCCGCTTAAATTAGATTTAACTCAGGTTGGCCAACAAGCAGGCGACTTTAAATCAAGTGATTTAGGGACAGCGTTGGATCCCTATTTACATCAAATAGCCGATACGATGATTGAACAATGCGAAAATCGAAAAACAGTGGTATTTCTTCCACTTGTTAAAACGAGCCAGAAATTTACAGAAATATTAAACGAAAAAGGATTTAAGGCTGCAGAAGTGAACGGAGAAAGTAAAGATCGTGCACAGGTTTTAGATGATTTTGAAAATGATAAATACAACGTTTTATGTAATTCCATGTTGCTTACTGAAGGGTGGGATTGTCCTAGCGTGGATTGTATTGTTGTACTAAGACCGACTAAAGTTAGAAGTCTATACTCTCAAATGGTTGGGCGAGGTACCCGACTACATCCAGATAAAGAGTCATTATTATTGTTAGATTTCCTTTGGCATACAGAAAAGCATGAGTTGTGCCATCCTGCTCACTTGATTGCTGAAAATAAAGACGTTGCAAGAGTTATGACTGAGAAAATAGAAGAAGCTGGTTATGCGATGGACCTTGAAGAAGTTGAGGCATCATCGGCAGAGGATGTTGTGGCTCAGAGAGAAGAGGCATTGGCCAACAAACTCGCTGAAATGAAGCGACGTAAGAAAAAATTAGTTGATCCACTTCAATTTGAGATGAGTATTCAGTCCGAAGAGTTATCAAGTTATGTTCCAAGTTTCGGCTGGGAAATGGGACCACCATCAGAAAAACAGATAAAGACATTAGAAAAAATGGGTATTTTACCTGATGAAATTGATAACGCAGGCAAAGCTACTAAAATTTTAGAACGATTAGATAAGCGCCGTGATGAAGGATTAACGACACCTAAGCAAATTCGCTTTTTAGAAAGTCGTGGTTTTGAACATGTAGGTCAATGGGACTTCAACAATGCAAAAAAAATAATTGATCGTATTGCAGCAAATGGTTGGAGAATACCTGCAGGTATAAACCCTAAAGAATATAGTGGCAAATAAAACATTAATGGAGGATTTTAATATGGAGAATAAAAAGAATATCAAGTATTTAGCAGGATTAGTGATTTTGTTAGTAGGTTTAATTATCGGTGGTTTTAGATTCTTTGAAAAAATTGACAATGGATATGTAGGTGTTCGTTACTCAATGAATGGTGGAGTGAAAGATAATGTACTTGGCCAAGGTGTTAAGTTCGTGGGATTAGATAAAGTTACACAGTATCCAATTCGTCTTCAAACTGTAAAAGTTAAGAAATTAAATCTAGCTACACAAGATGGGAAAGCAACGCATGTATCTATCACTTATGCGTATAAAGTTGATCCAACAAAAGTATCGTCAGTATTTAAAGAATTCGGAAATATAAAGATTGAAGACATTGAAGAAAGCTGGTTAAAAGCTCAACTATTGAAGTCTGGTAGAAAAGTAATGTCAGAATACAATTTACTAGATGTCACAGGCAAAAAATCAACAGAGGTTCAAAATAAAATATTAGAAGACTATCAAGCTGCAGTTAAGAAAAAAGGTTTTTTAGTTGAAGATTTAAGTTTTGGTGTCCCTGATGTAGATGCTGAAACAAAGAAATCAATTGATGCAATCATCAAAGCTGGTCAAGATAATGAACGTGCTAAATTAGAAGCTGAAACTACTCTAACAAAAGCTAAAGCAGATGCTGAAGCAGAAGTGACAAGAGCAACTGCAGAAGCGGAAGCGAATAATATTTTGAACAATTCAATCACAGATAACCTAATTAAGATGAAAGAAGCAGATGCTCATATGAAACATGGTTTTGTAACAGTTCAAACAGGAAATGCAATTGTCGATACTACAACGAAATAAGGTGGAAAGTATGGGATATTTCATTTTAAAATTTATGATTGGATTACTAGTGAGTACATTGATTGTTTTAGGTCTCACTATATCTAGAAATAACAAAGAAAAATAAAAAAAGTCGTGGGACCACGTGCTCCACGACGAATAGATAAAACAACAATGTTTCCGCAATGCTGAATTAACTAGTGTGTAACATCATTGCGGAAATATTATATCACAGGCATTTTAGATTTAAAACTATTTACTATAATTTGTTAGTTAAATAACGGAGGAAGAAGAATGACAGATAAAAAATACACGCACAAGATTGTGATGTTTGACGTTAACGGATTGGTTCGAACTGCTCGGTTTGAAAGTGAGAAGCGAGCAGATAATTTTACTAGTTTCACAATGTTGAAAACTCGAGGATTTTTAATCGATGACAGCAGAACAAAGTTCAGTTTAGACAACATCGTACAAATAAATCCAGTTGAGGTGATTGAGGGATGAGTAGACTAGAAGAGATTAACAACTTAGCATTTGACTTAACTAACGAAGAACTAGAACCGCATGAACAATACGAGAAAGCTAAGAAAATATATGAGTTGAGTTTACACATTGAACTTAACGAGAATCAGCAGATTGTACTTGATTGGATGAAAAGAGATCTTCCAAACCGGGGAGTAGATAGCTTGCTTTGCGAATTAACATTTTTAAGTTGCACTGGAGGATGGATGAAAAATGAGGTAACAGCTAGGGCTTATCGCAATCTTACAGATATTGAGCGGTTGCAAGTCCTGCAAGCATTTTCCGAATGGGGGTTAAGTCATGAGAGAAATTAAGTATAGAGCGTGGGATAAAATCACGAAGAAGATGTATAAAGTTTCTTCAATCCACATAGAAGATGAATATGTGGTTTTATTTGAAAAAACCATTTATGAAGGAGAGTTCAAAAGAAAGTTTAGCGAAATAATCCTTATGCAGTATACAGGATTGAAAGATAAAAACGGTGTGGAGATTTACGAGGGTGATATTGTAAATGTAACTTTTGAAGGATCACATTTTTTTAATTCAGAAGTAAAATGGTTCGGTGATAAAGGTTATCCGTCGTTCGATATAGAAGCACCTCGAACTTTCTACTTTGATTCCAATGTTTTATCTTGTATATCGAATGTAAGCGAGTATGAAATCGAAGTCATCGGCAACAAGTTTGATAATCCGGAGCTGTTGGATTAATTGGTAAATTTTGTTAGAACGGAGTAAATAGACTATGGATAATAAACTAGATTTAATTGCCTTACTGGACTACATTAACCCCTCTATGCTGGATTATACAGAATGGGTAAACGTTGGGATGGCATTAAAAGAAGAAGGATATACTGCCGCTGATTGGGACGAATGGAGTCGTAATGACAACCGTTACCAACAGGGTGAATGTTTTAAAAAATGGACCACGTTTCAAGGTTCAGGTGGTAGTCCTGTTACAGGAGCTACTATCACACAATTAGCCAAAGAAAATGGCTGGACCCCGAAAAGATACAATGAAGAATCGCGCGAATTAGGGTGGGAAGATGAGATTGGTGGCAATGACGATCTAGTTATTATTGATAAAAACTGGGTCGAAGGAAAAGAAATCAAAGAGCCGACTCATTTTAATCCTGTTCGTGAGCTAACAAAATATTTAGAAGTATTATTCGAATCAACGGAAAATGTAGGCTATGTTACTGAAACGTGGGAGAAAGATGGGAAATACCTTCCTACTAAAGGAGCTAGTGATCGAACGGCTGGTCAGTTGATTCAAGAATTAAATCAATGTGACGGAGATATGGGTAATGTTTTTGGAGATTACAACCCACAGGCTGGTGCTTGGATTCGATTTAATCCATTAGATGGTAAAGGTGTTAAGAATGAAAATGTTACAGATTTTCGTTATGCCTTAGTTGAATCCGATACGATGGATTTAGCCAAGCAAAATGCCATCATCCGTGAGCTTGAATTGCCAGTAGCATGCTTAGTTTACTCAGGAAAGAAAAGTATTCACGCTATCGTTCGAGTAGATGCAGCTGATTATGGAGAGTATCGAAAGCGTGTAGATTATCTTTACAATGTTTGTAAAAAGAATGGCTTGAACATCGATAGTCAAAATAGAAACCCTTCACGTTTATCAAGAATGCCAGGGATTATCCGAGGTGATAAAAAACAATTTATCATTGATACCAATATAGGAAAAGAAAATTGGGAAGAATGGCACGAATGGATTGAGGGAATCAATGACGATTTACCAGAGCCAGAAAGCTTAACCGAATTTTGGAACGACATGCCAGAACTTGCACCAGTACTAATTGATGGCTTGTTGCGTCAAGGCCATAAAATGTTAATGGCAGGTCCTTCAAAAGCAGGGAAGTCATTTGCTTTGATTGAGCTCTGCATTGCTCTTGCTGAAGGTAGGAAGTGGCTAGGATGGAATTGTAAGAAAGGTAAAGTCCTTTATGTCAATTTAGAACTTGATCGCGCCAGTTGTTTGCATCGATTCAAAGATGTATACGGTGGACTCGGCTGGGAACCAGATAATCTCAATAATATTGATATCTGGAATTTGCGTGGAAAGACAGTTCCAATGGATAAACTAGCACCTAAATTGATTCGTAGAGCAACTAAGAAGAACTACAGCGCAGTTATCATTGACCCCATTTATAAAGTCTTAACGGGTGATGAAAACAGTGCAGATCAGATGGCTCATTTTACTAATCAGTTTGATAAAATTTGTACGGAATTAGGTTCTAGCGTTATTTATTGCCATCATCATTCAAAAGGTGGGCAAGGAAATAAAAAATCAATGGACCGCGCAAGTGGCTCAGGCGTATTCGCTCGTGATCCAGATGCTTTAATTGATTTAGTTGAGTTAGAAATAAGCGATACAATTCAAGCACATCAAGAAAGTAAATCAATTTGCCAAGTCTATGAATTGGCTCTTAAAAAGTACGCACCTGATTATTTTAACGAATACGTGTCACAGGATGACTTAATGAGTGAGTTTCAAATGAATCAACATATTACAACAGCAATAAAATCTAGGCATGATATGGAAGTAGTGGCAATTGCTGCAAACAAGGCAAAACAACAGGCTAAAATTAAAACTGGTTGGCGAGTAGAAGGAACTCTAAGAGAATTTCCTAAATTCGAACCTGTCAACATGTGGTTTAATTATCCAGTCCATTCCGTTGATACGACAGGCATTCTAAGTGATATTAAATTAGACGACGTTCAACCACCATGGAAAAAGAATTTAGATAAGAAGAAAAAAACGCCTGATGAAGCTAAGGCAGAACGCAAAATCGGATTAGAAACGGCCTATGAAGCGTGCTCAATTGAGGATGATATTACTGTAGATTCTCTTGCTGAATATATGGGAATTAGTGATAAAACGGTCAGAAGAAGAGTAAAAGAACATGGCGGTTTTGAAATAAATGAGGGCAAAATTGAGAAAAAATAAGTAGATAGGGACAGGGACAAAGTCGAGGTTTTGTCTGTCTGTCTTTTAGGGACAGACACTGCTTTTTATCGAGAATGTCCCTGTCCTTAGAGAGCATTTCACAAAGTTAAGGACAAAGTCGGGAGTGTCCCTGTCTGACCCTTAGAGAATACTAGTTTCTATAGTTTGTGAAATCAGGTTAGGGACAGGGACAGGGACAACCCTATACTACGTATAGGTAATTGACCCTTGTCCCAATCAGTCCATTATGGGTGACAGGAACAAGGGGAGTTTACACTCTCCCCCTTGATCCCTGACCCCTTAAATAATTGGACAAAGCGCGAGAGAAAAATAATAAAAAAATAAAAAAAGAATCATTACGATTTGGAAAGGTGAAAAAATGAAAATGACATATGCTATGGAGTTGACTAAAAAATATTCTCGTTGTCTAGAATGTGGGAATGACCGTATTGGATGTGGAGAAGGTGGATTGATTATTGGCGAGATTAATTTTGATCGTTGGTGCAAATGTGGATGGAAAGTTCATATTGAATCAAAAGAGGTGGTTTATCGATGTCAGGATTAAGTTTCTTTATGCCTATGGAAAAAGTACCCACTACAACTCATCAGCAGAAGCAAGTACGCGTTGTAAATGGCAAACCGGTATTCTATGAGCCACCAGACTTGGAAGCAGCACGCTCGAAATTAACAGCACATTTGGCTAAACATGTTCCAGATGAAAAATATAAAAAGGGTGTTCGACTTACATCATGGTGGTGCTTCAAAGCTACGGGTGCTCACAAAAACGGTGAATACAAAACAACAAAGCCTGATACAGATAATTTAGTGAAGTTGCTAAAAGATTGCATGACTGATTTAAATTTTTGGGAAGACGATGCTTTAGTTGCTAGTGAAGTCATTGAAAAATATTGGGCAGATTTGCCAGGTATTTATATCAAAATTGAGGTGCTGTAAATGGACTACCAAAAATTTTATGCTGAAGTGGTTGCTTGGATTCATGAAAGCAATCAACAAGCAATTAAACACGGATTGAACAGTGATGTCTTTTGGGATTGGGTTGTGAAATCTAGTGGGGAACTGTGCAATCGATACAACAACGAAATTTTAGTTGTCAAACAAATGAACATGCTGATTGATTGGCTAGAAGGTGTTTGGCAATCACAAAAAGGTGGGGAGGAACATGAAAAGTCCAGAGTTTGAAAAATTATTTGTTTTGCTGAAAGAACATGAAATTGGAACATGTTCAGTAAAAAATTGCGCGGATTGTGAAGAAATAAAAAAATATGGTCGTGAGATTTGGACAGCCTCAAATCCGAATAATCGTAAAGGAAAACAGCTCCTTGATCCAGTTGGTCGGTTAACTAAAAAATATTATTTCGAAGCAAAAAAACGCGGCTATGCTGATTATGAAATTGCCTTAGCTTGTGGGTTGAGTCGCAACGGGATAGGGAAATGGAAAAAAGAAAATAGAATTACTAGGTCAGATTTTAACAAAAGTCGCGATAAAGAAATATTTAAATCGTTCAAAAATGGAACTAGTATGGGCGCGATAGCGAATCATTATGATTTAACGGAAGTAACCGTTGAATCAATTATAAAAAAGGAGATGGGAACTATTGGCTAAAGCAACAGGTTTGACTAAACATCAAATTGAGATCATTACAAAAACTGCAAGCGAAGTGGCAACAAAGCACGTAGATCAAAAAGAAAAACGTAAAAAAATTGAACAACGAGAACGCAATTTACAAAATACAAATTTGTTGCTAAAAAACTATACAAAGCTAAGGGATATGGCAGAAGAGTATCAGTCCGAACTATCTGGATATGACGAATCTGTTCTTGATTTAGAAACGTTGACTCTTGAAACTTTAGAAAAATATCACTTTAAAACAGTAAAAATCATGAGACATGTTGACGCTATGCTCAGAGCGTATGAGCTAGGCGCAGCAAAAGGTTTGCCTGAAGAAAAAAGACGATTCGAAGTATTGAAATATCGTTATCTTGTAGATAATAAACTGACAGTAAAACAATTATGCGAACGATTAGGAGTAGAGCAAGCAACTGTATATAGAGATTCAAGAGAAGCTATTAACGATATGTCTGTAATGCTGTTTGGCGTTGCTGCAATAGGCTTTGTGTAATGATAAAAATTAGATAAAAAATGACACCTTTTTCATGTTACTATGATAGTGTGAAATGAGTAGGTAGGTGTCGCGCCTCCTGAAAGCCTCCTAGGGTTATTCACAAATAAAAACTCCTAAAAGGATTGTGACCGTCATCGTTACGGACTGCCTTTCAGGAGTTTTTTACATAATTTTTTAATAATAAAAAAGGTGGTGGTGATATGCCGTGAATACATTAAGAGAAAAACAAAAACGCTTTGCTGACGAGTATATTCGTTGTGGAAATGCCAATGAAGCTGCTCGATTAGCTGACTACAAACAGCCTCATGTTCAAGGAGCACGTTTGTTAGCTAATGTTAGTGTTAAAGCCTATATAGACAAACAGCTAGCTAAAATGGACGCTAAGAGGGTTATGGATGCCACCGAAGCGATGCAGTTATTGACGTCCATAGCACGTGGGGAAATTGAGGAAACTATTTATATTCCTACACAAGATGGTGTAGCAGAAATAAAAAAGAAATCCGATATTAATCAACGTAAAAGTGCTTTAGATTCATTGTTGAAACGTTATCCAAAAAATGAAGACTTGGACAGACAACTTACTCAAGCTAGAATTGATAAAATTGAACAGGATATTAAGACGAGCGAAAAAGGCAGCGCGAGTGGCGTTACGATTATCGTTAACAATGATTTAGAAGATTAAATAACAAGAATGTGTCGTAAATGTCGACCTAGTTCACATAATACCTACTAACCCAAGTAATAACAGTAGCAAGGCTTTAGCATGTGAATATTGTGATTTTAAATTGGTATAGTTAGTAAGTAGCTGGTATCAAAGGATTTCGAAGGAGGAAAGATTGTGAAAACATGACTACTAAAGAGATAGAAAAACCGAATAATATAACGAAGGAACTCAGTTTGAAGTCGCTTATAGGCGGTGGATATAAGGAGTTCTTTTTTGATAAGCATTTTTACCGTGTCATCAAAGGGAGCCGTGGTTCAAAAAAATCTAAGACAATAGCATTGAATCATATTTACAGATTGCTCATTTATGAATGGTCCAATATTCTTGTTGTTCGGCGTCATAGCAATACTTTGCGCCAGTCATGTTACACCGAATTGAAGTGGGCAATTGCTCAGCTGGGCGTAAATGAGTATTTTAAGTGCAATCCATCATTGCCAGAAATAACGTATATTCCTACTGGTCAAAAGATTTTATTTCGTGGCTTGGATGATCCATTAAAAATTACATCAATTGCAGTGGAAACAGGCATACTTGCATTTGTATGGATTGAGGAATGTTACGAGATAGAAAGTGCAGAAAAGCTTGAGACTTTAGCAGAATCGATTCGTGGGAAATACGATAATCCAGAAGTATTCAGACAAATAACACTTAGTTTTAACCCTTGGTCTGAAAAGCATTGGTTAAAACGTGAATTTTTTGACGAAGAAACCAAGAAAAAGAACGTATCGTCCTACACAACGAATTACCGTGTGAATGAATGGTTAGACCAAGAAACAATTGATCGTTACGAAGACTTGTACCGAACGAATCCTAAGCGTGCTCGTGTTGTATGTGATGGCGATTGGGGAATTGCTGATGGTTTAGTCTTTGAAAACTTTAGAGAAGCTGAAATGACAAATGAAGAATTGTTACAGTATCAACCCATCTTTGGTATTGACTATGGTTGGAGTAATGATCCAACGGCTTTTATCGCAGCGTACGTAAATGAGCGCGATAAAAAGCTATACATTTCAGATGAGTTTTATCAAACGCATTTAAAAACCGAAGAGATTGCAAATTTAATTAAAGAAAAAGGGTATCAAGACGAGTGGATAATTTCAGAAATTGATGGCCGTTTGATTAACGAGTTATACGATTGTGGAATCACGAGAATGGACCAAGTAATTAAGGACCAAGTGGTTGTCGGCATCGTAGAACTCCAAAACTATGAAATAATAATCAATCCTAAATGCGAAAACTTTTTGATTGAAATAAACAATTACACTTGGAAAAAAGAAAAATTAAGTGACCGTTATTTAGGAAAACCAATTGATGATTACAATCACTTAATCGATGCTCTAAGGTATGCGATGACGAGCTTGCATGCGGGAGTGTCACTAAATATCAAAGAGTCGCTGTTGTAGAAAGGAGATAACTAATGAATCAGTACGGAATACCTAGCCAATCAGAAAGAAATTTTACTGTTAATGCAAATGATCCAGTAACATATAAGACTGTCGGAGATTATATTGAAAAACACATGAAACTAATCCCATTCTATGAAAAAATGGAAAAGCTTTATACTGGCGAACATGAAATTTATGACCAAAAAAGTAAAGAGCTTGGAAAGCCAGATCATCGAATAGGAGTTAATTTTGCTAGGTATGTAGTTGATACAGCAACAGGATATTTTGTTGGGAATCCTGTTAAGTGTAACCATACTAACGATGCAATTAAAGATAAAATCGATGATTTCAGAAAAAGAAACTACGAAAGCGATAACGATGCTGAAATTTCAAAGTTATGTGATATGCATGGGTTAGGGTATAAACTGTTATACCAAGATGAAGAGTCTGAAACACGAGTGGCTGTAGTAAATGCTAAACAAGGCTTTCTAGTTTTTTCTAACGATTTGAAAAATAAACCCCAATTTGGTGTTGTCTATTCAGAGTTTGAAGAGGCAAATGGATCAGCTAAAATAAAAGCATATGTATACGGACCTGATGGTGTCTATCAATATGATAATGTAGCCAAAACACTTTCGCTTATCGAAGAATATGTGTTTGCAGACATACCCATGATTGAATTTGTACAAAATACCGAAAAGCAAGGTAGAATTGAATTAATTTGGTCACTAGCAAATGAATATAATAGTGCGCTCTCAGAAAAAGCGAATGATGTCGCTTATTTTGCAGATGCCTACCTGAAAATGATTGGTGTAGCATGGGATGAAAACACAGAACGTAGTTTGAGGGATAGCAGAACCATTATCTCAAGAAAACCCTTAATGACAGGACAAAGTGTTGATATAGGTTTTTTAGAAAAACCCAATGCAGACACTACTCAAGAAAATTTGTTAAAGCGTATTGAAACATTGATTTTTCAGACATCCATGACATTTAATAGTAATGACAAAGAGCTGTTCTCTGCTGCTTCTGGCGTTGCGTTGGAAGTTAAAATGTTAGATATGAAAAATAGCACATTAGCAAAAGAACGTAAATTCCAAAAATCCTTAGCTTTGCAATATAAGCTATTCTTTCAAGTTCAACTTGATGTTGCGGATAAAAATGTTTGGCGTGACATAGAGTACTCGTTTAACTACAATACCCCACGAAATATTAAAGATGAGGCTGAAACAGCTAGAATGTTAGCTGGTACAACATCAAAAGAAACACAATTAAAAGCAATTCCAAGCTTAGTTCCAGATGTAGACCAAGAGCTCGAAAGAATAAAAGCTGAAAGCGATAGTGAAGAAAAAGATAGAATTTCTGCCGAAGAAGTAATAAGGGTAAACAAAGTAGAGGATGACTCATGAGTTATTGGATAGACCGTGAGTTACACCATATTGAATCTCAAGTTGCACAAGACAAGCTAGATAAAAACTCAATCGTTTCACTTTCAAGAAGAGCTATGGCTAATATCGAAAATGAACTTCTAAAATTATTGAGCAAATACTCTAGCATAGAAGGAATATCGATGTCTGATGCAAAAGAACGAGCGGATCGATTAGATATTCGTGATTTTGAAGATAAAGCAAAAGAGTATGTGGAAAATAAGACCATCAATAGTAAAGTTAATGCTGAGATGCGTCTCTATAATCTAAAAATGAATATGAGCCGTTTACAACTTATTAAGAACCAATTAACAATTGAAATGGCTAAGTATCAAACAGACGTAGAAGAATTTGCTAATAAAAGATTGAACGAAGAAGCTTTAAAAGAGGTTCAACGACAAGCAGGTATATTTAAAAGTACTGCTAAATTTTCAGAAAAAGCGATTAAAGAGATTCTTAACGGTAGTTTTAAACAGAATCAGTTTTCTAATATCTGGGCAAAAGATGTTGATTTTATGAAAGCCACATTAGAAAAGACCTTAGATAACGCTTTGAATCGTGGAGAACATCCAACTAAATTAGTTTCAGAGCTAAGGACTGTATTTGAAAAATCTAGCGCTTTTGAAGCTAGACGATTGCTAGTCAATGAAACTGCACATATCCAAACAAGAATTCAATTGAGTTCATTCAACAAAGCTGGATTTGATAAAGTGGAATTTGTCGCGCAACCAAGCGCCTGTGATAAATGTGGTCAGTATAACGGTAAGATATTTAGTATTGATAAGATTGAGTATCAAGGAGCTAAACCACCAATCCATCCACATTGTAGATGTAGTTTAATTCCATCTTATGAGGATAAATTAGGAATATTTAGAAATGAAGTGGGCGGTAGCGGAAGCTGACGTTTTTTGTTATGTCCAAGCATTGAAGACGCTAAACTCTATGGAAGTCTGAGCATTGATGACAAAAAAAGCAATGGAAGGAGAAATGAAAATGAAAAAAAGTAAATTAAAACAATTATTGCCAATGAGGTTGCAGTTTTTTGGAGGAGAACCTACTGATCCAATTGACCCACCAAAAGACCCAGTTGATCCAAAAAATCCAGAAGACCCCAAAACTCCTGAATTAAAATACACTGATGATGACGTCAATCAGATTGTAAATCAAAAATTCGCTAAATGGCAAAAGGATCAAGAGGCAAAACAAGAAGAAGCTGATAAGTTGGCTAAAATGAATGCAGAAGAAAAGGCTCAGCACGTTAAGGAACAACTCGAGAAAGAAAATGCCGAATTGAAAAAGAACCTTGCATTTAACCAACTCTCAAAAGAGGCCATTAAAATGTTTTCTGAGCACGATATTATCGCTAATGATGAATTAACACACTTAGTTGTTAAAAGTACTGCAGAAGAAACAAAACAATGCGTAGAAAGCCTAGTAAGCATTATTCAAGATCAAGCGGAAAAAATCAGTAAAGAAAAATTAAAAGGGACGCCCCCCGTGATTTCTACGACTCATGTCGGAACCAAAGAAACGAAAAATTTTAAAACAGACGTGTTAAATGAACACAGAATAACTAAATAATTGGAGGAAGAATAATATGAAAAAAAATAAAGAAAACTTATTACCAATGCGATTACAATTTTTTGCGAAACCGAGTTTCGATCCAGATACCACAACTATGCAAGATGCAAAGACCGGTAGTATTCCATCAAATACCGCTGAAACAATTTTGACAGATGTAAAAAATGGGTCGGCAGCTATGCGTCTTGCTAAAGCAGTGCCGATGACAAAACCTCAAGAAAATTTCACCTTTATGTCAGGGGTAGGTGCTTACTGGGTAGATGAGGCTGAGCGTATTCAAACAAGCAAGCCGACGTTCACAAAAGCAACAATGAACTCCAAAAAAATGGGAGTAATTATTCCTACGACAAAAGAAAATTTACGTTATAGTATCACAGATTTCTTTGAATTAATGCGAGCGGAAATAGCGGAGGCATTTTATAAGAAGTTTGACTTAGCTGTATTTTCTGGTGAAGACTCTCCCTATAATTGGAACATTTTAAAGTCTGCTACTGATTCAAAAAATGTTTTAGTCGAAACTGAAAATAAATACGATGATCTAAATAATGCTATTGCTCTAATCGAAGAAGAAGACTTAGAACCCAACGGTATTGCAACCATTCGTAAGCAACGTGTCAAATACCGTTCGACTAAAGACAATAACGGAATGCCTATCTTTAATAGCGTAAATTCAGGTGGCGTAGATGATGTTTTAGGCCTGCCTATTGCGTATACTCCAAAATATACTTTTGGTAAAAGTGATATTGCTGAGCTAGTTGGAGATTGGAACTATGCTTACTATGGAATCTTGCAAGGTATTGAATATGAAATCTTAACAGAAGCGACATTAACCACAGTTAAAGACGAACAAGGGAATCCATTAAACTTAGCAGAACGAGATATGGCTGCGATTAAAGCAACATTCGAGTTAGGTTTCATGGTAGTTAAAGATGAAGCATTCTCTTTGGTCAAAGTTTCAGAAGGCACACCTCCTGATAGCAAATCAACTAAAAAAGGCTAAGAATGGGAGTTGAGTGCATTGGATAAAAATCTAAATGAAATCAGAAAACGCCTTGGTCTAAATGAAGAAAAATTTGAAAAAGTTAAAGAACGAGTTGAGTCTTTGGAAACAGATACAAGGTCTCAACTCTCTTTGTTGCTACAAGCAAAGGATGTTCCTATGGAATATGAATTTATAGTCAGAGCTGTAGTTGTAAAAAGATTTAATCGATTTAAAAACGAAGGTATGAAAAGTATAAATCAATCAGAAGAAACTATTACGTACGATTCGGATGATTTTGGAGAATATGAATCTATTATCAATAAATACGTTGATGATAATAAGCCAGATACTGACTCAAGAACGGTTGAATTTATATGAGATACGATGATCTAGCGAAAGCTTATTGTACCGAAAAGGCAAAAGCCAAATACATTGATGATTTGATGGTAAACGTCACAGATTTAGGCACGACATTTGCGTTACAGCAATTTGGATCACTCAAAGAAGAAAACTATATCATTCGGACAACGGATGACCTGGGGAAGAAAATAACCTTTTTTGAAATTGAAGGTGTTGCTTATAACGTATTAAAACGTGTAGGTATGTGCCCTCGCTATAGTTACTATGTTTCGATTGCTAAAGGAGGAATTCCTTTATGAAAATGAGTGTGAGAATGGATGGTGCTCAAGAGTTATTAAATGCTATTAAAAAAAGTCAAGATATGATGGTGTTTGAAGAAGCAGTTAAACTGACTATGTCTTATTTATTTAGGGTTTCCAGTGCGAATACCCCATATCGATTTGGTTTTCTGAATCGTAGTGAGCAAGTTAGTGGTAGCGGACTAGAAATGGAAGTTGGTTATATTGCAAAATATGCCCCATACGTTGAATTCGGGACTAGATGGATGTATGGTCGACGGTATTTATTAAAAGCAATACAACAAACACAACCATTTTTCTATCGCAATATAGAGAAAGCTATGTTGTATACATTGGGAGGCAAATAGAATGAATCCTTATAGTGAAATATTTCGTTATATTTTTACGTTATCTGAGTCATTTGGTTATGACACTTATGATTTTTTGCCACCTGATCTAAATGGAGATGAATATCCATTTATTTTTATTGGAGAGCAAAATAACGAAGACATAAGAACTAAAACGAAGTTGCGTGGGAAAACTAACATAGTGATCCACGCTTTTTCTTTTGAAACCAAAAGACAAGAAGTTGAAGAAATGATTAATAAAATAAACCTTGCTTTAGTTAATATGTCTTACACGAACAATTATTATTGGATCCTCGAAGAAAATAAACAACGATTTTTTCATGAGAACCAGGATAAAGGACAACCTTTAGTTCATGGAGTATTAGAAGTAAGTTTAGAATTTTTAGGAAAAGGAGAATGATAATATGAGTAACTTAACATCGCCGATTGCACAAGCTGAGGCAGAAGGATTAAAACCAATTGCAGGTAAAGATAAGATTTTAATGTTCCGATTAGTGAAAGAGCGCCCGTATAAGAGCGCTGCTGTTCTTTCATTACAAACGACTCACACTTTAAAAATGGAAGCTAAGTCAGAAAGTACACCAACAAAAGACGGTATTATTGTAGGTGCTGGTGAAGTAGAATTCTCAATTGAATTAGAGGCATTATTGTCTGACACTACTGTAGCGAAAATGTTGGAGTATTGTGTTCAAACAGGCTCTACCTTAGAAGTGTGGGAAATTAATTTGGCAAAACAATTAGCTGACAATAAATTTGAAGCTCGTTATGGTACTGGTGTATTAGAAGGTTGGGAATTGCCAGCAGAAGTTGGGAAAAACGCAACTGTAAAAACAACCATGAAATTAAACGGACAGTTTCTTTTAATGCCTGCAGGAGCGACTTTAGATCGTGATAATCAAGATGCGGTAGTAAATTTAGTTTATGATACTGTCAAAGCTTCAACTGGTGAAGTAGGTAAATATGCATATGAGCCAGTGACTGCTGAAGAAGACAAAGACTTAACAGCTAAAAAAAAAGAAGCAACAACAGCCGTTAATGCCTTAGATAAACTAGCATCTGATGAGAAATTAGCATTTGTAAAACGAATTAATGAAGCTAAAACAATTGCTGCAGTAGATGCAATTTTAACAGAAGCTCAAGAAGCAAATACATCTAAAAAATAGTGAAGAGAGCCAACAACGGCTCTCTTTTTTTGTATAAAAAAATTAGGAGGAAAAAGCGATGGTAAAAACAAAACAAAACGCTAAGAAAGATATGTTCGTGAAAATTGGGGACGAAAAATTAAAAATGAATCGTGGAATTGGATTTTTTAAAGAAATTGGTATTCTCCCAAAACAAACGGGCGAAAATTTAGAAGGAATAGGGTTTATTCTAATGTCTTTAGAAATGGGCGAACCTTTTACCGCTTTGGAAGTTTTGAAAGCTGGATTAGCTATTCATGATGTTGAAGAAGCAGATATTGAAAATTATGTCTTTGAAGAAGCAGACATTGAAAATTTATGCCAAGAATTAATGGATTTTTTCGAACAATCAGCTTACAAGAAAATGGTTCTCGAAGCGAAGAAAATTATAGAGAAAACGGGTGGGGTGGAAGGAGTGACACAAGAAGCCATCAATCAATCAGCTATGAACAAATCACAAGAAACTGTTTCAGATACTACCCAAGCCTAACTGTCAAAGAAATAGATTCGATGGGTTTTGATGAATATGTTACCAGGATGAAAGGTGCTGAGCTTCGTAAAATCGATGATTTGGATACTCAAGTTCAAGCGTTATGGTTGAATCGAGCAATTACAAACGTTGATGAAAAAGGCAGGTACACAGTCAAGGATTATAAAGACATCTTAGATACTTCGAAAATTGAATCTCAATTAACAAATGATGGCGAATCTAAACTTTATCAAACTGATATGAAGGTAAGAGTGGACGAACTTGGAAACAATGACATAGCGGTCCAACGTTCAGCCAACGCTTTTATTTTAGAAAGATTAGAAAAGTTGGAAAGGAGGGAGTAAGTGGGAAACGAATACAGTTTAGTAGCTAAATTAAAGGCTCAAGATGCTGGTTTCACGAGCACACTTTCCAAAGCTGGCTCAGCAATGGAAAAGATGAGCGGTAAAACTGAAAGAAGTGGCGCTAAATTTTCGGATACCGTCAAAAGAATTGCCGTATCTACTGGTGTTTTTAGGGCGGTTAGTACTGGAATTAGTATGGCCACTGGTCAAATTAGTGCTGCGTTCACAAGAATGGATACAATGGACAACTTCCAGCGTAACATGACTCGTGTAACGGGTAGTGCTGAAATAGCTAAAGGTGTACTTGAAGAGCTAAAAGGAGCAACTAAAGGAACAGCGTATGGATTGAATGCTGTAGCAAATGCGACTCAATCTTTCGCCAATTCTGCAATACCGTTAGAGAAATCTACTGCATACACAAAAGACTGGATGGATGCAATTAGTGCATATGGCGACGGAACGACTGAAACTTATGATCGTGTAATGCAACAATTAAATCAAATGGCATCAAAAGGAAAAGCCAATTTAGGTGATTTAAAATCTGCTATGGAAGCTGGTGTTCCAGTACTTCAAATATTAGCAGCACAAACTGGGAAAACGACTCAACAAGTAAGTGATGAGCTGTCCGCTGGTAAGTTATCAGCTGAAGAGTTCATGGATGCAATGCACACAGCGTTTACTAATGGAGCAGGTAATTTTAAATCAATAGAGAATGCAGCGAAAGAAGCTGGTAACACTTGGAAAGGCTCTTTTGATAATATGAAAGCAGCTTTAACACGTGGAGTTATTGAGTTTATAACAGCATTTGATACAATATCCAAAACTCTAACTGGTATGGATATGAAAGGCTGGATTTCTGATTTTGGTTCAACAATGGAAAACGGTATGAAATCAATAGGTCAATCGATTAGTTTAGCAATGGAAAAGTTAGTGCCGTTTGTTGAAGTAATGAGAGGGGCCTTTTTTGGTGTTGGTACAGCTATAAAAAATGCGGTTACAGCTGTGATGACATCGCTAAAAAATATGTATGATGGGTTCGGAAACACCGCACAACTTGAAACGTTCAGTGATGTAATGTACGCTGTCGCAAATGCCATAGAAAGAGTGGCAGAATTTATTCAACGTAATAGCGATGCGATTGTAGAATGGATGGCTATTCTAGTAAAAGGAGCATTAGCTTGGAAAGTTTTCCAGATAACCATGGGAATTGGTGCAGGTTTCGTAAAAGGTATTGAAAATATTCAAAAATTAAGTTCAAAAGTCGTTGATTTTGGTGGAGTAGTAGGAAGGATGAATTCCAGTATTGCGCCTGTACTACAGACAGTAGGAGGGGCTTTTGTTAATCTTGGTTCAACTGTCAGCTCAACGTTTACAAATATGAGAGCAGATGGCTTTAACATTATCACTAGTGGTTTACAAGGATTTAGAACAGCAATATTAAATACCTCACCATCTCTAATGCAATTTTCTCAAAATCTTACAAGAACTAAATTGACGATGAGACAAATGGGTGAAGGTAATTTATTCACACGTCCTTTTACTGCCTTAATAAGCACGCTAGAAATGACCAGTCCTAGCATATTAAGATTTAACACCGCAATTAGAATGATGGGAACAAACATGCGTCATCCAATTACAGCAATTCGAGGACTGAAAACAGAAATGGCTTTGTTAAGTGCTACTAGCGGCGGGACCGGTACTGCATTAAACGGAATGGCACTTAAAGTATCACAAGCTTTTAGATTGATGGCCACTGGTGGGATAACAGCAATTAGAAGCTTAACAGCGGCAATGCTGACAAATCCGATTACAGCAATTCTTGTAGCAATAACTGCAGCAGTAGTTGCAGTTGCAGTGGCGTGGCAAACAAACTTTATGAATATGCGAGAAGTTGTAGACAATGTTTTCGGTTCATTTAAACAGTCATTTACCAGTTTAGGGAATATGTTCAAAGGTCTATTACCTTCGCTAGATAGCCTTCAAAAAGCATTTAAATCTTTAGAACCTGTTCTAAAAGTTGTAGTAGGAATACTCGGTGGGGCTTTAGTCATCGCTTTAGGATTAGTAATTGATGCATTAAGATTGATTGTTTTGTCAGTTGCCACCGTAATTCGTGGATTCAAGCTATTAGGTCAAGCAGGAAGCGCCATGGGTAAATTGCTAACTGGTGATATAAAAGGCGCTAAAGATGAAATGAAGAGCATGGGTGATACCTTTAAAGACCAAGCTGATGCTTTTGAAGAATTTGGTAAAAATTCAGCTACTGTAAACGGTGTGAAATCTGCTTATGAAAGTTTCGGTGATACTGCTGAAAAAACAGGAGAGAAAACGAAAGAATCTGCAAATGTTGTTGTTACGTCGCTAGATACCATTCGAGATAGAGCACAACAGACAGCTAGTTCGTTCCAAGAATCGATGCAACTTGTTGAAGAAGCCTTTAAAATTGAGGGTCAGAATGAAACAAACTTGAAATTTATTGACGAGTTGAAAAAAAGTTCTGATGAATACCTTCAAAATAATGAAAAAGTAGCGACTGCCTATGAAAAACAAATGCAAAAAATGAGCGAAATTGACGAAAAAAACACAAAAGGTCGTAAAACGGCTGAACTAAAAGCGCACAATGACCGCTTAAAAGGCATTCAAGAAAATAATGCAGCGATTATATCCCAAGAAAAAGATTTATCAGCAATGCTTGCGGATAATGTCGATAGAAGTGGCGAACAACTAAATGAAACTCAAAGAACTGCTTTGAAGGCACAGCTAGAAACTGTTAGAAATAGCAAAGTCGAAGAAAATCAATTGTATATTGAGTCCGCACAAAGACGTTTAGAATTAGGGCAAAAAGTTTCTGAAAATGAAATTAATCAATTAGTGCAGTCTATTACTCAAAACTATACGACTAGAAAAGCCTTGATTGCTCAAAACGAAGAAGAGATTAAACAACAAGAAGAAATTCGTAACAATGCTCAATCTGAAACTGAAAAACAAAACGCTCAAAATAAAATTAATGCATTGAATGAGAACAACAACAAAATGCGTGAACAAGTTAATGTGGCAGGTGCTCAAATGCTTGAAATTCTAAATCAACAAGGGATTTTGAACACAGAGACTGTTGTAAACGGATTGAAACAAATGGGGGATATGAGTGATCCAGAATTAATTGCTTTTGTTCAGAAGTTCCAACAATTAGGAGTAGATACAGATACGCAGATGTTAGCGTTTGTTGAAATTCTAAGAAATAAAGGTATCGAAGGAGTTGACCAACTAGAAGCTGGTTTTAAATCCAAAGACCTTTCTGGGATGACTGACGAAGCTAGAGGGCAAGTTATTACGGGTATTAGCACTTTACCACCAGAACTCTTTAATGGCGGACAACAAGGAAAAGATAAATACATCGAAGCCATAAAAGGTGGAGACTATAATAGCGCTGGTAAATATATGATGACGAATACATCGGATGGTGTAAAAGTAGGTTCTACAAACTTATCTGAGAGTGCTAAAAGTGCTGCAGATAAAGCGAATAATGAAATGAAAGCAAAATCTGAATTGTTTAAAAATACTGGGAATAACTATTCTGAAAATATTGGAAAAGGTATCAAGGAAAAAGGTAAAGAGGTATCTGATTCAGCTAAGAAAGTAGCCGATGATGCAAAAAGTTCAGCTGGAAAAGTTGACTTTAAACCAGTAGGTGATGCTATTCCTCAAGGAATTGCTGGAGGGATTACTGCTAATTCTTCATTTGCAACAAATGCGTTAGATAGTCTTATGGCAGATTTAAAGACACGTGCAAAAGCTTCTATTGATTCTCATAGCCCTTCTCGTTGGTTTGCTAAACAAGTAGGGGAAACAATCCCTCAAGGAGTCGCAGTTGGAGTCAATAGAGAAGCCAGTGAGGTTCAATCATCTATTGAAAATATGATGGATAGAGCTAAATCAGTTACTACTAATTCGCCTTTAGGTTCACTTTTTGAAAAAGGAGATACAACGATTTCAGTTGATTTCCAAACTTCTTTAGGCAATAAATTAGATGATTTAGTGAATGCATTTAGTAGCATGGCTGTAATTCTTGAAGGAGAACCAGTAGGACGACTGGTTACAGGGCCAGTCAATAATGAGATGGGCTATATTCAACGTTCAAATGGCAGAGGGGTGTGGTAATAATGGTTGCGATAAAAGAAAAATGTACGTTTAATACTTTTGATAGTTCATCACTCGGATTGTATTTAGTAGACCGTGAATTGGAAAGTCCAAAAGAAAAGGCGTCCACCATTGACATCCCTTATACCATGAGCGAAGAAGATTTTAGCATGATTACTGGCGAACGTTTTTTCGAGAATAGATCACTTAAATATAAATTTATGTGTTATGAAACCCAATACAATAAACGTAAAAAATTACAAGATAAATGTAGAAAATTATTGATGACCAATGATTTTTCTAAACTTGTTGATACGCATAATCCTAATTACTATTGGTGGGGTAAGTGCGCTAAAGTAGATTGTTCGGATACCACAAAAACAGGTAAATTTGAGGTAACAATTGAATTTATGGTCTATCCGTTTTTAATTGCGGACTCATCTTTTTACGAACATGATTGGAATCCATTTAGTTTTTCTGATGGAGTTGCTCAATTTTATAAATATAGAATCAAGTGGAATCGTAAATTCCAAATGGTTCACGTTGGTGATAGGGCAGGTTTTTTGAAGATTATCTCTAGCGATAATATGAGTTTAAAACTAAATGGAATCAGTCATTCAATTACAAAGGGAGAACATGAGTATAGGGATATAAGGATGGTTCCTGGGATAAATTCAATAGAGATTGAAGGTAATGGCACTATTGCGCTATATCCACGAACAGAGGTGATGGTTTAATTATGTACCTGGTAAAAATTTATAGTGATGGCAATAGGTCCAATCCGACTGTAATACATGACGGATACTATGAGTGGCCTAAACTAATTAGCGGCAAAATTGTTCATAAAATTAATGAAACCGATAGTTTTACATTTTCTTTAAATATTAATCATCCTGCATTTAATACTTTCGAACCTTTTCTAACACATGTTGAATGTTTTGATTTAAAAACAGGAATATCAATGTTTTATGGTCGAGTGAGAGAACTGTCAAAAAAAATGACAGGATTTGAACAGACTATCGTTTGTGAAGATGTATTGAATTATTTATTTGATAGCTTCCAAGAATTCGAAGAAATGGGCAATGCTTCTATTGATTCTTATTTCAGGAATTTAATTGCTCAGCACAATAAAGTAGTAGAACCCTACAAACGTTTTGATGTTCGTTTAGTGAACGTAACTAATAACACCGATAACGTGTATCGTGGGAAAGGCTGGGCTATCACAGCTGATACAATTAAGGATAAGCTTGTTTCGAGGCTAGGTGGGTATTTGATATCTCACCGCGAAGGTACGAAGATGTCACTTAGTTACTTATCCGATATTGGATCAAAACAAGAAAATCCTACAATCGAGGTAGCAAAAAATTTAATGGACTTAAGTAAAAAATTAAACCCAGATAAAATTTTTAGTCGTTTAATACCCACAGGTGCTGATATAGAGGGAGAGCACGGAGAAGAAGGGAATGAAAACGATTCTGATATTAACCGCCCTAAAATTACAATTAAAGATGTGAACAATGGCGTCCCTTATCTCGATGATACAGAATTGATTAAAAAAATTGGAATTGTTCCTCACTGTGAGTCGTGGTCGAATGTTAATGATCCCAATATATTAAAAACTAAGGCTAGGAAAATGATAGAGGAACAAAAAAAGTTTATCACGTCATGGTCTATTAACATGGCTGATTTATCCTTTACTCATGATGATGTCAATCAAATTAGTGTAGGGAACCATTATAAAATAATCTGTCCACAAATTACTGAAAATGAGTATGTCAGATGCATTGAAAAAGAAATTGATATCATCCATCCTCAGCTAACCAAATTGACTATGGGTGACACGATAAAGTCTTTTACGGATGTACAAAATGACAGAATTCGACAAGAAAAAGAATACCGCGAAAAAATCAATAATTCCGTTGGAACCATTGAATCTCTAAAAAATCAACAAACTGATTTTAAAGACCAACTAGCAAAAGAAAAGCAGTGGAGAGAAGAGCTTGAAAAAAAGGTTAAGGAGCTAGAAGAGCAAATTAAACCACCAGAACCAACGGAGCAAAAAGGAACGGATGTCTCAGAACACAACACAAGCATTGACTGGGCGAAATTAAAAGCTACTGGACATACTTTTGTAATGGTCAGAGGAGGTTATGGTCAGACAACATACGACAAGCTTGCAGATAGCCATACTACAGGAGCAAGCGTTCAAGGATTGAAGCTAGGTTTATATTGGTTCAGTTATGCTAAAAATGTGTTAGAGGCGATTCAAGAAGCGAATAAAGCTTGTGACTTTGCGGATAAATATAAAGGGAAATTTATCTATCCGATTGCTTGGGATTGGGAAAACGATAGTGAACGCTACGTAATATCTCAAGGTGTCACACCTACAAAACAATTAGTATCAGATATGGCAATTGCGTTCTGTAATCGAGTTTCAGAGCGAGGATACAAACCAATGAATTACAGTAACTTAGATTATTACAATAAATATTTTGATGATCGTGTGAAAAAATATGATTGGTGGTTAGCTCGACCAGGAGTTTCTCAGCCTGATGTGCCATGTACGATTTGGCAGAATGAACTTGATGTGGATGGTACAAGCAGAGGAATTAACGGAAAGGCTGATTTTGATATTAGTTTTAAAAATTATTAGTTAAGGAGGAAAACAATGACAAAACAATTCGATACTTTACCAACTGGATTGCCTGATTTTAATGGCGCACCGATTGATGATTTTGATTTACCAGACTATATGTTTAGTGATCCTATTCATTACAGTAAAGAATGGTTTGACTTTATCGAAAATAGTGTTTCTGATGACAGTATTGCTCAAGAATATAAACAGTTAATTACTAATATCATGCAAAAGCAACATGGCGGAGATGTTCGATTATCTTTAGCCATTTTTGTTTACATTATTGCACATGGATTTACTGTAACGTTGGCAGAATTTGATAAGATTTCTAAAGAAATTAGAAGTCGCGTGGAAAATTTAGAAGGAAAGTACAAAGATTTAGTAGAGGAATGGAAGAACACTCTTAACGGTGTGACAGTCGATAGTGAATTAATCAACGCTAGAATCGACTTACACGGAATCGTTTATAAAACGCTTAAAGAGCGCTTAGACGATATGCAATCGAAGATTGAAAACCTAGATGCTACGGAATCTGTTTTTAAACTAACCCACAATCAAAATTGTTATCCGACATTAAGAGTGTTTTATAGCACGTATGGTGCAGCAGTTGTACCATCGGAAGAAGAACCAACGGGAGCTGGAGGGTCAGAAGTTAAGTACGTTCATGCAGAGCCAATCTATCATGATTTAGATTCTCTAACTGTAAAAGTTCCATTTAAGTATAAGATGGTCAACCCTACAATTGAACGAATTTCAGAAAATCAATATTTATTAGTTGAGGACATTCGGACGTTGCTGGTTGAGATAGGTTCTAAGGGTGAAGCGAATGTTGAAACCACGATGGAATTTACATCTACTTTAGATTATAAAAATAAAGTGGCTAACAGTATTGTAGATAATCCTAATATTTTTTATTACGGAGCAGGAGGATGGACAGAATTAAAAAAACCTTATGATTCGTCTTGGGGAGAGTATATTCAAAGGCATGTCGAAGATGTTAGTAAATTAGATAGCAGATTGTTTGAAACACTGCGTTATAACGCAAGTGTTATTGCACAGTCATGGATGAAATTTGATATATTAGAAGAATTTAAACGTAAATTTCCTTTTATTTTTAATAATTTATCTGTATCTGAAAGCATCGTTAAGATTAAAAAAATGACGTCAAAAGCAGGAACTGAAATGTTTGCTAAGGGATCGAATAGCGCTGGAAATCGTGTAACGATGTCAGCTTTTGCGAACAATAAGTATGGTCTTTTGGCAGCACATGCATCTAGCGATATTAAAAAATTGTCATTTTATCACAATGCTTTTATGGATGCTTATTTAGATAATCTAGGAAACGTAAATTTACTTTTAAATGCAGAACCAAGCGATGGGAAAATAGCAAGCTCGCTTTATATTGATTATGTGAAACTTGAATACACGGTAAAAGTACCATTTGCACCAATAAAATAAAGGAGTGATTTAAATGGATTTTAAAAAAATTTTTAAAGGGTTGCCAGATTGGAATAAAATCATTAATGATAATTTTGATTTAGTTAACAAAAAAGTAGAGCAGGACACAGGTTGGATTAAAGCGGCAGTTGCTGGCGATAGTGCCATCTATTACAGAAGAGTAGGAGATATATCTTTTTTAACCGGATTAGGGAATTCTTCGTTACCTAAAAACAGTGGTGGTTTACTTTGGGCTATTCCAGCAGCGATAAAGCCTTCTTTAGCAGCTTCATTACCTATGCAGTTTACTCTAGGTAATGCAGATTCAACCGCGACTAATATTACAATGATAAAAATATATGAAGATCGAATTGAAATTGCTTATAGAAACAATGATAAGAATGTTACGTTTGATGGGGTTTGGTGGAAGACAGATGCTCCGTTTCCAAAATAAAAAAGGAGGAAGTTAAATGAGTTTTATTGAAGTAATCGAAATTAATGAAGAGGGCAGCATTAAAGAATCAAAAGTAGTAAATAAAGAAACATTCGAGGAAACAGAGTTTACAAAGTTCCAATGGGAAGGCTATTTTTTGAAGCCTAAATGGTCCTTTACACTGAACAAGTGGATTGAAACCGCAACGGAAGAAGAGTTAAATCCACCAGAAATTGAAGAGGAATTAACAGAAGTTGAACAGATGGGCCAAAAGATTTCCGAAATGGAACTTGCGGACCTTGAAAAAGAGAACCGAATCAAGCAACTAGAAGCGGAAAACGAAGTTTTAGGAATGCAACAAACGGAAAATGATTTACGACTAATGGAATTGGAGGATAAGTTAAATGGAACATTCTAAAAGATATGAGGACATCAAAGCGCGATACCTTAAAAATTGGGTAACGAAAGAACAGCTTGCGCGTTATGTGGAATTAAAAGCAATCACTGCAGCAGAAATGCAAGAAATCATGGAAGCAAAAGAACAGAAAGAAAAGGGAGAAGCTATTTAAATGAAATAGCTTTTTTATTTTTGGATTAGGTGGTGTTAAAGTGACAATCGAGTTAACTATTTTATTATCAATCGTATCTGTATCAGCTGCGGTTTATTTTGGCTTGTCTGGTGTTCGCCGGGACCAAAAGAATGATGATATGCAGGAAGCTGCACAACTAACAACGGTACTGGTTAAGTTAGAAAATATAAACAATGGAATCAATAAAATTGAATCTAAGATGGATCGTGTTGAAAGTGAGACAAGGGCCAATTCTGAAAAGTTGATTAAAATTGAAGAGTCCACGAAACAGGCTCATAAACGCATTGATGAAATTGTTCAGAAAGGGGTGATTGATAGTGAAAATTAATTGGAAAGTAAGAATTAAATCAAAGGCTTTTTGGTTGGCCATGATTCCAATTTTATTGGTATTAATCCAACAGGTTTTAAGTTGGTTTGGAATCGGATTTGCTAAAGAGCTAATCGAAAACGAAGCAATGCAATTTATTAATACCCTATTTCTATTGCTAGGTATTTTGGGGATTGTAAACGATCCTACGGTGCCAGGTATTAGTGATAGTCAAAAAACTTTAGATAAATGATAGTCCTCAATCGAGGGCTATTTTTTTATAAATAAAAAAATTAGGAGAGTGTAAAATGAAAAAATTAAACAAGAATATCTTTGCAGTGTTGATGGTTATGGTTATGTTAGTGCCAACGATGACGGCAGAAGCAGCACTCAATAAGTACAGTCAAGGTTTACCTAACAAAGACTTTATCGACGTCGCTAGTCATCAAGGATCAATTTCAACAAATGATTATCAAATTATCAAAAATGAAGGTGTAAAAGGAGTATCGGTCAAATTAACTGAAGGTACTAGCTATGTAAATCCGTATGCTCAAACACAGATCAACAATGCTAAAGCAGTCGGATTACAAGTTTCAGCCTATCACTTCTCACGTTATATAAGCGTACAAGATGCAAAAAATGAAGCTAATTTCTTTGTGAATACGGCCAAACGATTTGGTCTATCAACAGATACACTTATGGTTAATGATGCAGAAGCTTCTGAATTTATGCGTGATAAATTGACTAACAATGTATTTAACAAAGCCTTTGACGATCAAATGCGGTCATATGGATTTAAAAATACTGAAATTTATACGATGGGGTCATGGGTAAATACTCGCTTTAACATTAATGATGGGGAGGGCTGGATTGCTAACTATCCTGGTTATCCAACATCAACAATGAACTTGTATTCCAATCGGTCAGCTTGGCAATTTGCTTCTGATTATCAATTTATTGGAATCAATAATACTGGAACGAAAAACTTTGATGTTAGTGTAGATTATAAAGGTAACTTTACTCGTGGGGTAAAAGACCAAAATAAACCAGTACCGACTGATCCAGTAGCACCTGTACCTACAAATGAATATGTAGTTGTAAGTGGAGATACTTTAGGAGGAATTGGTTCTAAATTAAATAAAAATTGGCAAGATATTGCACGTACAAATGATATCTTACCACCTTATACGATTTTCCCTGGTCAAGTTTTGAAGTTAGCAGGAACAAACTCAAATGGTGGAGGAACAAATCAATCTTACTATAAAGTAGTTTCTGGTGACTCGTTAAGTGCAATTGGTAATAAGTTAGGGGTATCATGGCAAGCTATTGCTCAAACAAATGGAAAAGTTAGTCCATATGTAATTTATCCAGGAGAGAACTTAAAAGTCCCTAATAGTTCATCTAATCGTTCGTATACGGTAAAAGCTGGTGACTCATTAAGCAGCATTGCTCAAACTATTGGTGTATCAATTAATGAGTTAGCTTCTAAAAATAGCATTACAAACGTTAATCTCATATTTCCTAATCAAGTCTTAAATTATTAAAAAAAGACCACCTATAAAAACAGGTGGCATACATACAGGTTAATCAAGTATTTTATGCAAGAAGTAGGGTATAACTTTTCTAGTTGATTTAATTTTCGTTTTATTAACATCTCCAAAGCGTCCGTTATAATTTAAAGGTATATCAGCTGAACCATATGGAGTAGATGCTTTTAGTTGGTATTTAGGAATACCTTCACCTTCTAAATACGAAATTTTTAACGTATCTCCAGGTTCTACACTTTTTATTTTTCCAGTACCTTTAAATGAAAGATCACCATCGCTACTTATAGATTCAAATTCCATTACTTCTATTTCTAAAGGTACGTCACTAGCAGTAACAAACACAATTTTATTTGATTGTTCATCAGCAACAAGTTCTTCAGCAAGAGTATTTTTGTAAGTAGTATCTTCTTCAGCTTTACTATAAAATTCTAATGAAATATTTTCATAGTAAGTTTTATTTAATAAAAATCCAAGACATAAAATTGTGATAGCTATAAAAATTTTAAAGAACAAAAGTATAAAATCTATCATATCCTTGTTTGATTTGTATAATTTAAATAGATTGGTCATGTAAGTCTCCTTGTTAAATTATTTTTCATTTTTTATATGTTCTTCAAAATTTAAAAGTTCATCCAATGTTTCCCCGGGCGTTTTGTTGATTGCTTTAGATATAGCGATAATCGTTTTAACTTTAAAGTTGTCAATCGGTTGATTACGTTCAATAGCGCTTGAAATTCCAGTTTGAGAAATATTCCCAATTTTTGATATTGAGTATTTTGTGACATTATATTTTTTAGCAATTGAATCGATAGGATGCAATTAGATCACTTCTTTCTGTAGTTGTTAATAGCGATTATTAAGCCCGCTACGGCTAGTATTAAGATTGCGATGTAAACGAATGTACTCATTTTAAATTCCTCCCTTATCATGTTATAATAAGGATAGAGGGGCTTTCGCCCCATCTATCATTTTTTATTTTTGCGTTTCTTTTTCTTGGACTGTTTCGACGCTGTCAAGAAGTTGAGAATCGCTGTGACTAACAGTACTATTGCTGTTAGTCCTTTTATTATATCGTCTAACACTTTTTCACCTCCCCCTTACTCTTATAATTATACTACTCTACAGAGTAGTAGTCAAGTGTTTAACTCAATTAATTTAATAAAGTTTTCAAAAGATTCTTTTTTACTATTAAAGCGATAGACGATATCAGATTTACAACTTTCTACTATAATAGTACATTTTTCTAACGTGATAATAATTTCCCCATTTGTATACATAAAAACACCTCCTACGGATAATATACGCAGAAGATGAGATTACATATTAATATATTCTAAAAAAGTTTCTTCGCCCAACAAATCAACAGAAGCCTCTGACAATCCCCATAGTCGTTCTTTGAGTTCTTCTAATGTGATAGTTCCATTTTTAAACGCTTCAATGTCACTCATCCAAAGAGCTCCATTTGATCTCATCGTAAAACTCAACGTTTCTGATTTCGTCATAATTAACCTTTGTACCTGAGACCCAAAGGCCTAATTCGTCATGTCCTTGTAGTTTTCCGACTATATCATCCGAGTAGTTGTTATCTGCGTCTACTGATTCTAGTTGTATAGCGATTGATTTATTGTTAACTACTGCAGCATTTAAAACTTCTGATATTTCCTCAAAAGACATTTGCTCTTTTTTTGGCACTGTATGTTTTAGCTCTTTTTGTATTTGATCCATAGATGAATTGTGTTCAGATAAAAACATTCCTTGCCATTTGATGACACCACGGTCTTTATACCGTTCATTAAATCTATTTAGCATATAATCACCTTCTTTTTTACGAATATGACCATTATACGAACGAATGTTCGTTTTGTAAAGAGAAAGATAACACCTACTTATCAAATAGGTGGTATCTATATTATTTTTAAGTTAAAGTGCCAATTTTGTGCCAATTTTTTTCTTATCTGTTATTTATGAATAGTTTGAAATGTTTATATATAGCTGTTTATTCATCTGTTCTTAACTGTTCGTAACTGTTTTTATGTCTCCTGGGGGAATCGAACCCTCATCTCAAGAACCGGAATCTTACGTGATATCCATTACACTAAGGAGACTAAATCAACTACTATAGTTTAGCTGAATTTAGTTGAAAAGACAAGATTTAATTATAAGCACGCTATAAAAAGATGAATTCCTTTTCAATTTCAAAATATGGTATGATAGCAGTGAAGATTTTGAAAGGATATGAAGGAGGAATGATTGTGAATTTTGAACAAAAGTTTAGCCAACAACAAAGACAAGTCCAAAAAATGGCGATGACACAACAATTACAGCAATCCATTCAAATGCTACAATATAATACAGAAGAACTGGCCAGCTTTTTAGAGCAAAAGGCGCTAGAAAATCCTTTAATCGAAGTAACCGTTGAACGGGATTATGAGGCTGAGGCAGCTATTCAACCCGTAAAAAGTACAATGAACTATCAACATAACGAAGAGTTTAATTATTTGAATCAAGTACCAGATACTAGCATTTCCTTATTTGAATTTTTGTTGGAGCAAATTCATCTGACAATGAGAGATGCTTATTTAAGAGAATTGGTTTTCTTTTTAACTGAAAATATTGATGATAATGGCTATTTAAAAATAGAATTATCGGAAGCTGCAAAAACAACGGGGGCACAAGATATCCAAATGCTAGATGCCTTAACGTTATTACAACAATTAGATCCTGCAGGAGTAGGCGCTAGAAATTTACAAGAATGCCTAATGTTGCAAATAGAGCGAGATGATTTTGCTCCTAATATGGCGTATGTGATAGTAGAGGAAGAATTTGAAAATTTTGCAAATCGTAAATGGAAAGAAATTACGAAAAAATTCGATATTAGTTTGGCTGAGATTCAAGAAATTTCAGATTATATTCAGACCTTGAATCCACGCCCAGGCGCTTTATATGACGGTACAAAAGAACAATACATCCGTCCTGACTTAATTATACGTGTCACAAAAGAGAATGAAATCAAAGTATTATCAGCTAAAACAGGCTTGCCAGTCGTTCATTTTCAAAAGGATTATTATCAAGAAATGTCCCAATTTGAAGACAAAGATGTACGACGATTTATGAAGGATAAATTTAATGAGTACGAGTGGATTCAAAAAAGCTTGCAACAAAGAGGAGACACCATTGTTCGAGTTGGGACTGCGATTGTTGAGCGCCAAAAGGAATTTTTCTTAAACCCAGCACATCCAATCAAATCATTAACTTTAAAAGAGATATCCGAAAAACTTGATATTCATGAATCGACAGTAAGTCGCTCCATTAATGGCAAATATTTAGAGACTAGTTTTGGTATTTTCGAATTAAAAAGTTTCTTCACAAATTCATTAAAAACGCAACAATCAAAAATACAAAATTCTGAAGACGAATTGGAAATTTCAGGAGATTCTGTTCGGAAAAGAGTCGCATTTTGTGTAGAAAATGAAGATAAACATAAACCTCTGTCAGATCAAAAAATAGTGGAACAATTAAAAGAAGAAGGAATTGATGTTTCTAGAAGAACGATTGCGAAATATCGGGATATTCTAGGCATTCCTTCTTCATCTAAAAGAAAACGATTTGATTAATAAAAAACCTGTGGATTTTTTATTCTATGTTATAAGAAGAAACAGGTTTTTATTTTAGACTTAATTACAAAACAAGAATTAAGTTATAAAGAAACAAAATAATTTAGTCACAAGATAGACACAAAAATTAATATTTTTTTTAGGAATAGAAAAATAAGCACTTTATAGTTGAAAGATAGCTTGTAAGCTGTTAAAATGATTAGTGTAAGAGATGGAAGCGGTAGGCGAAATACTGCGACAAATGACAACAAACCTACAGACAGTCAAATGAATGTTTTTGTTTCATTAAGGATCTCTTCATTTTTTTAAGCACTCAGGGTCGCGAAACGACTTACATGGTCATTAAACGACCAAGGAAGAAAGAGGCACTCTTATGCAGCAAGATGTATTATCTATTATTGAAAAAGTAGCACCTGATATTATGGAGACTCTTAGAGAACGGTATCAGATTTTGCGCAATATCTATTTGTTGGGGCCAGTCGGTAGACGTGTTTTAGCTGGGAAAATGAATGTAACAGAACGTGTTTTACGTACTGAAACAGATTTTTTAAAAAAGCAAAACATTATTAAAACTTCAAAGGTAGGAATGGAGTTAACCGTTACTGGGGAAGACGTCTATCATGAGTTAGATCAAATGATGGGACAACTTTTAGGAATGCGGGAAAAAGAAAAGGAATTGGCTACTTATTTCCAAATAGAACATTGCATAATTGTCTCAGGCGATAGTGAAGAACAAAGGAAAGTCATGGAAGAATTAGGGCATGCAACATCAGAATCATTGGATTTTCTACTTCCAAGTGGCGACAATATTATTGCCGTTATGGGTGGAACGACAATGGCAAAGGTTGCAGACCAAATGACAAAAGCTTTGTCCAACGATCGTCATCTGATCTTTGTCCCTGCAAGAGGAGGCATTGGAGAAGCTGTGAATATTCAAGCGAATACGATAAGTTCTCAAATGGCTGAAAATACAGGTGGCGAAAATCGAGTTTTATACGTGCCAGAACAAGTCAGTGAAGAAACGTATAAACCATTACTCCAAGAACCAGCTGTTTTCAACACTTTAAAAATGGTCACAAAGGCTAAATGTGTGTTACACAGTATTGGAGATGCCAAACTAATGGCAGAACGCAGAGGAATGAGTGAAGAAGCTCTAGCTCTGATTAAAGAACAAGCTGCAGTTGGTGAAGCTTTTGGATATTTCTTTAACAAGGCTGGTGAAGTGGTCTATAAAATTCCACGCATCGGGTTACAATTGAAAGATTTAGCCAAGATTCCTTGTGTACTGGCAATCGCTGGTGGAAGGTCAAAAGCAACAGCAATAGAAGCTTATATGAAAAACGCACCAAGTCAAACATGGTTGATTACAGACGAAGGTGCAGCTAACCAGATTTTAAAAGGGGTAACCCTTTAAAATAAATAATAAATCAAGAATTCCTAAAGGAGGAAATCTAGTTATGACAGTAAAAGTAGGTATTAATGGTTTTGGACGTATTGGACGTTTAGCTTTCCGTCGCATCCAAGCAGTAGAAGGTATTGAAGTTGTTGCAATCAATGACTTAACAGACGCAAAAATGTTGGCTCATTTATTAAAATATGATACAACTCAAGGACGTTTCGACGGTGACGTTGAAGTTCATGATGGTTATTTCAATGTTAACGGTAAAGAAGTAAAAGTTCTTGCTAACCGTAACCCTGAAGAACTTCCATGGGGCGAACTTGGTGTTGAAATCGTTCTTGAATGTACTGGTTTCTTTACAACTCAAGAAAAAGCTGAATTACACTTAAAAGCTGGCGCTAAACGTGTTGTTATTTCTGCTCCTGCATCAGGCGACATGAAAACAATCGTTTACAACGTAAACCATGAAATCTTAGATGGTTCTGAAACAGTTATCTCAGGTGCTTCATGTACTACTAACTGTTTAGCTCCAATGGCACAAGTATTAGAAGAAAAATTTGGTGTTGTTGAAGGTCTTATGACTACAATTCACGCTTACACAGGTGACCAAATGACTCTTGATGGTCCTCACCCAGGTGGAGATTTCCGTCGTGCACGTGCTGCTGCAGAAAACATCGTTCCTAATACAACTGGTGCTGCTAAAGCAATCGGTTTAGTATTACCTTCATTACAAGGTAAATTAGACGGAGCTGCTCAACGTGTTCCTGTTGCTACTGGTTCATTAACTGAATTAGTAACTGTATTAGACAAAAAAGTTACAGTTGAAGAAGTAAATGCTGCAATGAAAGCTGCTGCAAACGAATCATTCGGTTACAATACTGATGCAATCGTTTCTTCTGATATCGTTGGTATGACTTTCGGTTCATTATTTGACGAAACTCAAACTAAAGTTATGACTGTTGGAGATCACCAATTAGTTAAAACTGTTGCTTGGTATGACAACGAAATGTCATACACTGCACAACTTATCCGTACTTTAGAATACTTTGCAAAATTAGGTTAATTATTTCTTAATTTTAAAATGTGCATATTCTGACATTTTTGAAAAGCGGGGAGCTTCGCGCTTCCCGCTTTTCTTTATGTCTTTAATAAACAATAGGAGGCTTCTCTCATGGCTAAAAAAGTTGTTACTGATTTAGATTTAAAAGATAAAAAAGTACTAGTTCGTGCTGATTTTAACGTACCAATGAAAGATGGCGTTATTACTAACGACAACCGTATCGTTGCTGCACTTCCAACACTTGAATACATTCTTGAACAAAATGGTAAAGTCATTGTTTTCTCTCATTTAGGTAAAGTTAAAACAGAAGAAGACAAAGCAGACAAAACATTGCGTCCAGTTGCAGAACGTCTAAGCGAATTATTAGGAAAACCTGTAACATTCGTTCCTGAAACTCGTGGAGCTGAATTAGAAAAAGCTATTGCTGATATGAAAGATGGCGAAGTGGTTATGTTTGAAAACACTCGCTTTGAAGACATTGATGGCAAGAAAGAAAGTAAAAATGATTCAGAATTAGGTAAATATTGGGCTTCACTAGGCGACGTTTTTGTAAATGACGCATTTGGTACAGCTCACCGCGCTCATGCTTCTAACGTTGGAATTGCTTCTAACTTAGAATCAGCAGCTGGTTTCCTAATGGAAAAAGAAATCAAATTTATCGGTGGCGTTGTTGAAAACCCAGATCGTCCTTTAGTGGCAATTCTTGGTGGCGCAAAAGTTTCTGATAAAATTGGCGTTATCGAAAATCTATTAAAGGTTGCTGACAAAGTTCTTGTTGGTGGAGGAATGACTTATACATTCTACGCTGCTCAAGGAAAAGAAATTGGTAAATCATTAGTAGAAACAGATAAAATCGACTTAGCAAAATCATTATTAGAATCTGCTAACGGCAAATTGATTTTACCAGTTGACTCTGTATGTGCGACAGAATTCAGTAATGATGTTCCAACTGAAATCCACGAAGCAATTCCTGCTAACATGATGGGACTTGACGTAGGACCAAAAACAGTTGAATTATTTACAAAAGAATTACAAGGCGCTAAAACAGTTGTATGGAACGGACCAATGGGCGTATTTGAAATGAGCAACTTTGCTAAAGGTACCATCGGCGTATGTGAAGCAATTGCAAAATTAAAAGACGCAACAACAATCATTGGTGGTGGAGATTCAGCAGCAGCAGCTATGCAATTAGGCTTTGCGGATGACTTTACACACATTTCAACAGGTGGCGGAGCTTCTCTAGAATACCTAGAAGGTAAAGTATTACCTGGCGTGGATTCTATTTCTGATAAATAATCATGATTCTTGGCGCTTCAGCGCCTTAGAAGCATGATTCACATTCGTTCCGAAAGAACGAACTGTGGCTTCCGAAAAGAAGTTTTGATTCTTGGCGCTTCAGCGCCTTAGAAACATGATTCACATTCGGTCTAAAAGAACGAACTGTGGCTTTCGAAACGAAGTTTTGATTCTTGGCGCTTCAGCGCCTTAGAAGCATGATTCACATTCGTTTCGAAAGAACGAACTGTGACTTCCGAAAAGAAGTTTTGATTCTTGGCGCCTCAGCGCTTTAGAAGCATGATTCACATTCGGTCAGAAAGAAGACCTATTGTTGATTTTAAATTAAAATTAAAGGGGCAAACACATTATGCGTAAACCAATTATCGCTGGTAACTGGAAAATGAACAAAACAGCATCAGAAGCTTTAGCTTTTGCAGAAGCTGTTAAAACTAAAATTCCTGCAAATTCAGCTGTTGATTCAGTAATCGGATCACCAACATTGTTTTTACAAGAATTAGTAACTGCAGCAAAAGGAACAGATTTAAAAATTTCAGCACAAAACTGTTATTTTGAAGAATCAGGCGCCTTTACTGGTGAAACAAGTCCAGCTGCATTAAATGATTTAGGTGTTGACTATGTAATCATTGGTCACTCTGAACGTCGTGAGTATTTCCATGAAACAGATGAAGACATCAACAAAAAAGCTCATGCTATTTTCAAAAATGGTATGACACCAATTATTTGTTGTGGCGAAACGTTAGAACAACGTGAAGCTGGCGAAACAAATGCATGGGTTGCTGGACAAATTGAAGGAGCTTTAAAAGGCTTATCGGCTGAACAAGTTTCAGTTTCTGTACTTGCTTACGAACCAATCTGGGCAATCGGAACGGGTAAATCTTCAACTTCAACAGATGCTAACGATACATGTGCAGTTGTTCGTCAAACAGTTGAAAAATTATACTCAAAAGAAGTAGCTGAAGCTGTTCGTATTCAATACGGTGGTTCTGTTAAACCAGAAAACATTGCAGAATACATGGCACAGTCTGATATTGATGGTGCTTTAGTAGGAGGAGCCAGCTTAGAAGCAGAATCTTTCTTAGCATTATTGGAGGCCGTTAAATAATGAGTAAATCACCTGTTGCAATCATTATCCTTGATGGATTTGGGTTGCGTAACGAAACTGTGGGAAATGCCGTTGCTTTAGCGAACAAACCAAACTTTGATCGTTACTGGGAAACTTATCCACATGGTCAACTTAAGGCTGCTGGTCTTGATGTTGGATTACCAGAAGGACAAATGGGAAACTCAGAAGTTGGGCATACCAATATTGGTGCTGGACGTATCGTTTATCAAAGTTTAACTCGTATTGATAAAGCAATTGTTGACGGTGAATTTCAAGAAAATGAAGCGATTAACAGTGCATTTGATCATACAAAAGAAAATAACTCTAGCTTACACTTATTCGGTCTTTTATCTGATGGTGGGGTTCATAGCCACATCAATCATTTAATTTCATTGATCAAAACAGCTAAAGAAAAAGGTGTTAAAAATGTTTACGTTCATGCTTTCTTAGATGGTCGTGACGTAGCACCAGATTCAGCGAAAGGTTATATTCAAACACTACAACATGCAATGAATGACTTGAACTATGGCGAAATCGCTACAGTATCTGGCCGTTTCTATGCAATGGATCGTGACAAACGTTGGGAACGTGTGGAGCAAGCGTATAACGCAATTGCACACGGAACTGGTAAAATGTTCGATTCAGCAGAAGCAGTCATTGAAGACTCTTATGCAGCAGGCAAAATGGATGAATTCGTTGTTCCAGCAATTATTGGAAATGACGGACAACCGGTTGGGAAAATTGAAGACAACGATGCTGTTGTATTCTTTAACTTCCGTCCAGACCGTGCCATTCAATTGTCAAATGCGTTTACAGATCAAGAATGGACATTCTTTGAACGTGGCGCTCGTGCGGAAAACGTTAAATTTGTAACGATGACTTTATACAATCCAAGTATTGTTGCAGACGTAGCATTTCCTCCAATCGAAATGAAAAATGTGATTGGTGAAGTCCTTTCAAACGAAGGTCTTTCTCAATTACGTATCGCTGAAACTGAAAAATATCCACATGTAACGTTCTTTATGAACGGTGGACGTAATGAAGAGTTTCCAGGAGAAAATCGTATTTTAATCAACTCACCTAAAGTTGAAACCTACGATTTACAACCTGAAATGAGTGCTTACGAAGTAACCGATGCTTTAGTAGCTGATATTGAAGCAGATAAGCATGATGCGATTATTTTAAACTTTGCTAACCCAGACATGGTAGGACATTCTGGTATGGTAGAGCCAACGATTAAAGCGATTGAAGCCGTTGATGAAAACTTAGGACGCGTAGTGGATGCAATTACTGCTAAAGGCGGTTATGCAATCATCTTTGCCGATCATGGAAACTCAGAAACAATGACAACGCCAGAAGGCAAACCGCATACAGCTCACACAACTGTACCGGTTCCTGTAATCGTTACTAAAAAAGGTGTTACATTACGTGAAGGCGGCCGCTTAGCAGACGTAGCACCAACAATGTTAGACTTATTAGGCGTTAAAAAACCAGCAGAAATGACTGGCGAAAGCTTAATTCAAAAATAATTGATAAGATTGCCTTGAATTTGACGAAATTCATTGCAACTATTGATAAAATTGACTAAAATGTAGCTAAGGACGAATGCGCCTTGGCACTAAAAAATTATTGAAACTCAAAGGAGAGAAATAAAATGCCATTTATTACAGATATTTTAGCTCGTGAAGTCTTAGACTCACGCGGAAACCCAACAATCGAAGTTGAAGTTTACACAGAAAGCGGTGCTTTTGGACGTGGTATGGTTCCATCAGGTGCTTCTACTGGTGAACACGAAGCGGTTGAATTACGTGACGGAGACAAATCTCGTTACCTAGGCAAAGGTGTTCTTAAAGCAGTTGAAAATGTAAACACAGTTATCTCTGAAGCAATCTTAGGCTTTGACGTTCGCGACCAAATGGCGATTGACAAAACTATGATCGAATTAGATGGTACTCCTAACAAAGGTAAATTAGGCGCAAACGCTATTCTTGGTGTTTCAATCGCTGTAGCTCGTGCTGCTGCTGATTACCTAGATGTTCCTTTATATCAATATTTAGGCGGATTCAATACTAAAGTATTGCCAACTCCAATGATGAACATCATCAATGGTGGATCACATGCTGACAACAAAGTGGATTTCCAAGAATTCATGATTATGCCAGTTGGAGCTCCATCATTTAAAGAAGCTATCCGTATGGGTGCAGAAGTATTCCACAGCTTAGCAGCAGTATTAAAATCAAAAGGTTTAAACACAGCTGTAGGTGACGAAGGTGGTTTCGCTCCTGATTTATCATCAAACGAAGAAGCAATCGTTGTTATCATCGAAGCTATCGAAAAAGCTGGCTACAAAGCTGGTTCTGACGTTAAAATCGCAATGGACGTTGCATCATCAGAATTCTACGACAAAGAAACTGGTCTTTATGACTTAGCTTCTGAAGGACGTAAATTAGATGCTGAAGGTATGGTTAAACTTTATGAAGATTTAGTTTCTAAATACCCAATCATCTCAATCGAAGATGGACTTGACGAAAACGACTGGGAAGGTTTCAAACACTTAACAGAAGTCTTAGGCGAAAAAGTTCAATTAGTTGGTGACGATTTATTCGTTACAAACACTGAAAAACTTGCTCGTGGTATCGAAAACGGTATTGCAAACTCAATCTTAATCAAAGTTAACCAAATTGGTACATTAACAGAAACATTTGATGCTATCGAAATGGCTAAACGTGCTGGTTATACAGCAGTAGTTTCTCACCGTTCTGGTGAAACTGAAGATGCAACAATTGCGGATATCGCTGTTGCAACAAATGCTGGACAAATCAAAACTGGTTCAATGAGCCGTACAGACCGTATTGCTAAATACAACCAATTATTAAGAATTGAAGACCAATTAGGCGACTTAGCTGTTTATCAAGGTTTAGATTCTTTCTACAACTTAAAAAATAAATAATTTTTATTCATTGTAATGAACATTCATTGCAATTTGAAAAGATCCACTTTGTTTAATTAAACAAAGTGGATCTTTTTTTAGCTAAAAAAAGATATTTAAATGATGAGTAGACCTCAAAGTTTACTATAATGTGGGTTGTATTTTAAAACATATTAATTCCCATTATTAGTGTTCTTACCGCGTATAAAAAGATTTTACGAGTAAAGATAATGTTCAACTTATGTCTGTAACTAAAGAAAAAGTAAAAAATAAAAATTAAATTCAATGTGTTATAATTTTCTTTACGAAATGAATTTGTAGACAAAAAATGTCTGTAAAAAATCACTTAATGAAGGAGAATATAATTTTATGAAAAAGCAATATTTAGGGAGTTTAGTTTTATTTAGTGGACTGCTGATAGGGTTAAATATTCCTAATCAAGTAGATGCTGAAGGAGAATCTGGTTCAAATTCAAGTTCATATCCATTACTATATGAAGGTATAGGTGGTAGTGGACTTGATACTTTTGGAGAATGGTTTTTGACAGCTAATGATGGATATTACATGCCGTTTAGTAACGCGATGTTTATAGTAGATCAAGGAAACTCTGTCCAAGTTGATTATAAGGGAGATAATACTGGACCAATGAGTTACGCGATTTATGATGAGCATTTTTCGGTACCAGCTATTTATATAGGAGATTACACAAATAATACAGTAATTGACTTATCTACTTATTCAGATGGTATTTACTATGTTGAGGTATCTATAGAAAAATTTATAGGTGCTCCGGTTAGACCAAATACAACTCTTGTTCAAGTCAACAAAGAATCTATCGACATTAATTTAACCATTAATGGAATTCATGGAAAGTACAACCCAATCTCAGTTGATCATTCCTCAGCGAAAGAAGGAGCAGTTATTGGGTGGGTGATTAAAGGTGAGAATGGCTTCATTTTAGAAGGAACGGGTGATGTAACGCCTGAACAGATGCAAACTTTAGGGGATGGCAAGTATACGATTGAAACAACGGTTACAGGTAAAACCATGCATGGCAATCCTTTAACAAATAAAACCAATGACAATTTTGAGATTCGTCATCCAGAATCAACGACGCTTGTGGATCGACCAATTAATCCAGAATCATTAACTGGGACAAAAAAAATAGAGAATTCAGAGCTAACTTGGACTATCTACGACAAAAATAATCAGCCGATAGCAACGGGTCCAGGTAATGAAGTGCCAATGACAGTTATTAAGGCTTTAGCAGATGGGGAGTATACAGTTAAATTCACTGAAATGAGCCCAGAAGCAATATCAGATACCTCTTCTGGTGAATTTAAAATTCGTCGTCCAGAATCAACTACAACAGTCGATAAGCCAATTAATCCAGAATCACTAACTGGTACTCAAAAATTACCAGACTCAAGCTTAGGTTGGGTCATTTATGATAAGGACGGGAAGCCGATAGCGTCTGGACTAGGAAGCGAAGTCCCATCATCAGAAATGAAAGAGTTAGAAAATGGCGATTATAAAATTGAGTTTACCGAAACAAGTACAGATGGTGATACTCATAGTTCATCTGATACATTTGAAATTCGTCGACCAGAAACAACAACAATAGTTGATAAACCAGTAAATCCAGCATCCGTAACGGGTACACAAAAATTACCGGAATCAAGTCTTGAGTGGGTCATTTATGATAGTGATGGTAAAACAGTAGCATCTGGAGTGGGAAATGAAGTCCCATTATCCGAAATTGAAGGTTTAAAAGATGGCGACTATAAAGTTAAATTTACTGAAACAAGCCCAGAAGGCTTAACGCATTCTTCATCAGACGAATTTAAATTGCGTCATCCAGAAACAACAACGACTGTTGATAAAACAGTCAACCCAGAATCCATAACAGGAACACAAAAACATCCTGAATCAAGCTTAGGCTGGGTGATTTATGATAAAGAAGGCAAACCAGTAGCTTCAGGAACAGGTGGGAAAGTTCCGCAATCAGAAATGGATGCCTTAGCCGATGGTGACTATACGGTTGCGTTTACAGAGACTACTCCAGAAGGCTTAACGGATACTTCCAAAGGTAAATTTTCAATAAATAAAAAAGCAGAGCCTAAACCAGAAGATCCAATGCAACCAGTGGCACCGATTAATCCAACAAAACCAGCGGATCAAGGAACGCCGATAGCAAATCAAAAACCAAATGTTCTTCCAGAGGCAACAACTTCTAAAACAGAAACGCTCCCTCAAACAGGAGAAACTAAGAGCAAGTCTAGTTTTTGGTTGGCAATTAGTTCATTCATTGGGATGATTGGACTAGTAGGAGTTAAAAAGCGTTCATAATAAAATAGATAGAAAGCCTGTCCTGTAAAAGGAAGGCTTTCTTTTTTTATTCTTAAATAATACTCTTTCATAATTAAATATTATAATCAAAATTCCATTTAAATAAAAAAATCCACTATTTTTTTTATTATTTTACAAAAAGTAGTTAAAATCGCTTGTATTATAAATAAATCCATGCTATACTTACTTTAGTGTTTTTGTTAGGTAAAGAAAAGAATTGTTTCAGAACATTCCGATTCATACCGTTAAGCAAGAATAAATTAAGTGCCTATACGGCGCATGAGGAGGAATTTTATTATGGAACAAGGTACAGTAAAATGGTTTAACGCAGAAAAAGGTTTTGGTTTTATCGAACGCGAAAATGGTGACGATGTATTCGTACATTTCTCAGCTATCGGTGGAGACGGATTCAAAACTTTAGAAGAAGGACAAGCAGTTTCTTTCGAAGTTGAAGAAGGTAACCGTGGACCTCAAGCAGCTAACGTTGAAAAAGCGTAAGCTTTAAAACTTAATTGTTCAAAGAGCTTAGTAATTTATTACTAAGCTCTTTTTTTGTACAATTTTTTAAATAACATTAAAAGCTTGCTCATTTATTAAAATTCATCTAAAATAATAACTAGAACAATTGAATGTAGGGGCTGGTGATGAAATGAAACGTAAGGATCGTATTTATCAGTATGTAAAAGATAACACTGAAGACCTCAGTCAAGAAGAGCTTGAATTTGGGGGCGGCTTAACAACTAGTGAGATATCAGAAGCGTTAGAAATTGTTCGGACGAATGTTAGTAAAGAGCTTAATTTACTTGTTCGCGAAGGACACATCATAAAGCTAGAGGGGCGCCCGGTTCGCTATGTTGATAAAGGAACACAACAATGGAAGCCCTTAACTAAGAAAGTAGTATCCTATAAAGAAACCAATTTACTTTCTAAAAACAAAGAAAAGCAAATTTCAACACCAAAATCGTCTAATGATAAAGATCTATTTGACTATATGATTGGCTCTAAGGGGAGTTTGAAAAATCAAGTGGAGCAAGCAAAAGCGGCATTATTTTATCCTCCTAAAGGATTAAATAGTCTAATCATCGGACCAACGGGGTCTGGGAAAACTTTCTTTGCCAATGCTATGTATCAATACTCACAAAATAAGAAAATTATTGAAGAAAATCAAGCTATGATTGTCTTTAACTGTGCAGACTATTCACAAAATCCACAATTGCTAATGTCGCATTTATTTGGTCATGTCAAAGGTGCATTTACAGGTGCAAGTGAAGCTAAAGACGGTCTATTGATGAAAGCAAATAACAACATGCTCTTTCTTGATGAAATCCATCGCTTACCACCAGAAGGTCAAGAAATGCTGTTTTATTTTATGGATAATGGCACTTTTCAAAAAATGGGAGATACTGGTGAAAAAGTATCTTCAAATGTGCGAATTGTTTGCGCAACCACAGAAAATCCTGAATCAGCATTGTTATCCACCTTTGTTAGACGAATTCCAATTACGATTCAATTGCCTGCTTTTAGTGAACGTCCAGCCAAAGAAAAAATTCAGTTATTAAAGCTCTTGCTTTCAATTGAAGCAAAACGGATTAATAAAGAAATTATTATTGATGAAGATGCAGTAAAATCCCTTTTAGGTAGTGTCACTTATGGAAATATTGGGCAATTAAAATCAAATATTCAACTGGCTTGCGCGAAAGGTTTTTTAAATAGCATGGATAATAGTAATGAGATTCATATTACTATGGAAGCTTTGACAGCGAGTATAAAAGAAGGCTTAGTTCATTTAGCTAAAAATCGTACCGAATTAAATGAAATTTCAAAATACCTTGAACCACGTATTAAAATTTTGCCAAAGGATTCGATCTTTGTGAATCATGAAGATGCTTATGAATTGCCTTATAACCTCTATGAAATTATTGGAGATAAAGCTGCCCTGTTGAAGGCTGAAGGCTTAGACAAAGAGCATATTAATAATTTTATTACGACAGATATCAATTTACATTTAAAATCATTCTATAAACAAAATCAAATGTCTTATAATAAAGAAAGCAATTTGACGGATATTGTGGATGACGAGGTGATTACCTTAACAAAAGAAATTCGAAAATTAGCCGAAAAAAAATTAAATTACCAATTTCAAGATAATTTTCTTTATGCTATGAGTCTTCACTTAAGTTCGTTTATTAAACGTGCAAAAGAAGGGGATCTACCTATTAGCAAAAACGATAATTTGGAAGAGCTAATTGTCGAGTATCAAGATGAATATCAAGTGGCATTGATGATTAAAGAACACATTTATCAAAAATATCAAATGGATGTACCCGAGGTAGAGTGTTGGTATTTGACAATGTTATTGGCATCTTTAAAACAAGAGAATACAGCTGGTCGAGTTGGAATTGTCGTTGCTGCCCATGGAAAAAGCACAGCTTCAAGTATGGTACAGGTCGTCTCAAAATTATTAAGTGCAAATAATATCCATTCGGTAGATATGCCACTTGAAATGAATCCTCATACAGCTTTTGATTTAGTTAAGGATCAAGTAATAGCCGTTGATGAAGGAAATGGCGTGATGTTATTAGTCGATATGGGCTCACTTAGCACATTTGGCCCAAGGATTACAGAAGAAACGGGTATACAAGTGCGGACGATTGATATGGTGACTACTCCTGTGGTACTAGAGGCGGCTAGAAAAACATCGTTAATTGATAACGATTTGATCAGTATTTTTGACTCATTGAAACAATTTAGAGGATATAGTACGTTTTTAGATTTTGATCCAGAAGAGCTTCCAGAAAAAGACTTATTGGAATTTAACAAGCCTAAAGCTATTATTACGATTTGTTCAACAGGCGAGGGAACGGCTAAGCAAATTAAAGAAATTATCGAAGCGGCGCTAGAGAGTTTGATGGATGATTCGATTACAGTGATTCCGCTATCGCTAATTGATGTCGATCAGACAATTCAAAACTTAGCCCAAGAATATCAAATTATTGCTACTACTGGAGTGGTGAAACCAACACTGGATGTTCCGTTTATTCCATTGGATGAATTGATTCAAGGGGGAGGTGCAGATCGAATTCGTGATTTGGTGGGAGCCAATCTAGCTTTAGAATCAACACAGGTGGTACCAATATTAACGAAAGAGCTTTGCGAAGATTATATGAAAGGCTACTTCACTTTTATTAATCCACATAAAGTGATTGATGTACTATGGGATTATTGCCAAATTGTAGCAGAGGAAAAAAATCAGACTTTTAGTAATAGCTTTATTATTGGATTGGTCATGCACATTGCGGGTGCAATTGAGCGAACGCTTTTAAATGATACAATGGCGGTGGTTGACGAGATGGACAATCAAGCTTCTGATTATTATGATGCTGTCATAAAAGCCAATCAATCGATTAAAACCAAGTTGAATATTGACATTCCAGAAGCCGAAAATTATTATATTTTACAAATATTTGAAACTGAAAAACAAAAATAAGCAGACTGCTAAATCAAAGGAAACATTCTTTTGATTTAGTAGTTTTTTTGATTAAATGAGAAAAGGTATAGTTTTATCATTCGTGTATTTCGTGTTATAGCTACTTTTTTTATTTAAAAAAACCGTTTAAATTGTTAAAGTATGTAATTAATTATCGTTTTATCGTTTTTTATTCGTATTTTTCTGATATAATGAGAAATATATTCTTTTTGATTAGAAAATAATGAGGATGTAAAAAGGGATAAAGGGGAAGATAAGATGAAGAAAGTGTACAATTTTTCTGCAGGACCGGCTGTTTTACCAAGTTCTGTGTTAAAAAAAGTTCAAGACGAAATGTTGGATTATGCTGGCAGTGGCATGTCCGTGATGGAATTGAGTCATAGATCCTCCCTTTTTCAAGCAATTATTGATGATGCTGAATGTCTTTTACGTGAATTAATGTCAATACCAGATCATTACAGTGTGCTCTTTTTACAAGGTGGAGCGAGCTTGCAGTTTTCAATGATACCGATGAATCTTGCGCAAAATAAAAAAGTAGCGTATGTAAATAGTGGTTCTTGGTCTGAAAAAGCAATCGAAGAAGCACTTAAAATACCTGATTTAACAGTAGATGTGATTGCAAGCTCACAGCAAGATCAATTTAAAAAAGTTCCAACTATTCCAGCAGTAACAGCTGATTATGATTATTTACACATTACAACAAACAATACAATAGAAGGAACGACTTATTTTGAAGTTCCAACAGGGATAGAAATTCCCGTTATTGCGGATATGTCATCCAATATTCTTTCAAGTGAATATGATGTATCTGATTTTGGCCTTATTTATGCAGGAGCTCAAAAAAATATTGGACCTGCTGGTTTAACAGTGGTAATTATTCGAAAGGATTTGATTCGTTTAGTTGACAATCTGCCGGCGATGTTAGATTATTCTGTTCAAGAAAAAAATAATTCAATGTACAATACACCTCCAACTTTTGCGATCTATGTGGCAAAATTAGTGTTCGAATGGCTAAAAGAACTGGGTGGAGTAAAATCAATTGAAGCTATCAACCGAAAAAAAGCGCAGCTTCTTTATGATTACTTAGACCAATCGTCTTTGTTTTCATCACCAGTAGAGCGTGGGTCTCGGTCGTTGACAAATATTCCCTTTGTAACAGGAGATGCTGCCATCGATAAACAATTTGTTGAAGAAGCAGAAAAAGCAGGTTTAGTGAACTTAAAAGGGCATCGCTCAGTCGGTGGAATGAGAGCAAGTTTATACAATGCCTTCCCAATTGAAGGCGTCAAGGCGTTAATTGAATTTATGGATACATTTACTAAAAAAACAGAGGAGGCGCCGCTACATGTTTCAAATTAAAACCTATAATGCGATTGCTAAAGCCGGTTTAAAAAAATTTAATGAGGAGCATTACCAATTAAATCAAAGCGAAACACCAGATGCCTTATTAATTCGCAGTCATAAAATTACGGAAGAAGAGTTGCCAAATAGCGTTCTTGCAATAGGTAGAGCAGGAGCGGGAGTCAATAATGTTCCCGTTGAGGCATGTACTGAAAAAGGAATAGTTGTCTTTAATACGCCAGGAGAGAATGCTAATGCCGTGAAAGAACTGGTTTTAGCTAATTTATTATTAGCTGCTAGACCGATTTTAGAAGGGGCCAATTGGGTGAAAACCGTAACGGGCAGCAATATTGAGGAAATTGTTGAAGGCGAGAAAAAACGATTTGCTGGAACTGAATTGCAAGATAAAAAATTAGGTGTCATCGGTTTAGGTGCGATTGGTGCAATGGTTGCTAATGATGCTTACCGAATTGGAATGAATGTGGTAGGATATGATCCTTATGTTTCTGTGGATACAGCATGGACAATTTCAAGTCGAGTGAAGCGTGCTTTAACAATTGAGGAAGTATTAAGAACCTGTGATTATATTACCATTCATGTTCCTTTGTTGCCTCAAACAAAACAGTTGATTAATCATGAGAAGTTAGCTTTAATGAAAAAAGAGGCTGTTTTATTGAATTTTTCTCGGGGTGAATTAGTAGACAATAAAGCAGTAGCGACGGCATTAGTTGATGGTCATTTGAAGCAATATATTACGGATTTTGCTGACGAGCAGTTTATCGGCAATGAGAAGGTTCTAGTCTTGCCTCATTTGGGAGCATCTACCATTGAAGCTGAAGTGAATTGTGCAAAAATGGCTGCTAGAACGTTGAAGTACTTCTTAGAAACTGGAAATATTAAACGTTCAGTCAATTTCCCAACGGTTGAGATGGATTTTCAAGCACCGATTCGGTTAGCCTTGATTCATTTAAATGTACCGAGTATGGTAGGAACGATGACGATTGAACTGGCTAATCATGGAATTAATATTGTAAATATGATTAATCGAAGCAAGGGAGAACATGCATACACTTTGATTGATTTAGAAGGTACATCAGCGGATCAATTAGAAAAAATTGTAGCTAAACTGAAAACCGTTGAAAATATTATTAAAATTAGAGTATTAGAAAATCAGCAACCCACTTTTTGAAATTAGGAGGAAATTATGGTTAAAATTAAACCGTTTAAAGGGATTCGTCCGAATCCTGATTACGCCAAACAAATTGCTTCGTTGCCTTATGATGTGCTAAACACGGAAGAGGCAAGAGTACTGGCCAGCGAAAATCCTTATTCTTTTTTACACATAGATAAAGCCGAAGTAGATTTGGCAAAAGAAAGCTCTCCCTATGCCGAAGTCGTCTATCAAAAAGCAGCAGCAAATTTAAAAGAATTTATTTCAAAGCAGTGGCTGACACAAGACTCGCAGGAACACTATTACTTGTACCGTCTAACCATGAACGGGCGTAGTCAAACTGGATTAGTGGTGTGTACGTCTATCGATGACTATATAGCTGGGAAAATAAAAAAACATGAATTTACTAGAGAAGAAAAGGAATTAGATCGTATTCGCCATGTTGATGCGTGTGATGCCAATACCAGTCCTATTTTTTTAACGTATCGTGAAAATGAAACGGTAAATGATTTGATTGCCGACTGGCAGCAAAAACATACTCCCATCTATAAATTTGAAAGCTTTCATCAGGTAACTCATGAGGTCTGGGTTATCAACGAAGAAGCTATGATTACTCGTTTGACAGCACTATTTGCTACTGACATCGATGCTTTGTATATTGCTGATGGTCATCACCGTACGGAATCTGCAGTGAAAGTAGGAATCAAACGTCGTGAAGCATTTCCAAATGCAAAAGACGATGCAGAATTTAATTCTTTTTTATCTGTTTTATTTCCGAAGGAGCAATTAGCAATTCTAGACTATAATCGAGTGATAAATGTTCCAATAAAAACTGATTTTATAGAGGAATTGAAAAAATCATTTATCGTGAGTCAAGTTGGTACGGAAGTTTTTAAACCAGCTAAAGAAAAAATAATAGGCATGTATTTGGCAGGGGTTTGGTATCAACTCACTGTGAAGCCTGAAGCAATTCCAACGGATGAGGTGGCTCGTCTTGATGTATCGATTTTACAAAACGAAGTGTTGACGCCGTTATTTGGAATTGAAGATATCCGAACAGATAAGCGGATTGATTTTGTTGGTGGAATCCGAGGCTTAGAGGAGTTAGAATGCTTAGTTGACGCCGGTACTTTTACAGTTGCCTTTGCTATGTTTCCAACGACGATGGAGCAATTGCTTCAAGTTGCGGATAGTGGGAAAATTATGCCACCTAAATCAACTTGGTTTGAACCCAAATTGTTAAGTGGATTATTCATCCATGATTTAGCTAGTCATTAAAAAGATAGGACTTAGATTTTCCCGTCTAAGTCCTATTTTTTTACGAGTAAAAAAAGTTGTTCAAAAAAATAAAGTGGCGTACACTGAGTAATGAAGAATTTTATTGAAAGAAAAGAGGCGTTGTCAGATGAAAAAAGCTTTGATTATTGGTGGAACAGGAACAATTGGTACGGCAGTAGCTAAGGAATTAGAAAAAAATTACGAAGTGTTAATTGCTAGTCGTCATTCGAAAGAATACCCAGTAGATATCAGCTCAGTAGACAGTATTCAGTCGTTGTTTGAAAAAACTGGCAAGATAGATGCTGTGATTGTGACTGCAGGAGCTGCTCATTTTGGACCCTTAAAAGAAATGACAGTTGAAGACAATTTAGTAAGTGTGACAAATAAACTGTTAGGACAAGTAAATATTGTTTTATTAGGAACTGATTTTGTTAAGGATAAAGGCAGTTTTACATTAGTTACTGGAATTATGATGGATGATCCTATTTATCAAGGGGCATCCGCTGCATTAGCCAATGGGGGTGTCAGAGCCTTTGCCAAATCAGCAGCGCTTGAATTGCCAAGAGGAATTCGCATCAACACGGTTAGTCCAAATGTATTGAAAGAATCCTGGGATAAATACCAAGATTTCTTTGTAGGATTCAATCCAGTGAGTGCTGAAAAGGTAGCCAATGCATTTGTTAAAAGTGTACGAGGTTTGCAAACTGGTGAAAGTTACGAAGTTTATTAAAGGAAATTAAAAGAAACTGGCATTCATTAATTTGATAACGTGTCAGTTTCTTTTTTTTAATAATAAAAAAATGTTTGTAATTAAATAATGGTTTTGTTAAAATTAGAATTAGATTAAAATAAGATTAAAAAGAGGTGCTTGGATGAACGTTAAAAAACTGGGAATGGTGTCAAGTACAGTGTTAGTAATGACGATTTTAGTAGCTTGTGGTGGGAATCAAAAAGAAGAGGTCAGCAATCAGTCAACAAAACAAGTGAAAAAGGAAACACTAGCAAAAAAACAGGAGTTAACCATTATTGAAACAGCAGAAATTCCTTCGATGGATACCGCCTTAAATGTTGATGGAGTGAGCTCTGTTGTAATGAATAATGTTTTTGAAGGGCTTTATCGAGCAACTAAAGATGGAGAAGTCGAATTAGGAATGGCTTCAGCAGAGCCAACAATTAGCAAGGACGGGTTAACCTATACATTCAAACTAAAAAAAGAGGCAAAATGGTCTAATGGCGATCCAGTTACAGCTAATGATTTTGTTTATGCTTGGAAAAAAACAGTTGATCCAGCTTCAGGAGCGGCATTTGCTTACTTATTTGAGGGCGTTTTAGCAAATGCAATCGAAATTCAAAAAGGCGAAAAATCGATTGATGAACTCGGTGTTAAAGCGTTAGATGATCAAACGTTAGAAATCCAGTTAGTTGCGAATGTTCCTTATTTTAAAGGATTATTAACAACGCCAACTTTTTTTCCACAAAATCAAAAATACGTTGCTGAAAAAGGAAATCGGTATTCAACAACAAGTGAATCTATGATTTATAATGGTCCTTTTACTTTAACAAAATGGGATGGAACGGGTTTAACGTGGGTCTATCAAAAAAATCAAATGTATTGGGATAAGGAGACTGTTAAATTAGATACAATTAATGTCGATGTTGTCAAAGAAAATTCAGCTCGGATTAATTTATTTGATAGTGATGCTACAGATATCACTACGATTGATGGAGACTATTTAGCTAACTATCAGGAAGATCCTAATCTAAAATCTATTCCAGAATCTTCTGTTTTTTATTTTCAATTCAATCAAGAAAAAGCTGGAAATAAAACACCATTAGCTAATCAAAATATTCGAAAAGCATTGGCTTTGTCTTACGATAAAAAAGCCTATGTGGATACCGTTTTACAAAATGATTCTATTGTAGCGAATGGATTAATACCAGCCGGTTTAGTAAAATCACCAGATGGGAAAATTGATTTTAGAAAATCCAGCGGTGATCTTCAAACGTTTAATAAAAAAGAAGCACAAGCGGCTTGGAAAAAAGGCTTAAAAGAACTAGGAGTAGAGACGTTAACAATAGAGTTACTTTCTGGTGATACAGACAGCGCTAAAAAATCTTCTGAATTTATGCAAGGTCAATGGGAGTCAAACTTAACTGGACTTAAAGTTAGCTTAAAAAATGTTCCATTTAAAGTTCGGTTAGAACTAGATTCAAAACAAGACTACGACATTCAATTATCTGGTTGGAGTGCGGATTATAGTGATCCAATGGCGTATTTAGATATTTTCCAAACAGGTAAAAGTTATAATACAACAAGTTATTCTAACAAGGAGTATGATGCGTTAGTTGATGCAATTGGATCAACTGATTTAGCTCAGCTAGACAAAAGATGGAGTGATATGGAAGAAGCAGAAAAAATTCTGTTAGATGACTATAATATTGCGCCAATTTACCAGCGTTCCCGAGCTGTTTTAGAAAAATCATACGTGAAAGGAATCGTCAGTCACCTTGTTGGAGCGAACTATTCTTATAAATGGGCCTACGTAACAGAGAAATAATAACAGGGTGTAAAAAAATAGCGAACTTTACTAGTAATATTCTGAAAACTATGCTAAAGTTAAGATATATGAAATGTTTAGAACAGACGGGAGGGCAATAAATTTGTATAATGCACTTTTAATTGCTATGTTAGTAGTTTCAGTTTTGTTAATTATTGTCGTTACAATGCAACCAACTAAAACAAACAGCGCGTCCAGTGCTTTAACTGGTGGAGCTGAACAATTATTTGGAAAACAAAAAGCACGCGGTTTTGAAGCCGTATTACAACGTGTGACAGTTGTGTTAGGAATTGTATTTTTCGTTCTTACCATCGCACTTGCCTTTTTAACAGCAAAATAAACAAATTAATGAGCCACCTGTATTTTAAACAGGTGGTTTTCTTTTTAGTAAAAATGAGAAATTTATCGATTTTAAAACAATAATTTTATACAATTAAAGAAAAATACAGTAAAATAGAAGATAGAATGAGTTGAGTAGGAGGAAGTTTCATGCCAAAGATTGTCTTGCCAAAACCTTTTTTCTTTGAAAATGGCCCAAGAGCGGTGCTCTTATTACACGCCTATACAGGCAGTTCAGCAGATATGCGGATGCTAGGTAGAGCGTTAGAAAAAGAAAATTATACGGTGTACGCACCGCACTTTACAGGTCACGGAACGCTTAATCCAGAAGATATTTTAGCAGCAACACCTCTGGATTGGTGGGAAGATACTAAGAAAGCCCTCGCTTTTTTACGCGAAAAAGGCTATCAAGAAATTGCCGTTATGGGGTTGTCGCTAGGTGGTATTTTTGCAACGAAAGCCATAGAAGAAGAACGGGTTCTTGGTGGTGGAACTCTTTGCTCGCCAATATTTATGGGAGACTATTCACTGGTTTTAAAATCATTTTTAAATTATGTTAAAACGGTAAAAAAAATTGCTGGAGAATCAGCTGATGAAATCAATGTAAAATTGCCTACGATTCAAAAAGAAGTCGAACAGCAGCTACAAGAGATTCAAGAATTCACGCGAAGCATCCAACAAAAGCTTTCAACGATTACAGAAGCCTTCTTCATTGCTCAAGCAGGTAAAGATGAATTGATTGATGCAAACGCCGCTTATCAACTAAAAGAAGCTTTAACCAATGCAGCTGTAACATTTCATTGGTATGAAAATAGTAGTCATGTGATAACGGTTGGAAAGGCTCACCACGAACTTGAAAAAGATGTGCTAGCCTTTTTAAACCAGTTATCTTGGAATGAGGGATAAATTAAATGGAAAATAAAAAAACAATCAAGGACACGATTTTAGTCTACCTTGAAAATAGTAAGAAAAAATCTTTTTCAGTCAAAGATATTAGTGAAAGTTTAGGCCTAACGAATGCGGCTGATTTTAAATTGTTAGTAGGAGCCTTAGCTAAAATGGAGCAAGAAGGGGCCGTTGAGTTGAATAAAAAAGGTCATTTTAAGTTGCCAAAAGAAAAACCAGGATTAGAAGGTATCTTTCGTGCAAATGATCGAGGCTTTGGTTTTGTTTCAATTGAAGATGAGGATGACGATGTTTACATTCCACAAGGCCATACCAACTTTGCGTTAGATGGCGATATTGTAAAAATCGACATTAGTCGCGTAGCAGAGCCTTGGCGTGATCGTGGAGCAGAAGGATCCGTTGAAGCGATTATCGAGCGTAAATTTCATCAATTTGTAGGCGAATTTTATGCCTATAGTGAAGAGGGAATTGAAGAAACGGATTTATATGGTTACGTAGTGCCTCAAGATAAAAAGTTAAGCAACTATAAAGTGTTTATTGAAGCAAAAGGTATCAAACCTGTTGATGGTGCGATGGTCTTAGTTGAAATTACCTATTATCCAGACGTTGCTTTTCCAACAAGTATGCAAGGAATTGTAACAAAAACAATCGGGCACAAAAATGACCCAGGTGTAGATATTTTAACGGTTGTTTATAAACATGGTATTCCAACTGAATTTCCAGAAGAAGTATTGAAACAAGCCGATGCAGTTCCTGAGCAGATTTCAGACGAAGACCGCAAAGGACGTACGGATTTAACCCAGGAATTGATTGTAACGATTGATGGCGAGGATGCAAAAGATTTAGATGATGCTGTTACAGTCCGCAAGTTAGCCAACGGAAACTATCATTTAGGCGTGCATATTGCAGATGTGTCTTATTACGTAACTGAAAATAGCCCATTAGATGCGGAAGCTTTTGAACGAGCAACAAGTGTGTATTTAACAGATCGTGTGATTCCTATGTTGCCACACCGTTTATCAAATGGCTTATGTTCACTGAATCCTTTTGAGGATCGTTTGACTATGAGTTGTGAAATGGAAATCAATTCGGCAGGAGAAGTAGTGAATCACAAAATTTTCCCAAGTGTGATTCATTCAAAACGTCGTATGACGTATACTGCAGTCAATCAAATTTTAATGGAGAAAGATCCTGAGATTCGTAAAGAATACGAAGAATTAGTACCAATGTTTGAATTAATGGGAGAACTTCATCAAATCTTAGTCGCAAAACGTAAAGCACGTGGCGCGATTGATTTTGAAGCGCCAGAAGCTCAAATTGTTGTGGATGAGAACGGTCATCCAAAAGAAATTTTGATGCGTGAACGTGGTGTTGGAGAGCGTTTGATCGAATCCTTTATGCTTTCTGCAAATGAAACGGTAGCAGAGCACTATTTCAAATTAAATGTACCTTTTATCTACCGTATCCATGAACAGCCAGATTCAGACCGGATGCAACGTTTTATGGAATTTGTGACGGCTTTTGGAATCGTGGTTAAAGGAACGAGTCAAGATGTATCACCAAAGCAATTGCAAAAAGTATTAGCAGGAGTGAGTGGTGAACCAGAAGAAGCCGTTGTTTCAACGATGTTGTTACGTAGTATGAAACAGGCAAAATACGATATGGATCCACTGGGCCATTTCGGTTTAGGAGCAGAGTTTTATACGCACTTTACTTCCCCAATTCGTCGTTATCCTGATTTAATCGTTCATCGCCTGATTCGTTCTTATGCAGACAATGGCATTGGGGACGAGCAGCAGACTAAATGGGAAAATCTATTGCCAGACATTGCAGAGCAAAGTTCGAAAATGGAACGTCGCGCAGTGGATGCAGAACGTGAAACCGATTCGCTTAAGAAAACAGAATACATGGCGGATAAAGTCGGTGAAATTTATGAAGGTGTGATTAGTTCAGTAACAAAATTTGGAATGTTTATTGAATTGCCAAATACAATTGAAGGCTTAATTCATATGTCGAATATGAAAGAAGATTATTTCAATTTTGTTGAAAGTCATTTAATGCTAGTTGGTGAGCGAACTGGAGTTACGTATAAAATTGGTCAGCCAATCAAAATAAAAGTTGAAAAAGCTGATGTTGAAACAAGAGAAATTGATTTTTCAATTGTTCCAGATCCTAATGCCCCTAAAACAGCCCTTAAAGATCGTCCTGCTAAAGGAAGAGGTCGAGGTGATAGTAAGCGCAGAGGAAGAATCGAAGAGCGCACATCAACAAATAGCGGCTATAAAAAGAAAGAAACTGGTAAGAAAAAGAAAATGAAAGTTTCCTTCAATGACAATCATTCAACTAAAAGTGAAACGAAAGCAAAAAATGGTAAAAAACCATTTTATACAGCTGTGGCCAAAAAGAAAAAGAAAAAATAAAGTTGTTTTAAGGAACCAAAGGAGGCGAAATGCATATGCCAAAAGGCGATGGCAAATTAGTTGCCCAAAATAGAAAAGCGCGTCATGACTATTCGATTATAGATACCGTTGAAGCAGGTATGGTGTTGCAAGGAACAGAAATTAAATCCGTTCGAGGAGCTCGCATCAATTTGAAAGATGGCTATGCCAAAATTCAAAATGGCGAGATATACTTGCACAATGTGCATATCAGTCCTTACGAGCAAGGAAATCAATTTAATCACGATCCCTTGCGTGTTCGTAAATTATTGATGCATAAAAAACAAATTTTGCGTCTATTAAATGAAACTAAAGCAACCGGAAATACATTGATTCCTTTAAAAGTCTATATTAAAGACGGATACGCAAAAGTATTGATTGGTTTAGCTAAAGGTAAGAAAAATTATGATAAGCGTGAAGATTTAAAACGCAAAGACATGAAACGTGAAACGGATCGTATGATGCGAATCAAATAAAAAAATGCTATTCAAGAGCCCTGTGAAGGGATCTTGAATAGCTTTTTTTTATTACAGAATTTTGCTACGCTTAGGTATATTTTCTCTTTTTAAGTAATTATAAACAGTAGGTCTTGAAATTTGATTTAATTTTGCGATTTCTGTAATCGATAAGTCTGTATTCATATATTGATCAATAACAGTCTTTAAATTTTTATTTTCAATCGGTCTTCCTAACGTGATTCCTTTTTCTTTTGCAGCTTCTAGTCCAGACAATACTCGTTCACGAATTAATTCTGCTTCCATTTCTGCAAATGCGCTCATGATAGTAAAGAAAAATTTTCCCATAGAGGTGCTGGTATCAATATTATTTTGAATACTGACAAAGTTGATTTCAGCTTCATTAAAAAACTCCATTAATGAAAGCAAGTGTTTTGTTCCTCGCGACAAACGGTCTAACTTAAAAATGACAAAGGTGTCTCCTTTTTCAAGAGAAGCGATTGCTTTATCTAATTGACGTCGCTTTGTTTTTCTTCCACTTTCTTGTTCCGTAAAAATTTTATCACAGCCATACTTTGTTAAGGCGTTGATTTGTGCATCTAATTGTTGATGACTGGTGCTGATTCTAGCGTAGCCAATTGTTTTCATTTTATTCCTCCGAGGTCTCTTCAACAAAAAGTTCTTCTAATAGTATTTGTTGAATGATCTGAATAAGTTCTTGCCATTGATGGTAATTTTTAAGAGAGCTTAGGAAGAAAATTGATTTGCAACTTGTAGATAATTCAAGAGTATCTGAAATAATTAAGTCTGCTTTTCGAACATCTTCTGTAATCACAACAGTCTCAGCGTTAAACATAGTTGCCAATTGCTCTGTAATAAAAAATTTACCAGTGAAATCTTTTGTTATTTGTAAGTAAATAAAAATTCGAGGTGTTTTTACAATTTGCAATAAAGTATAGATTAAACTGCAAAAATAATCTTTTAAAAGAGGGTGTTTAAGTAATTTATAATGATGCTCTTGAAGTGCTTTTTTTGAAAATTTGTCGTAAAAAACTTTTATCTCATCCATTTTTTGATCGTTGACTGATAAATTATAGTCTGGTTTTGGAAAATGCAATTCTAAAAAATAAGGAATTTTAGAACCCATTAATTGAAAAAATACATATAGCAACGTGAAATAATAGATAAAAAGAAAAGAAGTTTCTTCAGTAAAGTCTCCTTTAAATTGCTGTTTAAGTTCGGTTGTTAGATGAGAGGCAAATGCCGTTGCATCTGCTTCTTTTCTTGAAAAAATTTGACCAAGTGTTAATTTTTTATCATGTAAAATGATATCTGAAAGAAAAATTCTTGTAAAAAAATTAAAATAAAGAATTTCACTTTTATAATCCTTTAGCGAAAGTCCATCAAAAGAATGAGCATTAAAGATTCTGGAGACGTCATGGTTCTTTTGGACGAGATCGAGAATAGTAAATTCCTCTGAGTTTGGTTTTTTCGGAAAAGCTTGATGCTTAATTCGGATCGTTAGGACAGCAAATAGAAAATAGAGTAAATTTTTTTTTGTATCTGAGCGTTTAGCTGAATCTTTTAAGATATCCTGTGGAAGCTGTTGTCGTAATTCTTCTTTCGTAAATTCTTTAAAAGGCCATTCTAGACTTTGAAAAGCATCCCCTAGGAAGAGGAAACTAAAGGTACGAATAGCTAATTCATTGCCAGTTAATAATAGGCAGGAATTTTCCTTAGTAATTTGAAAATCAAAGACGATAAGTTTTTCATTAAGAGTTTTTATAATGCGACTTAAATAGGAAGAAGTTACAAATAATTCATTGGTCGCCTCAGTTACAGTAAGCTGATAATTTGTTGTTAGAAGAACTAGCAAAATAAAATAAGGGGATTTTTTTAAATAATTTAGTTTGAGTTGATAGTAAATAAGCAATTTTTTTTCAGAAAAGGAGGGATTTATTGTATACTCTCCTTTAGAATTTGCTTGAATAAACGTTTGAAAATGAAAGGATTCTTCAATTTCAAGATTTATTTTTTGTAGATAGCTTTTTACTGTTCGACTGGGAATTGTTAAATTTTCAGATAAGGTCTGTAGAGTTTGTTTTTTTTGGATAATGTCATAGAGAACTAATAGCTCATTTTGCCTTGATTCGGATAAAATTTTTGAATACATAGAACGCTCCTTTTTCTTTTTCCTGTCTATTGATGGACAAGAACTCGTCAACACACCTAGTGTTATCCATGTTAGAATATCAAAGTATCATATAATTGTAAACTAATCTAATGATTATTTTACGTTTATACATATTTTGGTTTTATCAGCAAAGAATCCTATTTTGAGTGGGTTCCTTTTTTTTTTACTTCATTTTTTTAGTTATACATAATCTCGTAACAAAACATTAGATTAGTTTACAAATGATAGCAATGATTTGTCTGATAAAAGATAAGTTATTGAGCACTTTCAAGGAAAAGAGTACATGGTGAAAATTAAAAAATAAAGGATGGAGAGCGATTGATAAAAAAGAAACAGTTGATTTGTATTCCTCTTCTAACATTATTATGGAGTACAAGCACGGTTAAAGCTGAAAAAATTGAAAAAATCCCAATCAATCCGTTAACAAACATTTCGACTACTGAGGAGCAAATGATTACTCCTTTTTTATCGACACAATGGGCAGATGTTCCCTCATGGGCAAGAATAGATATAAGTTTGATGTTTGCTAATAAAGGAGATTACATTATAGAACAGTTGCAAAGAAGAATAGCAAATTCTATAGAACATCTAGGATGGCAAAAAGGTTCTAAAATAATGATTGATGTTCCTCAATGGGAAGGGGAAGAAAAAGGACCAGGTGAAAACACTTGGATGAAAGGAACTATAGAGGTGCGAGGTGGTGGTTTAACCTTTGAAACGGATGGAACAATTTCAATTAATACAACAGACGGTGGAAAGCAATTAATAATAGAAAGACTTCAAAATAAATTTACGACAGCTAATGTAAAAATAAAGCGCACAGAAGTTTATATGAGAGACATCCCGGAAAATCAAGCAGCTTATTATAACCCTTGGATACTCTATATTGACGGCGTAATCTCAAATGTAGATTTAACAGAAAAAGTAATCAATCTTTCGAATATTTTAGATTCCCCAGCTTTTATTTATACAACAAGTGAGCCAAGTTCAGTGGAATTAAATTCACCCATTCCAACGCCAAGTAGTTACATCACTTTATCGCAATCTTTGACAAATAATCCAACTTTTACCTATATTAAAAAGCCTGACTTTAGTAAAGCAGGACAAACAGAAGCAATTGTTCGAATAACAGATAGGCTAGATGATTATTATATTGAATCAGATGTTCATTTGAATTATAACGTGGTGGATAATCGACTATTAACTGCAGAAGCGATTTCGCAAGAAGTTGATTTAGGAACGGCTATTGAAAAATGGAACCCAATGGAATTCATTAAAAATGTTAAATTGGGTGAAGAAGTATTAGGAAATACTGACTATTCAGTGAAGGTTAAAACACCAGCAGATACAACAACTATAGGCAATCAAAAAATGATAGCTACAATTACTGGAAAAGGAAAAGCAGTAGATATTGAAGTACCTGTGACGGTGAGATGGGGAAAGAGTATCTATTTAAAAGGAGCCTATGATGATTCGGTTGGAGTGATCACTATGCATGATACGAGTTCAAAAACCTATACATTGACGGATCAAGTAGGGATTAAACGAAAAAATTCAGATTCTAAGGTTAATAATGAATTCGGTGAAGGACTCTATTATTGGATAGGAACGAAAAAACTGGACCAACCAACTCAATTACTTGAAGATGAGTTGAATCCTTCCCAAAGATTAATAAGTGCGACGGGGCAGGACGATGCGTTAAGTAAAATTAAAGAATTTCAACCAATAGAGTTAAATGAGGGGGACTTAATTGACCTTTGGCATGCTGAGCCAAAACGAAATAGCTTGATTGTGAATGAGAATGAATTACAAGAAAATGCAGAATTGAAGAATACCTATTATGAGGTCACAAAATCAGGTTTTCAGCCGTTAAGAATTAATCAATTACAAACGAAAGAAGCCGCCACACTTTTGCGAACAACCCCACAAGAATTAGAAGAAGACTTTATGAACAATATGGCAAAATACATTGATTCTAAAGGATACAACCAAATCAAGCCAGTGAAATTTATCTCCTTTCCAGACACAACAAAACCAGGCAAGCAGCCAGCAAAAGTTCGAGTAGAAGAAACGCTTCAGTCGGGAAAAAAAGTTCAATTTGATTATGATATCCAAGTCAACGTAGAAAATGAATGGGTACATGTTACAATTCCAACTAAAATGCTATTCTTTTCGGACAAGGATCATAAAGAAAAAGTAACATCACAAAAATATAAGATAAAAAACAACTCTGACAATACAACTCTGAATGTTTCAATGGCTTCATTTTTAGTTAATCAAGATTCAGAGGTTGCCTATTTATCAGAACAAGAATCCGATCCAACGGAAGCTACAGCATCCTTAAGGTTGAATCTTAACGTAGATGGCAAGCAAAAAATAACAAGCTTGAATGCAGCTTCTAAGTCAACTAATCTTGTTGATTTGATGCCTAAAAATTCAAGCGAACTTTCTTTTGCAGGAGATTATTTTAATCCTAAATCAAAAAATGCCTTCCATGCAGAAAGTAGTATGGTGTTGAAATTTGCAATCAAGGAATAAAAAGGAGCAATCAATGAAATTAAAAAATAATAAGTTAAAAAAAAGATTTTTTATTATACTCTTACTTCTCTTACTATTGGCAGGAGTAGCTGGGGGCTATTATTGGTATAAAAACAATCAAAATCCAAAAGATTTAATTGCAGGAGAGGCTTTTCCACCGACTAAAGACGCACACAAAATGACGGATAAGGAAATGAAGGCCTTCAAACAAAAGGAAGTTGATGAAACACAATTCACGTTAACAATTTTTCCAGAAGCGACATTCAATCAAGAAACGTTGGAAGGAAATATCTATATTAAAAATGAACCCGTAAATGCTTATCCAATTAATGTCAAAGTGAATTTAGATAGTGATAAAAGTTTGGTATACGAATCGGGGATAATTCAGCCGGGCTATGAAATAACAAAAGCAAAATTAGCAAAAAAAGTAGCTGCAGGAACGTATAAAGCAACGGCATATGTTGACATATACGACAATAAGACGAAACAAAAAAGAGGGACTACTCAAGCAGTAGTGACGATTCAAGTAAATGAATAAATTTAATAGTACAAGCTATTGAATATAAATAAAAAACACTAAGGAGAGAATAAAATGAAAAAAAATGTAGTAGCACCAATGATAGTAGCGGGAATAGTTTTTGGAACGGGGCAAGCAGTTTTTGCAGACGAACAAGTACCAACTGGTTATCAAACAATTAATAATGCAGATGGTGATCAATACGATTCAACAAAAGGTGTTGAAATTCCAGTAAAAGGAACACTTGGTAAGTTAGACAATACAGATCCAGAAGAAAATATTCCTGAAGGAGATGATAGATGGTTGAAAGTAACAATTCCAACAAGTGTTGCATTCAATACAGATCCAGAAAAGGAAAATAAAGAAATTATGGCATATAATTATACGATTAAAAATTTATCAGCACGTCCAATCAATGTGAACTTATCAACCTTTACAGGTTCGGAAGAGCCAGCACTTACTAAATTAAGCTTCACGCCAAAAACAGGTGATGCGATTGATGTTGTAACTAATGGAGTTGTTAAAGAGAATGTTAATCAATTATTAGGGAAATTAGATGCTAAATTAGGCGTATATGAGTTTACTTATAAAGGAACGGTTGATCCTGAGAAGCTAGTAGATGAAAGCACAAAAGTTTCGTATAATATGAATTTGAAATTTGAAGTACTAGATAAAAATGGCGAGTCAGTAACAAAATAATAATGAAGAAAAAACACTTTTCATATTTGTTCCTTTGTTGTACGGTATTTTCGCTGCTACTAATGAATCAATCAGTTTATGGAGAAACAATTGAAATAAATAGAGAGACAAGTATTCCAGTAATAGGAATACTGACAACGCAAACAGAAGATGAAGCAAATGAGCCTTCTGAGAATAATGAAGAAGAAAATACGCTAACAGATCAAGAAACCATCATTAAAGATAATGAAATCCATCATCTTCCGCAAACAAGTGAATTGAGCCAACTTCATTGGACGCTGATAGGAATTGCTAGTATAAGCGTAGTCCTATATCTATTTAATAAGAAGAAAAGATAAAAAAATTGAAGCATAACTAGATAAAATCTAGCCTATGTTTCAATTTTTTATCCATTATTATATAATGAGCGTTATAATAGTTTTAGATAAGGAGTGTTTTTATTGATAAAAGCTTATAAAAACTTATGGAAAAATGGATTTGATTCCAAGGGCAGTACCTCTAGGTTAGAATTTTGGTTGACTCTTTTATGTGATGGAATTATTAATGGGAGTTTGTTTTTGCTTTACATAGCATTAAATGAAACGACAATCATGTTGGGAATATTTTTAATTTATAAAATAGTATCTGCAATTCCTATTCTTAATTTATCCGTTAGACGTTTTCATGAAGCAGGATATTCTACTAGAAGGTTTATTGTGCTAGGAATAGTCTGTCAATTTATTCCGATAGTTGATGTTGTTGGGATGATTTTCTGTTTGGTTGTTTATTTACAACCATCAAAAAAAAGAAATGAAATTATGGATGGATTAACTAAGAAGATTTCCAATGTTCTTGGAAGTCTTTTTTTTTAAAATTTTAAAAGACTAGACATTTAAAGTATAAGTGTGTATAATTCAAGGTGTAAAGGAAATGTAAGCACTTTAAAAATAATAATTAATAGAAATGAGTGAGTCAATTGACAGAATATCAATTTCCAAAAGGCTTTTGGTGGGGATCAGCAGCGAGTGGGCCACAAACAGAAGGCCGTATCGAAAACGATGGCAAAGGCGACAGCATGTGGGATTACTGGTATAAAGAAGCACCAGAAAAATTTTTTAACCAAGTTGGACCTGAAAAAACATCACAAGTTTATCAAAAATACCAAGAAGATATTCAATTAATGAAAGCAACTGGACACACGACTTTTCGAACATCCATTCAATGGAGTCGTTTAATTCCAGATGGTGTGGGAGCGGTAAATCCAAAAGCTGTTGCTTTTTACAATGACTATATTGACGATATGATTGCGAATGGTATTGAACCATTTATGAATCTATATCATTTTGATATGCCGATGGCTTTACAAGAAAAAGGTGGTTGGTTAAATCGTGAAACGGTAGATGCTTATGTAACCTTTACTAAAACGTGTTTCGAATTGTTTGGCGATCGAGTGAAAAAATGGTTTACGCATAATGAACCGATTGTACCGGTTGAAGCAGGGTACTTGTATCAATTTCATTATCCGTTAGAGATTAATTTAAAGCACGCTGTTCAAGTGGGATACCATGAAATGCTAGCTAGCGCTAAGGCGATTGCTGCTTATCATGGGATGAAACTGGGTGGAGAAATTGGGATTATTCTAAACCTGACACCAAGTTATCCGCGGGATGAAACGAATCCAGCTGACGTGAAAGCGGCAGTCATTGCGGATGCGTTCTTTAACCGTTCCTTTTTAGATCCCTCTGTTAAAGGAGAATTCCCAGTCGAATTGGTTGAATTGTTAAAAGAAATTGATCATTTACCTGTATATGAGGAAGAAGACTTAGTTATTATTAAAGAAAATACAGTTGATCTATTAGGTATTAATTATTATCAACCAAGACGCGTCAAAGCCAAAGAAACGCCAATTGATCATACGAATGGACCGATGCCAGAGGATTACTTTGATACCTATGAAATGCCAGGCCGAAAAATGAATCCGTATCGTGGCTGGGAAATTTATGAAAAAGGAATTTACGATATTTTAACCAATGTGCGTGAAAACTATGGCAATATTCGTTGCTATATTTCTGAAAATGGAATGGGCGTTGAAGGCGAAGAACGATTCATTAATGAAAAGGGCGAAATCGAAGATGACTATCGAATTGATTTTGTGAAAGACCATTTAAAATACGTGCACCAAGCTATTACCGAAGGTGCAAACTGTCAAGGTTACCATATGTGGACGTGTATGGATAACTGGTCATGGAACAATGCTTACAAAAATCGTTACGGATTTATTTCAGTAAATCTTGCAGAAGATGGAAAACGTACGATTAAAAAAAGTGGTCATTGGTTTAAACAAATCAGTAGCCAAAATGGCTTTAACGATTAAAAAAGAAAAGGTTGCTCTGTTCATTTGACAGGGCAATTTTTTTTTAAATCGAATTCGTACCCACATGACACAATGTTTGATACAATAAAAGAAACTATTTGTAAAAGAGGGATTGCAATGTCAGTATATCAATTCAATGTGACTCAAATGAACGGCGAAGAAGTTTCTTTAAGTAAATACAAAGGCAAAGTCCTATTAATTGTTAACACAGCAAGCAAATGTGGCTTAACACCTCAATTAGAAGGCTTAGAGGCGATGTATGAACAATTTAAAGAAAAGGATTTTGTAATCTTAGGATTTCCTTGCAATCAATTTATGATGCAAGATCCTAAAAGCAATGATGAGATTATGGAATTTTGTCAATTAAATTATGGTGTGACATTTCCAATGCATCAAAAAATCAAGGTTAAGGGAAAAGATGCTGATCCGTTGTACAAGTATTTAGTTGAACAAACGGATGGGAAAAAAATTGAATGGAATTTTGCCAAATTTTTAATTGGCAGAGATGGGGAATTAATTGAACGCTTTCCTTCAAAAATGCCTCCTTCAGAATTTATCGACCAAGTTGAAAAAGTAGTCATTAATTAAGGCTGTCTAAAAAATTGTAAAAGCAATGAAGTTCATTCGTGTTCTTGATTGCTTTTTTTTTATCAATCTTAACGAAGGGGGAAGAGGCGAATGGCAGAGAAATTTTTGTTACAAGGGGAAGCAAATCCAGAAAATGTCATTCAAGGTCGTTATTATCGATTTACGGTTTTAACAGAGCGCTTGATTCGGATGGAATATTCCGCAAATGGTACCTTTGAAGATCAAAGTACCCAAGTTGTCACCAGACGTGATTTTCCAGCCGTTACATTTTTAGCAACGGAAGAAAAAGGAATTCTAGAAATTTCTACGAACTATTTCCATTTATATTATAAGAAAGGTCCTTTTACGCCACAAAATTTAAGTATTGATTTAAAATTTGATTATGCAAGCTACCACGATCAATGGACCTTTGGTGATGAATTAACCACTTTAAAAGGAACTGCAAGAACCCTTGATAAAGTCAATGGCGCTACAAAGTTGTCGGAAGGCCTGATGGCAAAAAATGGCTACAGTTTATTAGATGATTCCGCGTCATTTTTGATTGATGAGAACTACAATTTTAAAAAGCGGGAGGACAATGGGCAAGATTTTTATTTTTTTGCTTATGGACGGGATTATTTAGCGTCTTTAAAGGATTTCTTTTATCTATCAGGAAGCCCACCTTTACTACCAAGGTTCGCATTGGGCAATTGGTGGAGTCGTTATTGGCAGTATTCAAGCAAGGAATATCAAGAATTGATAAGGAGATTTGCAGTGGAAAAAATTCCGTTTTCAGTTGCAGTAATTGATATGGATTGGCATTTAACGACCATTCCTGATCGTTTTGGAAGTGGCTGGACGGGCTATACTTGGAATCTTGAATTATTTCCACAACCAAAAGAATTTTTATCGTGGTTGCATCAAAAAGGATTGAAAACAACCTTGAATGTTCATCCGGCAGAAGGCATTCGCGCGTATGAGGAACCTTACTTGAGGGTTGCAAAACGCTTAGGTTTAAATTCTGCAGAAGAAGAACCGGCTCCGTTTGATTTGACAGATTCATTGTTTAGGGAAGCTTACTTTGAAGACGTGCATCATCCGCTGGAAGCAACAGGTGTTGATTTTTGGTGGATTGATTGGCAACAGGGAGTTAATAGTCGAATTTTGGGGTTAGATCCTATGTGGTTGTTGAATCATTATCATTATTTAGACAATCAGAAAAATCACTCAGAAGGTTTAATTCTATCTCGCTTTATCGGTCCTGGCAGTCAACGTTATCCAATTGGATTTTCTGGTGACACGGTAATTTCTTGGGAGTCATTAGATTTTCAACCTTATTTCACAGCAACGGCAACAAATATCGGTTATACATGGTGGAGCCACGATATTGGCGGTCATTATCACGGGGTTCATGATGAGGAGCTGACTTTACGTTGGATGCAATTAGGAACGTTTAGTCCAATCAATCGGCTTCATAGTTCGGATAATCCTTTTAACAGCAAAGAGCCTTGGCGTTTTAATGATATGATTTTTAACTCAATGCGCTACTTTTTACAATTAAGACATCGACTCGTTCCTTATTTATATACAATCAATTATTTGACTCATACGGAAGGCTTGCCTTTGGTGATGCCGATGTATTATTTAAATTCGATGGATGAGCTGGCTTATGAAGTGCCCAATCAGTTTTATTTTGGAACAGAATTATTTGTAGCTCCAATTACAACAAAGTCCGATAGTGATTTAAAATTAAGTCAAGTCGTGGTATGGTTTCCTGCTGGCAAGTGGTATGATTTTTTTACTGGAGTTCGTTACCAAGGTGGAACAATGCTTAAAGTTTTTCGCAGTCAAACGGACTATCCTGTTTTTGCCAAAGCAGGAGGGATTGTTCCGATGAATCAAGATGGTTCTAAAAACGGTGAAGACTTACCAACGAATTTAGAAGTGCATATTTTCCCAGGATCTGATAATGAGTTTACCTTGTATGAAGAGATAGAAAATGCTTGTTTAGAGACGACTTTTAAACTTGATTGGAAGCAACAGCAATTGACGATTTCATTAAGGGGTGAATTAGAGATAGTACCTAAAAATCGTCAAATTACTTGTCTTTTTAGAAATGTAGAATTAGATTCAAGTCAGAAATTGGCCAGTTCAATCGAAGTTGATGTGAAAAGTAAAACGGCGATAGTGGAATGGACAAATTTTGCGATAGGTACCACGAAAGTAATTGATTTCAGAGGTATCAGAGAAGTTCAGTGTCAGCAGATTGTAGAAGAGGTATTTTCTAAATTAGATCAAGCGAATATTAGTTATTCACTAAAACGTGAGATTTATCAACATTTTATCACCTTTCAAGAAAGTTTGCCGTTAATTGGAATGATTAATAATTTAACCAATCGAATGTTGGCAGATTGCTTGTTTGAAATGATTTATACGATGGAAAGTTAGCACACAATCAATGGATTGTGTGTTTTTTACTGGATGTGAATCGCAAAAAGACTAGTCTTTTTAAATTAAATGGGTTATGATAAAGAAAAGAAGTAGCAAAGAGGTGGATTTCCAATGGTTAAATACCAACAAATTGCAAAAATTATTAGAAAAAGAATTCAAGAGGGTGTTTATCCGGTAGATTCGTTGATTCCAGATCAGGTAACCTTATCAAAAGAATTTGATGTTAGTCGCATGACAATGAAAAAAGCCTTGGATATCTTAGCGATGGAAGGGTTGATTTATCGTCAAAGAGGTGCGGGGACATTTGTAATGAAAAATGCACTGATTAATCAACTTGATACAAAAGCAGAAGAATATGATGGATTAACAAAACAGTTACCAGACAAAGAAATCACAAGTAAAATTATTTACTTTGATATTGAATTTCCAAGTGAAAAAGTGATGGAACAATTGATGTTAAAAGAAAATCAGCCGGTCTATAAACTAATTCGCTTGCGCTACTTAGAAGGTCAACCTTATGTTCTTGAACATACGTATATGCCGTCAGATATTGTGACAGGATTAACGGAAGATATTTTATTAGGATCAATTTATCGTTATTTAAAAGAGGATTTAGGTTTAGTTTTTGGTGGAGCTTTTAGAAAAATACATGCAGACAAGGCTTCGGAGTATGACATTGATTATTTAGAGTGTGCTCCTCATGACCCGGTACTTGAAGTAGAGCAAGTTGTTTACTTACAAAATGGCAAACCTTTTGAATATTCTAGAAGCCGTCATCGGTATGATAAGCGTAGTTACACAATTTTAGATGTAAATAAAAGCAGCTAAAAAGGAGAGCCGAATGGCTCTCCTTTTTAATTGTAAATATCATAACTAATGACAGCGCTATCCGGTTTTTTAAATTCATGGCGTAAAAAATTTAAATAGGTTCCAGGGGTTAAGATACCATTCATAGACAGCAAATCAATTCCTGAAGGACCAATAATTGAATCGGAAAGTAAACAGCAATTTGTTGTTAAAACAAAGTAGGATTTAAATGGTCCTCGATTAAATTTGTATAACTTACTATTGGCTTGGTAACAAGCTAGACTGGCGTAGTCTTGATACATCGTTTGGTCAACTAGAGGATTTTGGGCAAGAGCTAAACTATAATTAGATTTCCATTCGTAACATTGAGCTTTGATATTTTTAATGGCATTTGCGACATCTTGCTTTTCCTGAGGAGTTAACTGAATGCCAAAACCAAACAATGTTTTTTGACTGTGTTTAATACAAAATGGAATGTAAGAAGCTTTATCTGTGGTTAATAAAACGCCGTCGCCCATAGTATCGAATAAATGATACGAATCTTCATCGTAATTGCCATAAGAAATAATTTCGCCATCAAAACATAAATCCATATGACCAATTGAGCCAAAACTTTTTTCTGTGACATGAATGTAAATTTCTAAATCAGGAACAATATCTGATTTTCGTTCTGAAAAAACGGCTTTTTCACTGACAACTTCACTAGGTTTTAAAATTTTATTTGTTTCAGTTAAAACGCGTTTTGGAACAAAAGCTTCTAAAAAGATTGGAGGCGTAATTTTTATTTTACGTTTCAAACGGTCGATGGTTGAATTTGGAAGGTAACTCATCAGCAACAAATAAAGGTTGCCACATCCTGATAGAATAAAGTAAATGCCAAAAGCAATTAGAATTTGTTCCAAGGATAGAAAAGGTGAGAATATTAACAAAATTCCTGTAGTGGAAAGAAATAGTCCACTTACTAAAAGCGTGAATCTTCCAGATAGTTGATTTATATAATAAGTGCGATAGCTGACTAGCTTTGCAAAACCTTTTAATAACGTATAACAGCCAAAAACAGTAAATAAAAATTGATACGAAATCGTTGAAAAAAAATAAAAACTCAAACCAAGTATAATTTTTATTAGACTATCCTTTAAAACTTTCAAATCTAGTTTGCGTTTTAATAAAAATTGTGAAAAATGCGACAGGCTATCGATTAGCAATGCCAACATCATTAACAAGGTGAAAATAGAAAGCAAGGATGTGTTTATTTTTAAGATAATACTCCCAACGAGAATTAAGGCAAAGCTCGATAAAAAGAGATAAAGCCGGTTTAAATGAGTTGTCGACATAATAAGACCTTTCTTATAAAAAATAATCTACCTAATAGATAAAATAGGATTCAATCGGTTCTAATTTTAACACTTAATAGAAAGAAATCAAAATTTTGTCAAGACGCTCGTTGCTTAACTATCGAGATTAATAAAGGAATGTATCTATTTTTTTGTTTGGTATAGTCGTTTTTATTCTTTAATTGTTTTTAATATAAACTATATTGGATGTGTGTTATAATCATTGGTATACCTATTTAGTGATGAAGGATGGAGGGGGTTGCAAAATGAACAATAATCAAAAATACTTAACTTTATTAGCAAAAGAATTTCCAACAATTGGTGAAACAGCGACTGAAATCATTAATCTGCAAGCTATTTTAAATTTACCAAAAGGTACTGAACATTTCATTAGTGATATACACGGTGAGTATGAAGCTTTTCAACAAGTTCTACGAAACGGTTCAGGAAACATTAAAGAAAAAATCAAGGATATTTTTAGTAATCGTTTGACTCAAAAAGAGATGACTCATTTAGCTACGTTGATTTATTATCCAGAAGAAAAAATGACGTTGACGATTGAAGCTTTAAAAAATCAACAAGAAATTGATGAATGGTACAAAATTACCTTAAATCGCTTAGTAGAGCTGTGCGTTTTTGTAGCGTCAAAATACACACGTTCAAAAGTTAGAAAGGCTCTTCCTAATGAATTTGCGTATATAATAGAAGAATTACTATTTAAGGCGAACGATTCAAATGACAAGGAAGATTATTATAATGAAATTATTCAAAGTATCATTGCGTTAAATCGAGGTTTTCAATTTGTAAGCGCAATCTCTTATTTAATCCAGCGTTTAGTGGTAGATCATTTACATGTAGTGGGAGATATTTACGATCGTGGACCGTTTCCTGATAAAATTATGGATACCTTAATGGACTACCATTCTGTGGATATTCAATGGGGAAACCATGATATTTTATGGATGGGTGCAGCAAGTGGTTCACAAGTTTGTTTAGCAAATGTATTAAGAATTTGCGCGCGATATGATAATTTATCAATTCTTGAAGAAGGCTATGGTATTCCGTTAAGACCGTTATTGACGTTTGCAGAAAGGGTTTATTCAAAAGAAAGCGGAGCCTGTTTTGCACCGAAAATTGATCAAAAAACGACGTCTTATTTAACCGATGAGCTGCAACAAATTACGAAAATCCATCAAGCAATTGCGGTGATTCAATTTAAATTGGAAGGCCCGATTATTAAACGCCATCCAGAATTTCAAATGGAAGATCGTCTACTTTTATCTAAAATAGATTATAACCACCAAACCATTACGATTAAAGGAAAAGTCTATCCCTTAATAAATGCTTACTTTCCAACAATTGATCCATTAGACCCTTATTGTTTAACGGAAGAGGAGCAACAAGTCATTGAAAAATTAAGTGAGGCGTTTCAACACAGTGAAAAATTGCAGCGACATATGTCATTTCTCTATAGCCATGGCAGTATGTATTTAACGTATAATAATAATTTATTGATTCATGGTTGTGTTCCATTAAACGAAGATGGCAGTTTGATGTCATTAAAATTGAAGGGAATCTCCTATCAAGGGAAACAATTGTTAGATCAATTTGAACTGGCGCTAAGAAAAAGTTGGCTATCAAAAGAAACTGATAAAACAGCTGAGTTAGATTTGATTTGGTATTTATGGACAGGTGCGGTTTCTTCATTATTTGGAAAAGATCAGATGACAACTTTTGAACGTTATTTTATTGAGGATAAAGAAACGCATGAGGAAAAAAAAAATGCGTATTATCGTTTGCGAAATACAGAAAAATGTTGTCGTATGATTTTAGAAGAGTTTCATCTGAATCCCACTTGTGGGCACATTATTAATGGGCATACTCCAGTAAAGGAACGCATCGGTGAAAATCCTATTAAAGCAAACGGTAAATTGATTGTTATTGATGGTGGTTTTTCAAAAGCATATCAAAAGACAACGGGCCTTGCAGGTTATACGTTGCTTTACAATTCCTACGGTATGCAATTAGCCTCACATCAACCTTTTACTTCAAGGATGGATGCAATTGAAAATGAGCGAGATATTATTTCAACAAGACGCGTAATTGATTTAGAATTAAAGCGTAAAAAGGTAAGTGAAACGGATACAGGGCAGGAATTAATGAAACAATTAATTGATCTAAAGAAGTTATTAAAAGCCTACCAAGATGGAGTAATTAGTCAAAAATAAGAGTCAGAATAACTGATTCTTATTTTTTATTCTTAAAAAGAAATAAAACAAGTCTTTTTTGAATGAAGCCTGATCCTGTAAAAATAAATAAAGCATCATTGCTAATAAAGTGTTAAAATAAATATTAATATTATTAGTAAAATAAAAAAATAAGCAGACAAGTCTACTTATTTTTTTCTAGTTTATTCTAATGATGGTCATGTTTTTATTAATGAGAAGCTTCCAGTAACCGACAATCTGATTTGCGGACAATTAGTTTGCCGTGGTATTTTTCATCGAATTCTTTGTCTGAATTCAGCGCTATTACTAAGAAGGAATTCTCATAAACTTTTTCGATATATCCTTCAAACTCTTTTTCATTTAATGTGAAGATGATTTGATCAGCGTACCCCATTGGTTTTCGCCTCCAATAAACTTTTTTATTCATGAAAAGTGAATAACATCATTATGCAATAAATGATATAAATTATAAAATGCGAATTCGCATATTTTTTGAAAGTGAGGCACTTTATGGCAAATCTAGGTTCCACCATAAAAAAATTTAGGAAACAGAATAATATGACTCAAAAAACGTTAGCTGAAAAAATCTGCTCCCAAAGTGTCTTGAGCCGCATTGAGAGTGGACTCGAAGTCCCAAATGCTGTAGTATTACATCAATTGTGTGAACGGCTTGGAATCTCTGTGGAAAAAGCTGTTTCTTCTAATGTGAACCATATTTCTTCAAATAAAGATACGTTAAAAAAGATGAGTGATTATTTTGACAATAACCAATATGATCAGCTAAAAGTATTTTTGAAACAAAATAACTGCATCAACGAGTTTCATGAGGATGTGGATTTGCAATTTTATTACTACTGCAAGGGAAGTTGTCGTTATTATGTGGATGGTGATTATAAAGGAGCATTAAATGATTTAACAATGGCCTTAGAGTATACTTATTCTCCTAATAATCATTATTTTACTACTTATGAAGTATTGATTTTAAGTTGTTTAGGAAAAGTTTATATTGATTTAGGAGCAGAGGCAGAGGGGATGAACTATCTGCATGATAGTTTATTGGCTATTAACAGTGTATCCATGAATGAAAAATCATACTTGCTCACAAAGATTTTTTACAACATTGCATCGATTCATCGTAAAAAGAAAGCCTACAGCGACGCTAGGATTTATCTTGAAAAAGGAATTCAGTTTGCTAATGACTTACACAATAGCTACTATTTAGCAGAACTTTTTTATGAGAAAGCCTGTATTTCTTATGTAGAAGGGGATCAAAAAACGGCCTATTTAGAGATGTCAGTTGCTTACGGAATTGCGCAAGGGGTTGAAAATAAGAAAATGGTGTTACTAACAAAAGAAAAATTAATCAAGTGGGACTTTTATCCTGTTATTTGAAAAGCTTATATCATACCTAATTTTAGAAAGTCAACAGAAATTTTGTCCCTAATGGTTGTAAAACTTTTTATAATGATTATAATATAGAGTGAAGTTCAAAAAATTAATATCAAAATTAGTTTTATGAAAATGAACATAAAAAGAGGAGGTTTTTTGTAGTGGGATTAGATATCGTTACACTAGCACGTTTTCAGTTTGCGATGACAACCGTTTTTCATTATTTCTTTGTGCCATTATCAATTGGATTAGCTTTAGCAGTTGCTGTCATGGAAACGATGTATGTTGTGAAGAAAAAAGATGTCTATAAAGACATGGCGAAATTTTGGGGACATATTTTCCTATTAAGTTTTGCTGTTGGAGTAGTGACAGGGATCATTCAAGAGTTTCAATTTGGGATGAACTGGTCAGACTATTCTCGATTCGTAGGAGATATTTTTGGAGCGCCACTTGCGGTAGAAGCGTTATTAGCCTTCTTCCTAGAGTCAACATTTATTGGATTGTGGATTTTTGGCTGGGATAAATTCAGTAAAAAAGTTCATATGGTCTTTATTTGGTTAGTGGTCTTTGGTTCGATGATGTCGGCTTTCTGGATTTTAGTTGCAAATAGCTTTATGCAACATCCAGTAGGATATGAGTTAAACAATGGTCGCGCTGAATTAAATGATTTTGGTGCATTGTTAACAAGTCCTCAAGTATGGTATGAATTTAGTCACGTATTATTTGGTGCGGTAGTTCTTGGTGGCTTTGTGGTTGCTGGTTTATCAGCATTTAAATTACTAGCTAAAAAAGATACATCATTCTTTAAAAAGTCATTAAATATCGGCTTAACACTTGGCTTGATTGGCGCCGTTTGCTCTATTTTAAGTGGAGATTTACAAACAAAAGCTTTAGTACACGATCAACCAATGAAATTTGCTGCAACAGAAGGTTTGTATGAAGATTCTGGCGATCCTGCTTCATGGGCATTACTAGGCATTCATGACGTTGAAAAGAAAGAAACAACTTGGTCATTGGAAATCCCTTATTTATTAAGTATTCTTTCATTTAACAAACCAGAAGGTGCCATTCGAGGCATGCTGTCAATTAATAAAGAATTGATTGAAAAATACGGCAATCAGAATTACTTCCCACCGGTTCGAACTCTTTTCTGGAGTTTCAGAATTATGGCTGGTAGTGGAGTATTCTTATCATTAGTTGCTATTCTTGGTCTATGGTTTAACAATAAGAAGAAAACATTAATGGAAATGAACTGGTTATTACGTGTCATTGCATTTTGTACGTTTGTACCATTTATTGCGAATACAGCAGGTTGGTTGATTACGGAATTGGGTCGTTACCCATGGACGGTATACGGCGTCTTTACGATTGCTGATAGTGTATCACCAAACGTTTCAACAACGTCGCTATTAATCAGTAATATTATTTACTTCTGTTTATTCTCAGGTCTTGGTGCCGTAATGGTTTACCTTGTGAAAAAAGAGATGGACAAAGGTCCTTACCATGAGCTAGAAAGTCAAGATCATGATTCTAAAGCAAATGTAGATCCATTTGAAAAGGGGGCTTTCGGAGATGAGTGATATCAGTAACTTACAGTTTTTGTGGTTTATTTTAATCGGTGTCCTATTCGCAGGCTTCTTCTTCTTAGAAGGATTTGACTTTGGTGTTGGGATGTCTACTCGTATTTTAGCAAAAGACCGCGAAGAGCGTTCACAAATTATTGAGTCAATTGGTCCTGTCTGGGATGGGAACGAAGTTTGGTTGTTAACTGCTGGGGGCGCGATGTTTGCGTCATTCCCATACTGGTATGCTTCTGTATTTAGTGGCTACTATCTGATTTTATTTACAATCTTATTCGGTTTGATTATCCGCGGTGTATCGTTTGAGTTCCGTGGCAAAATGGAAACAGAAAAAGGGCGTAACTTCTGGGATTGGACATTATTCTTTGGAAGCATTATTCCACCATTCTTTTTTGGAGTTCTATTTACCAGTATGGTAAGTGGAATGCCACTAGATGCTGACGGAAATATGACTGCAACGTTTACGTCTTACTTTACACCCTTCTCACTTGTTGGGGGTGTTGCATTAACATTATTATGCTTGTTACATGGCTTTAACTACATCCGTTTAAAAACAATCGGTGAAGTAAGAGATCGTGCAGTAGCTTATGGGAAAAAATTATATTTAGTCTTGTTTGTTGGGTTAGTAGCATTTGCAGGCTTGTTGTATGTTTCAACTGACTTCTTTGATATTCACCCTGTATCAACACTAGCATGGTTAGTAGTGATTGTATTGCTAAGTGTACTAGCAACATACGGAATTTATAAAGACAAAGAATGGTTGTCATTTATCACAAGTGGGTTGACTTTAATTGCTTTAGTCGCATTATTGTTCTTTGGTTTATTCCCACGTGTCATGGTAAGTTCAATCTCACCTGACTTTGATTTAATGATTAAAACAGCTTCAAGTTCTCCGTATACGTTAAAACTAATGACATGGTTATCACTTTCAATCTTGCCATTTGTTATTGCGTATCAAAGCTGGAGTTACTACGTTTTCCGCAAACGAATTACTAAGGAAAAAGCGGTGAAATATTAATTATGATGGATAAACGCTTATTGGGTTTATCTGGCATGAAAAAAATGATGATAATGCTTGCAGGAATTTCTTTTCTGCAAGCTTTTATGATTATTTTTCAAGCTAGGTATTTGGCCCTTTCAATTACAGGATTATGGAACGGTGAAGGATTGTCTCATCAGCTGACCAGAATGCTGTACTTTTTTTTAGCTTTTGGTGGTCGTCATTTATTGACACTAATTAGAGAACATCTTCTAGATAAGTATTCATATGAAAAAGGCAAAGAGTTACGAAAAGCATTATTGAATCAAGTTTTTTCATTAGGGCCTAATATGGTTCAAAAATCAGGAACCGGAAACGTTGTGACAATGGCGTTAGAAGGCATTCGTCAAGCGGAAAATTACATCACCTTATTTTTATCAAAAATGATGAATATGATGATGATACCTTGGATTGTCTTAATTTATGTTTTCACATTAGATGTTGATTCAGGTGTAATCATGATTATTGTTTTTCCAATCATTATTCTTTTTATGATTATTTTAGGCTATGCTGCTAAAGGGAAAGCAGATCGACAATATGAAACGTACCGTATTTTATCAAATCATTTTGTGGATGCCTTACAAGGCTTGGAAACCTTAAAGTTACTAGGTCTAAGTAAGAAATACCGTAAAAATGTACATGATGTGAGTGAAAGCTATCGAAAAGCCACCATCAGTACGTTGAAGATAGCAATTTTATCAACGTTTGCACTAGACTTTTTTACAACCTTATCCATTGCAGTAATCGCATTGTTCTTAGGGTTGCGTTTACTTGAAGGGGCGCTGTTGTTATTGCCAGCTTTGACAGTCTTGATTTTAGCACCTGAATTTTTCTTGCCTTTAAGAGAATTTTCAAGCGACTATCACGCAACTTTAGATGGGAAAAATGCCATGGGGGCTATTTTGGATGTTTTAGCATTAGAAACGCCGACGGATGTTGAGGTTTTATCAGATGAGGCCTCTCTTTGGAATGCTGAAAGTACACTAAAAATCAACAACTTAAAGGTTTCCTACGAAAATAATGATCGTTTAGCCATTGATGAGTTGAATTTTGAATGGAAGGGCTTTGGGAAAATTGGTTTGATCGGAGCCAGTGGTTCTGGAAAATCAACCTTTATTGATACAATTGGTGGTTTTTTACAGCCAATCGATGGAACTCAAATTGAAATAAATGGTACCAAAATCCCTCATTTTGCACAGCGTAATTGGCAAAAAGAAATGGTTTATATTCCACAAAAACCTTATTTGTTCCATGATACGTTAGCAAATAATATTCGTTTTTATCAACCAAAAGCAAGTGATGAAGCGGTTTTAATTGCTGCCCAAAAAGCAGGACTGAAAGAATTTATTGAAGAGCTGCCAGAAGGGATGAATACCTTTGTTGGTGAAAGTGGTCGAATGATGAGCGGGGGGCAAGCCCAAAGAGTCGCGATTGCAAGAGCTTTTCTAGAGACGGAACGTAAAATTTTACTGTTTGATGAGCCAACTGCTCATTTAGACATCGAAACAGAAGTCGCCTTGAAAGAGACAATTCTGCCTTTGATGGAAAATCATTTAGTTTTCTTTGCTACTCATCGTCTGCATTGGACAAATGAAATGGATATGATTTTAGTTTTAGATCAAGGTAAAGTTGTGGATGCAGGCACTCACGAAGAATTACTAGTAAAAAATGGGGCGTATGTCTCCTTGATGAATCAAATGAGAGGAGAGCTACCAAATGAATAAAAAAATGATGCTAAAAATGCGTCAAACGTTTAGCGAAGATAGCTGGGTTAAGCCTTATATGGCAAAATATCGTAAATTATTATACCTTGTTTTATTCTTAGGGTTTATGACGCTATTTTGTGGAAGTGCGTTGATGTTTGTTTCAGGATACTTAATTAGTCGCTCGGCTAGTTTACCTGAAAATATTATGCTGGTTTATGTTCCCATTGTACTAACGAGAGCCTTCGGGATTGGCAGACCAACGTTTCGTTACGTTGAGCGCTTAGTTAGTCATAACTGGGTGTTGAAAATGACCTCTGATTTACGTGTGAAATTGTATCGTTCTTTAGAAAAAGAAGCAATCTTCTTTAAAGGAAAATACAAGACAGGAGATATTTTAGCTATTTTAGCAGAAGATATCGATCACATCCAAAACTTGTATTTACGAACTATTTTTCCAACATTGATTTCATGGGGTATTTATATTTTAGTTGTGATTGGATTGGGCTTCTTTTCAATTCCATTTGCACTGATGATGTTGTTGATGCTAGCTGTTGTTACAATTTTAATGCCATTAGTATCGGTTTTAGTGAACGGTGCAAGAATGTACGCTCAAAAAACCGCTCGTAATGGTTTATACGATCAATTAACAGATGCGGTTTTAGGTGTTGGCGATTGGTTATTTAGTGGCAGAAAGCATGACTTTATCACTAGTTATGAAGCGAGTGAAGCAGAAGTTCGTGATTACGATGAAAAAATCAAACGATTTGATCGTGTTCGTGATTTCTTAGTTCAGCTTTGCTTTGGGTTAATTGCACTAGCTGTTTTAGTTTGGACAAGTACGGTTTTTCAAGGGAATCATGGCGGAGGTGCCAACTGGATTGCCGCTTTTGTGCTAGCCGTTTTTCCATTAATTGATGCTTTTGCACCGATTCCTCAAGCTATTTCTGAATTGCCTATTTATGGTGATTCAGTGGAACGTATGAATGCTTTGCCTAAGATCGATGATTCTGCTGATGAAGCAAGTGAACGCGCCCTAGGATTAACAGAAGAGGTCTTTCAAGAGCTTCAAATCCAGCATGTGTCATTTTCTTATGAAGAAACCAATAAAACGATTATTGATGATTTATCGATTACTTTAGCAAAAGGGGAAAAACTTGCGTTGTTAGGTAAAAGTGGCGCTGGTAAAAGTACGCTTGGGAAAATACTTCGTGGCGATTTAATGCCAACAGCAGGCGAAATAACGATTAATGGTATTCCAACTTATGAATTTGGCGATGGCATTTCAAATTGGATTGGAGTTATTAATCAAAGTCCATATTTATTTGATACGACTGTGTTAAATAATGTCCGCTTAGGAAATATAAAAGCAACGGACGAAGAAGTGATTGCAGCGCTTTATCAAGTGGGTTTAGGTGAAATGATTGCAAGTTTACCAGAAGGCTTTCATACGTTAGTAGAAGAAGCTGGTGGCCGCTTTTCTGGAGGCGAAAGACAACGTTTAGCTTTGGCACGGATTCTATTGCAGAATAACCCAATTGTGCTGTTAGACGAGCCTACAGTAGGCTTAGATCCGATCACAGAACAAAGATTGCTAGATACGTTGTTTGATGTGTTGAAGGATAAAACGATTATCTGGATTACCCATCATTTACAAGGTGTCAATCAAATGGATCAAGTAATTTTTCTTGAAAATGGGAAAATTGAGATTTTTGGCACACCAACAGAGCTTTTAGCTACAAATGAACGTTACCAAACGTTATATCGTTTAGATCGAGGAGAATAAACATAAAAAGAGGATGTTCATTTTAAATGAGCATCCTCTTTTTATGTTTAAATTAATAATTCCGATTAAGCAACTGTTTCGTTAAAGCTAATAAAAGTTGTTTTTCAGGTTGTTCAGGTAAATGATTAATCCCTTTTAAAGCTTTATTTGTGTAGCGTTCTGCTAAATTCTTAGCTTCTTCAACGCCTTGGTATTTTTCGATTAAGGAAAGAACCATCGTGACATCCTCTTGACTCATAGCAGATCCATTTTTTAGATAAGGAGCAAATTCCTTTTGATGGCCACGCATTGCTAGAATCAGTGGCAGAGAGTATACTCCTTGCTTCACATCTTCTAAGACAGGTTTTTTTAAAACTTCACTGTTCTCAGTATAGTCTAAAATATCATCTAGAATTTGAAAGGCAATTCCAATATTATGTCCGATATGATGGCTGCTAGTAATTACTTTTAAATCAGCCTTTCCCATCTGAGCGCCTTCAAAGCAGCTTAATGAAAAAAGTTGAGCTGTTTTACCAGTAACACGTCGTAAGTATTGGCGAAGAGTCACATCTGTGTTGTAGCGTAGATGCATTTGATCTAACTCTCCAATTAAGATGCGTTTCATTGTGAAGGCATTTAATTTTATGGTACTAAAAGAATCCGTTGAATCAGCGATCAAATCAAAATAAACGGTGAAAAGGAAATCTCCCGTATACACGGCAATATCTTTTCCGTATTTTGCTTGTACTGTTGGTGTTCCTCTTCTAGTAGGAGAATCATCAATAATATCGTCATGTATCAATGTTGCCATGTGTAATATTTCAAGTGAAGCGGCAGTATAAATTAATTTTTTATGTTTTTTCTTTGTGTCGCTACCAAAACGTGAAAAAAGAATAAAGTAAGCAGGGCGTAATAATTTCCCACCAGAATGTAGGAGGTCATGAATGGTAGTTTCAACTTCTTTATTACGAATTCGAACTTTTTTTTCCATCACTGCGTAGCTTTCAGCTAAATCGTCTTTGATTGCTGGAAAATTTTCCCACATAGGATGAATTGGCATAGTTGGTTTCCTTTCAAGTAGCACGGATGGCCACTTCTATTTTATCGGTTTTTAAATAGATAGTATCATCCATAAATCTATCGTATTCTCCCGCCTGTGTCAACGATTGTGAATTAAAAAATAAGTTTTTTTGGAGAGAAAAAGGAAAAAAGAAAAATTACTTGACATTAATCGGGGTTCATCGCATATTTAGGTAATAGAAGAATTTAATTTAGGTAAAATCAATTAGGATTGGTTTAGATGAAGGATGGGTTATATGAAATTTAAAACTTTTTTAGAATTAGTTGAAATACAAGCAAAGACTGCAAGCATCTTGCCCTATTTTATGGGCATCATTTATGCATGGTATCATTATCAAGAGCTTCATTTATTGAATCTGCTGCTCTTTTTTATAGCGATGTTTCTATTTAATATGGCAGTGGATGCGATTGACAATTATATGGATTATAAGAAAGCGTCAAAGGAGCACAATTACCGTGAAGAGGTTAATATTATTGGACGTGAAAATATTCCAATTCAATTAGTAGGAACGTTGATTGTCATTATGGTTGTCATTTCAGCAGGGCTAGGCCTTTATCTAGTGAAACAAACGGGTTGGCCGTTACTCTACATGGGATTATATTGTTATTTTATCGGTATTTTTTATTCCTCTGGTCCAAAGCCGATTTCAAGTATGCCTTTAGGAGAAGTTTTTTCAGGTTTCACAATGGGCTTTATGATTTATTTAATCAGTATTTATGTAAATGCGTATAATGTGATGACGTTCGATAGTCAGACATTCTTTATTATACTATTTGCATCGATTCCGAATATGTTTGCAATTGCTAATTTGATGTTAGCCAATAATATTTGTGATTTAGAAGAAGATGTGACGAACAAACGCTTCACATTGCCTTATTATCTAGGAAAAGCCAATGCATTAAAGCTCTTTAAATGGCTGTATATTCTAGCTTTCGTATCATTAATTATTTCAGTTTATGTCGGAATTTATCCAAAAATGATGTTAGTGACATTACTTGCCATTCCGTTTGTTAATAAAAATGTCACCAAATTTTTACATGTACAGGACAAGCGTAAAACTTTTGTCTGTGCCGTTCAAAATCTAGCCTTGATGACCACCTTACAAGTCGTTACATTTTTAATAGGAATATGGGTGAATTTTTAAATTCCCTTTCTCATTATAAAATTAAAAATTAAAAAACATTGAATCTTGTATAAAAGATTGCGATAATGTAAGTAGAAATTTGATTATTAAAAAAGGGGCTATAACTAACATGAACATTTTAAGAGGACAGGTTTCAGTAGATAAATACAATTTTGAATTAGTTGAAGGTGAGCCATCGTTAACTACGAATGTTGAAGTGAAAATTAATGAAGTCGTACCATCAGATGAAGCCGATAAAAATATTTTAGAAAACGGAAAAATTTTCCGTATTGAAGTACCATTTGCACTAGAATTAGATCGTTTTAAAATCGAAGGGTTGATCAGCCAAATTGCTCAAATCGAAGAATTTTTTGGACAACCAAATGAATTGGAAGTAGACACAATGCGTGAACTTTCAAAACCTTTAATCGACTATATCGAACGCCTAACTTATGAAGTAACCGAAATAGCTTTTGATGAACCTGGTGTAACATTAAATTTTGAATCGAATTAAAAAAGATTGAGAAGAACCATTCAAACTTGGATGGTTCTTTTTTGCTGTCAGAATTTAAATATCAAATCCTTAAACGTCAGCTTTCAACTAGATTAAGAAACAATTGTTTGTGAAAAAAATATCCAGTTTTAAAAAGGTTTTTGTTTTATTTTTCACAAACAGGGTTGTTGACGAAAGGACAAGAAAGTTGTAAGCTATTCAATGGATAAACAAATATGAAACGTCATACATAAATGATGTAGAAAGAGTGATAAAAATGGCTAAAACAAAAATCGTTATTTTAGGTGCAGGCTATGCTGGTTTAAGAACTTTAAAGCAAGTTCAAAAAGAACACCTTGATGCGGAAATCACAATTGTAAATAAAAATGAGTACCATTATGAAGCGACTTATTTACATGAAGTTGCAAGTGGAGCAAATCCACCAGAAAAAATCAGCTTTCCAATTATGAGTGTTGTTGATCAAAAACAAACAAACTTTATTCAAGATACTGTTGTCATGGTCAACAAAGATGAAAAAACGGTTGAGCTAGCAAAAAATGGCACAATCGAATTTGACTATCTAGTCTTTGCATTAGGTTTTGAATCTGAATCATTTGGTATTACCGGAGTAGACGAATTTGCTTTACCGATGGTTGATATCCCCACTGCTGTAAAAGTAAGAGAGCATATGCATGCTCAATTTGCAAAATACAATGAAACAAAAGACGAAACACTATTAAGTATCGTTGTATGTGGAGCTGGTTTTACAAGTATTGAATATCTTGGAGAATTAACGCAACAAATGCCAAAATTAGTTAAAGAATACAATTTACCAGCTGATAAAATTTCAATTACGTGTATTGAAGCAATGCCAACCTTATTGCCAATGTTTGTTGAAAAATTATCAACTTATGGCATTCAAAAATTAAAAGACCGTGGCGTTAAATTCTTAGTTGGCACACCAATTAAAGAAGTAACTCCAGAAGCAGTTGTTTATCAAGAAAATGATGAATTAAAAGAAGTAAAAGCAAAAACAATCGTTTGGACAACCGGCGTTAAAGGCAGCAGCCTTGTTGGAAAATCAGGATTTGAAGAACGTCGTGGCCGTGTGATGGTAGCAGAAGATTTAACTGCCCCAGGTTACCCAACTATCTTTATTATTGGCGATTGCTCTGCCGTAATGGATAAAACTTGTGACCGTCCATTCCCAACAACCGCACAAATTGCGTTGAAACAAGCTGATAATGTAGCGAAAAATTTAGCTGCAAAAATAAAGAACCAACCAATTGTACCCTTTACATTTAAATCACAAGGCTCAGTTTGTTCAATCGGGAACAACGAAGCGATTGGTGAAGTAATGGGACATAACTTGAAAGGCTATCCAGCATCAATGATGAAAAAAGTAATTGAAAACAAATCATTAATGACAACTGGCGGCATGAAAGTCATGTTTGAAAAAGGTCGCTTTGATTTATATCATTAAAAAGAATTAAAAAAGTTGAAAAGTGATGTTAAATCAATGATTTAGCATCACTTTTTTTGCTTTTTAGAAATTAAAGCTAGTAAAAAAAAACGAGTTTGTTACAATAGGAGAGTAAGGATGTGTTCATTAGATGACAAAAGTCTTAGGAATTTTAGGAACATCAAATAAGTTCGGCATCACTGCTCAAATGTTACAAGCAGTCCTAGCAGGAGCAAAATCAGATGGTTGTGACGTTGAAATGATTTGCTTAGCGGATTATCCACTAGAAATGAATCCTAGTAAAGAGCACAATCAAATTCTGGATCAATTGCACCACAAGATGCTAGCAAGTGAATGCTTGATTTTTGCAACCCCAACTTATTGGAAAGATGTATCCGGTTTAATGAAGCAGTTTTTAGATTGTATGAGAAGTCGGATGGTGCGTTTTGGAAAAAAAGACGGCGAAATGTTGCCAGATTTGTATGCAAAAAAGAAGTACATTTTATTAACCAACTGCTACACCAAAACACTAGAAAACTGTGTAACAGGAGTAACCGATTCTACCTTTATTGTGATGGATCGAGTATGCACGACGGCTGGAATGGAACTTGTTGGTGAAGCCGTTACAACAAATACTTTCGCTATGAAAGAACTGCCAGATTGGAAACATGCAGAGTGTGTAAAACTCGGAAAAAAAATCCAAATAAGCATTGAAAAGAGGGACTTTACTGTGAAACGTTACATTCAATTATTTTTTATGTTGGCATTCAGTACATTGATTACAATGGGAATTCAATCCCTGATAGAAAACTGGCTTCCAATCACAGGTTTTTGGGGAAATTATGTCACATTTGTCTTAATCTTTTTTATCTTACTTTCTGTAGTCTTACATTACTTTTCAGTAAAAAAACATAAACGCAACTAACTATAAATGAAGAAACCACTTATTGGAGGAGATTTTTTTGGCTAAAGGATGTACATTTTATTTTGTTCGTCATGGGAGAACGTTTTTTAATGAATATATGAGGATGCAAGGGTGGTCAGATACGCCGTTAACTAGAGATGGTATATTTGAAGTTAGACAAAGTGCCAGAGGGTTGTCAGAAGTGAAATTTTCTGCTGCTTACTGCAGTGATTTAAGTCGAACGAAAGAAACAACCGAAATTTTTTTAGAAGAGAATTATCATTCAAGAAAATTACCAATTACAGAAATGGCTGAATTTAGAGAAGCTTTTTACGGTAGTTTTGAAGGATTAGATATTGCGGAATCATGGGAAACCATTGCTCACGAATTAGGGTACAAAACTGCCCATGAAATGCGTGAAAAAGCAACACTTGCGGATCGCATGGATGGAACGAAAAAAGCAGATCCAAGACATGATGCTGAGGATTTCTTAACTTTTTGGTTACGTGTAGAAAAAGGCTTGCTTAAACTAATTGATAAGCATCGTGATACTGGAGACCACGTACTCGTTGTTTCTCATGGCAATACGATTCGGAATATGTTGAATGGAATTGTTCCAGAATTAGATGTTCCAACTTCTTTAGATAATGCTAGCATTTCTGTGGTGAATTATCAAAATGGACAATTTCATTTGGAAAGCTTTAACGATACCAGTCACTTTAGATAAGAAAATTGATTACAAGGGAGCTTTTAATTTGGAACCTAATGCATTAGTATTTTTTGATTTAGATGGAACACTTTTAAACCAACATTCACAAGTAAATCCAGAAGTGGCAAGCGCGATTCATCAATTACGTGAAAATGGCAGTATGCCTATTATAGCAACGGGGCGTACGAATATTGAAGTCGATGAAATTATGGAAATGACTGGAATTAATTCAATCGTATCCATGAATGGGCAACACGTGACTTTTGATGGAGAAGAGGTCTATGCGTCTGTTTTAGAAACAGCAGTCTTAGATCGTTTAAAAGAAGCAACCAATGAACGAAATGAAGGCTTGTCGTTTTATTCAAATCGTTTAATTCGTTGTACGAGACACAACGAATTACTAGAAAAAGCGTACAATATGATTCACAGTCCAATTCCACAAATTGACGAATCGATTTATCATCGAGAAGATATTCATATGGCCCTTGTGCTAGCTGAAGCGGGGGATGAGTATTACCATCGTGAGTTTCCAGAACTTTTCTTTATTCGCAATTCGCCCTTTAGTATGGATACAATTGTGAAAGGTGGGTCAAAAGCAAAAGGGATTGAAGCGTTGATAGAGCGATTAAACTTCCAGCATATTCCAACATTTGCTTTTGGAGACGGACGCAATGATTTGGAAATGTTTGGCGCTGTAAAGCATCCGATTGCGATGGGCAATGCGATATCCGATTTAAAAAATGTCGCAGAATTTGTTACGACGAGTAACGTTGAGGGTGGCATTATTACAGGGCTTAAGAAATATGATTTAATATAAAAGCGGAGAGGGTCTGTGAAATTCAAGCACAGCCCTTTTGTTTTCTCCATTTTCATGTTAAAATAAAAAAAGAGAGTTCAAAAGAAGACTTAGTTTGTAAGTTATTCTCCCGCGTCGCTTTAACCCGATGTTCATTGAAAGCAATTTTCAATTTTACTAGGGGGCGTTACGGATTCGACAGGTGTAGGTCGAGCTTGGATTGCGTTTCGTAGGTTACGACTACGTAAAAACGTTACAGTTAAATATAACTGCTAAAAACAATAATAACTCTTACGCTCTAGCTGCCTAAAAACAGTTGACGTAGATCCTCCCGGCATCGCCCATGTGCTCGGGTAAGGGTCCTATAATAAGTGGGATACGCAAAACTTTTCCGTCTGTAAGGTTTTGAAGAGATGATCAGACTAGCGACACATGATGCCTGTCAGGCGGCTAGTGTTCAGCGAAACCTTAATAGCATGACTATGAACGTAGACGTCTAAGTGCCGATATGCTTGGACAGGGGTTCGACTCCCCTCGTCTCCATATTAAGGTTATTTAGAAGATAACCAAAAATAAAAAACTGATAAAAACGATTATTTAAAAACGTTTTTATCAGTTTTTTTGTTTTATAAATTTTTGAATCATACATAGAATGATACGTTAAAATCAGTTTAAGATAATAAAAAAAATTACATTCAAGGTTTCATTTTCTAAATATAGAGGTTACTATTAATTTTTTTTTAGAGAGTTTCATGAAGTGCTATGAAGTTTATCAAGAAAACTTAGACTGAAAATGAAGTTAATTCACAATAAGAGACAGGACTCTAGGCTATTAATAGCCATATCTAATAGTAGATATGGAAGTCAATTTTTTTAGTTGTTTAGATTGAGAATCTGATAAAGAACCCCCATCATTTCTGACAGCGTTAGAAATGGCTAAGTTCATACGACTTAAAATAAAAGGCACCGAAGTTCTTTTTTGTTTTAGCTCTTCAAGATACTCTTCTAATACTTTTTGTAGAAATTTATTTGCGCAGTCTATTTTTAAATCATTTAATAAATCAGTGATAATGTTTTCAGCTTGTTTTCCTCGTTCGTTACCACCAGAAAACCAATTTAATTTACCCATATAAAATCGCTCCTCAACTAGACATTTTTTAATGATTCTTTTACATTCTATTGAAACTAAACTCTATTTATAGTATAGCATAGTTACTAAATTATAAACTAGATTAATCCGTCAATATGCATAGCAGTATGGTTAGATAGTACAGATAATAGTTGGAAGTATTTTTTAGGTTCTTCTCACATAGGAATTACATTGAATAAACTTTCTGGATATATCCATAGTAGTTAACTTGTTTTTATTATAAAAGTTTAGTTATTTATTGTATAGAGAAAATATAGTAAAGAAAAATTAATTCATATCATTTATGATTTTTAATGTTCAAAAAATGGTTGTTAATTATAAGGTTTTTTTGTTATTTAATCCGTCGGTTTAATCAGGTTGGATAGTTCTTTTAAAGTTACTTATTTCATTTTTAAAGCCAGTTATAGTGGATTTTTTTAGAATAGAGAGATTTATATCAAGAGCTTTCATTTGTTATAAATTAAAGAACTTATATAATTAAAATCAAATTAGATAAATTTACATTTAGTTTTTGATAATTAAAAACGAATAGATTCTTAATGTGATGTTTTGTTTTTTTAATAATAAATAGAAATAATCTCATTGACAATAATCGTTATTTATAGATATAATATTTATGAAAACAATTTAAATTATAATGAAAAAGGGGAGATTTATATGTCAGGAGCAATTTCGGTCACACCCGAGCAACTGAAATCACAAGCAAAGGTTTATCAACAAGCATCATCTCAAATTCAAGATGCCATTCGTAAGGTTAATTCAATGAACCAACAAATCGCTCAAGAATGGAAAGGTCAAGCGTTTCAATCTTATTTGGAACAATACAACCAATTAGAAGGAAACGTTAAGAAAATGGAAGAATTATTGATTAGTATCAATGGTCAATTGACTAAATATGCTGATACAGTAGCTCAACGTGACCAACAAGATGCAGGTTCTTTTGGTTTAAATTAATTTTGACAAAATAGCGTCAGTGCAATTCATTGCGCGGGCGTTTTTTCTATTAAGTGAGGGGAGAAGCGAATTGAAAACGAAACTAAAAAAATATCTTCCTATTGTTTTGATTATTGTGAGTAGTGTATTGTTCTTATTTATTCTTTCCTATATAGGTTTTAAAAGTGACAGTATCCAGCAAACGTCTAATGAAAAAGTCACGAAAATGCAATATGTACTCGTAAATGAAGATAAAGGAACACTTTTTGAAGGGAAAAAATATTCTTTAGGAACAGACTTTGTCACATTGATTAATCAAGATACGACAAATCGTTGGGAAACAACAACTAGAGATATTGCGAGTCGAGGAGTTTTGGATGGACAATTTGATGCACAAATTATTATTCCACAAGATTTTTCTGAACGAATCCTTTCGCTACAAAGTATAAATCCTGAAAAAGCTTTAGTAGAGTACCAAGTACGAGAAGGTCAAAATGAGATAACTAACCAAGCAATTCAAGTGAAAGTAAACGATATACTTAAAGATTTCAACCAACGAATTGTTCAAATGTATTTTTCAAGTATTGTAGGCAACCTGTCAGAGGCTCAACAAAATGTTAACCAAATTGTCGGAGTAGAAACGAATCATAAAAATAACTTAGAGAAAAAAGTTTATTTACCTTTTAAAGAGGTTCCAACCAATTTTTCTAGTGTTATTGACACTGCTAGTATCCTAGATGAAGAAAATAAACTATTTACATCAGAACAGGAAGCATTTGTTCTATCTGTGAAACAGTTAATGGAAACCAATAGTGCTGGTTTAGAAGATAATAGCAAATCAACAGGAGAAGTCCAAAAAGCTGTGAACGATTATGCTGATGAGGGGAATGAAAAATTAGAACTCTCTCTCAAACAGTTTAATGAGCAATTTGAGTTACAAAAAGAACAATTAGAAAAGCAATGGCAAAATGATTCAAAAGGTTACAAAAATCAATATGACGGTTTTGATGATCGGATAAAAGATCAGTTGGATTTATTTTTTGCTAAGGGACATGAAGGGTCTGATGATTCAGGTGTCTATGCTAATTTTTTAACAAATGCTTATTCGTTTAAAAAATCACAGAGTAAGAGAATTACAGAATTAACAAACGAAATAGCAGATTTAGAAGAACAAGTAAAAACTTTATCAACTTTAAAAGGAGATATCGCGGAAAAATATTACAATGATAGAGAGGCTAATCCAGATACAGCAACAGAAGATGGAATAAAGCTAGCTATTTCAAAATTACTAACACCTGGAGATAAAAAATCAGAGATAAAAGAAGATGGAGATTATTTAAAGGCTGTCAATAATGAACTTCAACAATTACAAAATGTTGCCTTGCCATCAGCTACTGATTTCCCGATTTTATTACAAACACTTGTGAATAAAGGACTCGTAACACCAAAAGTAAGTGATAAGCTAAGTGCTTCCTACGCTATTGTTACTCAATATGCTCCTGATTTGACTGGTAATGGCAATCAATTTAATTTGTTATCAACTGCTGAAAAAGATGATCTGTCATCAGAGTTTCGTGTAATGAATACAGTAGATGTGAGCTTAAAGCCCGGAAAAAATCAAAAATTACAATTCAAACACACTTTTGATGCTGTGAGTAGTGGGACAGTTGAAGTGACTAATTTAGAAGAGATCAGAGGAAAACTAGAAAAATTAATGAACAAAAATTTATCTGATTCCGATTATACAGCTACGGTAACGATTGAAGGAACTCAATTAAATATAGCCATCATACTTAAGGAAATCGATGAAGAAAATGGTGCTAAAGAAACGCCAAAAGCACCAGCGAATGACCATATTTCTTATCCCTTTGAATCGAAAATAAAATGGGTCTACCCTAATGACAATAGTACTACCGAATATTTTCAATGTAATTATTCTTGGACCTTAGATAAATTTATAACAACGGGACAGTTGGCTGGTTACATCGATAAAGATCAACCTTTAAAACAAGACTTACCTGAAATCTTTAGTCTTTTTACGCTCTTAACATCAACGGCTGATAAATTAACAACCATTTATGCGGATCCAACAAACTTAGATATCGTTCATTTTTCTGAGTACGTTACAAGTCATCCAGATAAATCATTTAATGAGCTAGCTACTCCAAATTCTGTTTATTGGCTTTATAATAACGTAACGGATTCTAAAATGATCTCACAAATTTCAGACTCCCTTTATGAGAAGTATAAGTCAAATGGTAATGAGTTATACACCGATGTTGAAGAACAAATTAAGCAATTAAAAGCGACAATTGGTACGCAAGACGATAAAAATGAAAACGAAACCGCTACTTTATACGGTACGTTAAATCTTATGACGGTTCCAGAAATGATGTTACAGGAAGCCTCTTTATTAGGTTCTTGGTTTGATACGGCGAATAAAGAAATCGACGCAGCTTACAATTCGTGGACTGAAACTGAAAAAGTAGCAGCAGAATCCGTTATCACTGACACGAACGCACATCCTGAAAAAAACGATACTACTGGAATAAACGCTGAGACAGAAAATTTAGTGAAAAGCATTCAAGCATTAGCCAATAGTTCAAAAGAAACGGCTACAACTACAGGAGAGTCAGCTGCAAAAGTTAAAGATGTAGGACCTATTATCCAGTCATTAAAAGAATCTACAAACAAGGTTCAGACTAATGCAAACACTATTTTAACTAGTTTAGATAAGACCGTTGTTGAAGTACACGAAACAACAAAAGAGAACAATAAGTATGCGGAATCTTTTGATAAAGTTCTTTCTAATACTAGAGATGGAGGAACAGACAATTCAACCGTGTTCAACTTTCTTTCAAACCCGATTCAAGAAAAAGGCGATTTTGGAAAAACAAGGCAAAATTCGTTAATCCCATATTATGCAACGCTTATAGCTTCTTTTATTATTATCTTAGTGGCGATTGCAATGCAAAAATACATGAGAAGAAGAATTGCTACTAAGACTGATTTACTAATAAATCCTTCAAGAGCTTGGTACAATACGTCGAATATGGTTGTGATCTTGCTTAGTAGTGTTGCTCTATCATTTACATTTGCACTTAATTTAAGTCTCGTTGTTGGAATAGACTCAAAAATAGCATGGTTTAGTTATGCCTTCTTAGTTTTATTTGCAGGTCTATTGATTACACTTGGCTGTATGAGACAGTTCCGATTACTGACCCTTTATCTATGCGGTGGACTATTAGGTTTATTTTTAATGCTGACTCCGTTACTAGGAGTTGTAACGAAAACAGGTTCCTTTACAAATATAGTGTACCGACTTTCACCATTGCAAAACATTCAAAATGGATTCACAGCGCTATTAAATGGAGGAAGTATTGGTTGGGTAAGTTATATGATTCTAGCGATAGTAGCAATTGTTGGAATTCTATTAAATTTTTGGGTGAAACCAGATGATAGAAAAATGAGTGCATGATTCTTTCTATTATTGATATGAGGAGAAAAGAGATGCAAAGTAGACAAATTATTGATTTTAAAACTATTTTAAAAGGGATGATGTTCCTTGCCTTGTTTATGTTCTTACAAAGCGTCCCTAGCTATGCAGCTGCGGGAGATCTAAAAATAAATAATCAAGTGATTTATGAAAAAAATGCAGAAAGCCAAAAAAATGCTGCTACTTTTACAATTAATCAATTGTTTATGACGGATATGTCGAAAAAAGATCAGCAATTAAACAAAGAACAAACAGAAATAATTGCAAGTGCTCAAAAAGAATTGTTTTTAAAAAAGACACCAAAAGAACAGACGATTGAACAACACGTAACGCCTATCCTTTTTTCAAAAGATTATACCTTAAACGATCATCTTGATTCTGATGAATTGAAAATAGGAAAAGAAAATCATGTTGTTTTTATTCTAGGTGGTATTGTGGGCGGATGCGTTGTTCTTGGCTTAGGAATCTTATTAGGTCGCTCATTTCCATCATGGGTAAAAAAAGGATAGAAAGGCGGAAATTTTATGAGAAAAGACACCTCTATTAGTATTGGACTACATGTGGGCAAACAAATTATCGATTTACAAATTCCGATAAAAGTATCTGTAAATCGTTTAAAAGAATTATTGAAGGAATCACTGGAGTTGGCAAATATTTTTTTGCCGGATTCATTTGAGTTAGAAATAATAAATAAATCCATTCAATTAAAAGAAGAAGTCATCCTTGCTAATTATGCACTAGGTGACGGAGATCAATTGCTTGTTAAAGAAACTATGGGAAAGTAAAGGGGCGTAAAACGTGAGTGAAGTAAAAGATATATCGGAAAAAATAGACATTCAAATTCAAAAAGATAAGGTACTTGTTACATTACAAGCCAATCAATACCGCTTGTCAGAGCTGGATCAATTTCAGCATGTTCTTCAAAAAAAGAATACTCTTTTGGCAGGAGAAATTATAGAGAAAACAGAGGAACAATTAATTCTTTCTTATAAAAAAGATCCATATGCAGTCACTATTGAAGAAACAGTAAAAAAATTGACGCCAGTTAATCGATTGCTCTTAGCACAAAAAATACGTTTTATAGAGTCCTTTAATCAGACAACTATCCAACCGTTTATTCATCCAAGCAATATTTTTCTTTTTGGTGAAGAGCTACTGATTGCTCATCGAGGATTTATGAATAGTGTTGTGCCACACGTAACAACTGAAGAAGGTTTTTTAAAACAGTATCGGGCTCTAATTCTTTTTATTCTTCACCCTAAATTAGATTATGAACGACTGATTGAAGGCGCTGGAACGTTACAAGATCCACTTTCTAAATCAATTCAATCTGCCCTTTCGATAGAAGAAATTGATCAAAAGATTAGCGAGCAAGTAGTTATTCAAAAAATGAAACAAGATCACTTAAACAAAATGGTCAATAAAAAAAGCTATTCTTTATTTAAATGGGGAAGTCTGGTTTTATTTGTAGCAACGCTTATTTTAGGCTTTTTTGTGGGAGATTTTGCATTGAAAAAAGTTCCCACCCAAGAACGAATTATTACAGCAGAATCTAATTATATTGCGAACGATTATGCAGAAGTATTAAACACTCTTAAGGAGGATACACCTGAAACACTGCCTAAAAGTGCCCAATATGTTTACGCAGTAAGTTCGATACAATTAGATAACTTATCCAATGAACAAAAAGAGATGATTTTAAACAATGTGTCTCAAAAATCAAATGAAAATACATTGCTCTATTGGATCTATATCGGCAAAGGTTCATTTGAAAAAGCTCTTGATATTGCACAAAATGTGGGAGACAACCAATTTATTTTACACGCATACACTAAATTGTATGAAGCAACAAAACTAGACACAAAAATGAACGGTGAAAAGAAACAAGAATTACTGACTAAATATGAAGAAGCGATTGCTAAGTATATGAAACTATTAGGAGGAACACCGGATGATTCTGAAAACGAATAACATAGTGAATGATTCAATTGTTCCTATTGATGATCAAATGAAGGCTAATCCAACTACGCTTTTTGAGGTGTTTTATTTTGGAGAGAGGTTTTCTCATTATCAGCTAACAACAGCTAACCCGGAATTAGTGATTGATGGACATGTAGTCGTTTATGACGGTCAGGAAATTTTAATTGACGATCAACCGTATGAAAAAACAAATGACAACTTTATTGTAATGAAGCCAAACGAGTATCAAACGATTGTTACAAATAAACCTAAAAAAGATTTTACAATTTCTTCGATGTCTTCATCAGCGATAAGCTTAGAAACTGCAGCCTTTGTTTCGGTCACAGTTAAAAATAAAATGCCGCAATACAATGTAGCGATATACGCAAATAAGGAAAAAATCTATTTTAATGGAAAGTTAGTTGAAAAAGGATCCTTTGACTTTGTTACTGGAAATCAGTTAGTAATGGATAAACTAATTATAGAAGTTCGGGAAAATCAATTAAAGCTAACAACTTTAGGAACGGAGTTCACATTGAATCCCTTTGAACTCATTGAACAAAGCTACAAACCTGAATACCCATCTGAATTTCCATTATTCAGACGAAGCCCTCGCATCCACTTAAAAGAACCAAAAATGGATGTAGAGGTAATGTCTCCTACCCCAAAAGAAAAAGAAGGAAAAAATGAATTAGTAAGAACCCTTGTCCCTCCTTTGGGAATGGTGGTTTTAAGTGGCGCTACAAGCTTTTTAAGTGGTGGGAATCCAATTATGATGCTAAGTATGGGGGGAGCTAGTTTATTAACGGCAGGTTTTTCGGTATCTAGCTATTTTACCAATAAGAAAGAAACAAAAGAGAAAAACCAACAAAGCGAAAGCTCTTATAAACAGTATCTCATCCAGAAGAAGGGCGATGTTTCCCTTTTACAGCAAGAGCAAGAGCACGCACTTACGTATATGTACCCATCAATGAATGACCTTGCCTTAATGGCTAAAGATTATGAAGCACGAATTTATGAACGAATGACAACCAACGAAGATTTTTTAAAAGTTCATGTTGGAACTGGAGAAATTCAATCAAGCTTTGCTGTAAAGTATCAACCAAATGAAGAGAGTGAATTGAGTTCGCTAGCAGAAAAAGAACTCGTTTGGCCGTACCAACAATTAGAATCAGCTCCGATTGTGATCCCTTTAATGGATCAAACAGTTGGGCTAGCAGGAAATTATCCAGTATTACGAACAGCGATCCAAACGCTATTATTTCAAATTTCAATGCTGCATTCGTATCGAGATGTTGAATTTGTGACATTGGTTCCAGAAAATGATTATGATCTTAACTGGCATGCTTGGAGATGGTTACCGCATCTGAAAATTCGCAGCTTAAATTTAAGAGGAATTATCCATAACGCTCAAACCCGAGATATGGTGCTCAACTCCTTTTACCAAATTTTAACAAAAAGAAGACAAGAACTAAAAGAAGCTGGCAATGAAAAGGTACGGTTCCAGCCTCATTATGTGTTCTCTATTTTAGAAGAAAGCTGGTTATCAGGACATGGACTAAATGAATTTTTAGCAGAAGATATGAGTCCATATGGTGTGACGGTGATTTGGGGGAAAGATGCGTTACCAATGCTCCCAGAAACAACGACAACTTTAATTGATTATCAAAGCAGTGAATCAGCAATTTTGATTAACCAAAACAATGAATATGTGAATCAATCCTTTGTACCGACCCATTTACCTACCGCTTATCCAATTGAAGAAGCACTGCAGCGGTTAGCGAATTTACATCATGTTGAGGTAGAAAAAAATGCTGTTCCTGAAAGTCTAGATTTATTAGAACAGTATGAAGTGAAAAGAATTGAAGAATTAAAGATTAAAAATCGTTGGTTAGATGCTGAACCAAACAAATCTATTCGCTCATTAATTGGATGGCGAGGGAAATCAGATTTTGTATATTGGGATCTACATGAACGAGCGCATGGACCACATGCATTAGTTGGAGGAACAACAGGTTCAGGGAAATCAGAATTTTTAACAACTTATCTAATTGGTTTAGCAATTAATTTTTCACCAGAAGATATTGGAATGTTGATTATTGACTGGAAAGGTGGCGGAATTGCCAATACCTTAGATAAATTACCGCATTTTATGGGGGCAATCACAAATTTAGATGGCGCAGGAACTGCTAGAGCTTTAGCGAGTATCAAGGCAGAATTAAATAAAAGACAAAGAGAGTTTGCTAAATATGGTGTGAATAATATCAATGGTTATATGAGTTTATACAAGCAAAGAAATACACCAAAACCAGATGTCGTTTATCCTAATAAACCACTCCCACATTTAATTTTAGTCTCAGATGAATTTGCGGAATTAAAGGCGAATGTTCCAGAATTCTTAGATGAATTAACATCTGTTGCTCGGATTGGTCGTTCCTTAGGTGTTCATTTAATTTTGGCTACCCAAAAACCATCGGGTGTGGTTAACGATCAAATTGAAGCAAATAGTACTAGTAAAATTGCACTAAAAATGGCAAGTGTTCAAGATTCTAATGAGCTTTTAAAAACACCAGATGCTGCTCAAATTACGAATCCTGGTAGAGGGTATCTTAAAGTTGGAGAAAATGAAGTATATGAACTTTTCCAAAGTGGTTATGCAGGGGTTCTTTATGATCCAGATCAGACTATGGAAGAAGTTGTAGATGAACGTATTTTTAAAATTAATGATTTAGGTCAAACAGAGTTACTTTATGATCCAGATGAAGATATTGTGCAAGGAAAAGATACAAGTGATTTGCCAACACAATTAGAAGCTGTGATTGAAACGATAGAACAAATTTTTGAACAATCAGAGTTTACCATTCCTGATAAACCTTGGCTACCTAATCTTAGTGAACAAATAGCAACACCGACTATTGAAGAAGCAGAACAAAGAAATGTAACGATTCCACTTGGTTTGTTAGATATCCCATCTGAACAAGCGCAAAAAATTTACCATTATAATTTAGAAAAAGCAAGTCATACCGCTATATTTTCAAGTCCTGGTTATGGTAAATCAACACTGTTACAAACATTAATCATGAATTTAGCACATCAAAATACACCAGAACAAGTCCAATTAAACTTATTGGATTTTGGGAACAACGGATTGTTGCCATTAAAAGATTTACCACATGTAGCAGATATTGTCACGCTAGAAGAAGATGAAAAACTACAAAAAATGTTAGATAGAATTTCTGGATTGTTGGCTGAACGAAAAGGTTCCTTTAAAAAAAATGGTGTTGCTAGTATTATGCAGTATGAAGCAAAAACGGATTCGAAGTTACCAATCATTGTGAATGTTTTAGATGGGTATGATGGATTGAGCTTAGAAGATAATCGAAAAGATAAAATTGACGAAGTGTTACTTCAATTATTAAGAGATGGTGCAAGCTTAGGCGTTTATTTAATTTTAACTGCTAGCCGTTCAGGTAGTATTCGTATGAATATGATGAGTAACATTGCAACTAAAATTGCGCTATACTTAAATGATGAAACGGAGTTAAGCACATTACTGGGGAGAGAGACTCTTGCTCCACAGGCAATTAATGGTCGAGGACAAGTCATGTTGGATACGCCAACAGCAGTTCAATTCTATTTACCGATTCAAGGAGAAGACAGTTCTGATCTATTGGAAAATCTTGAAAAAGAAGTCACTCGAATGAATAATGATTGGACTGGGAAACGTCCTGAGAAGATACCGATGGTTCCAGAAGAATTAACCATTCAAAATTTTAATTCATTTGTAAAAGAAATAGATGCCGATAATTTATACCTTGGATTAAATAAATTATCTTCATTAGTAGAAAAGTTTCCACTATTCCAAGGAAAGAGTTTAGGTATATTTACCGCATCGAATAAACAATTTAGGTTGATGATGCCATGGTTTATGCAACTAATCAGTGCTTGGAAAGAAGAGAATGACGTCATTTTAATTGACGCAGCCGGAACATTAGAGGAAAATTCAACGAATGTATCAACTTATATTGATCGAATGAAAGTCACGCAAAAAAACTTTGAACTGAAAGAATCGTTAGAAGTAATGTTGTTAAATAATTCAAGCCCAAGAGTCGTAATAATAAATGGTGTTGCAGAATTAGTTGATAAGCTTTTCTTAAATCCAGAGGAAGTCGCTTTTCTTTTAAATGGTGGCAATGATCATTTGCAACTTATATTTATAGATAGCTTATCCAAAGTTGGGAATACCTATGGTGGCTTGACGAATATGGTGAAAGAAAGTGTGTATCAAATTCTATTTGGTGGTAGCTTACAAAATCAACTATTTATAGAGAATTTACCGTATACGCAAAAAAATGTAGTGGTTCCTCGAAATGTTCTTCATAGTTTGAAGGATGACGTTTTTGAAGATATTGTTGTACCAATGGAGGTAGGAGAATGAAAGAAAAAATAAACACTCCCTTTTTGCCTCTAGGGAGTATTTTACAATTAGAAGAACCTGAAGATAGCCAAATGCTTTATTTAGTAGTTGCCAGAGCAATTGCCAAAAATGAAATGGATGAAATTTTTTCAAGATATAAAGTTGCGCCTCATCCATTTGGTGACGTACCTAGTCAAGAAGTATTCACGATTAGCGCTGACCAAATTGCTGAAGTTATTTTTGAAGGATATTCCGATCAAAAAGATCAAGAATTTTTAGATGATTTGTTACTAAAAATGGCTAATGGTCCTATAGTTGTTCCAGAAGCACCAGAGCCAGAAGAGATTCAAGAACCTGAACCAATCATTGATGAAACTGAACAATTACAAAAAGATCCATTTTATAAATTCAGAGAGTAAGGAGAGAGAGTATGGAGAAGGTAGCATCGAATCAAGGAGCGGCCCAAGATGCAGTTTCTGGAATTAGTAAAGTATCTGTTAAAAGCGGAGAGCCATGTTCCATAGGAAGAAGTAACATTTCTAGTATGAAACAGGGAGCCAAAGTAAGTAATCAGATTTTATCCGATTTATCGAAATTAGTCAGCTGTGTGAATGAACAAGCCAATAAATTTCCTAAACTTGCGGCAGTTATTGCGTCTCGTGACAGTCAGACTAGATTTAAGTAGAGAGGAGAACTTATGGCACAAGATAAAAATGAGAAGTTAAGATCTGAGTACACTCAAAAAATTGTTGAGAAAGAACGTCAAATTGACGATTTAAATAGAGATAAACGTCAGATTCAAGAAGTAGTTGAATCATTAGAAACGGAGCTAACTCGAAACTTTAGACAGCTACAAGAATTAAATGAAGAATTAATAAAAGAGGGAAGTTCTTCTGCTCGCTGGGAACAAGAAGAACTTAACGGAAAGAAAAAGCATTTCGGACAATTTTTTAAAGAACAAAAGCAAGAATTGACTGAAATGTATACAAAAACAGCAGAACAGCTAAATGAAGAACGCTCAAAAATCCAGAAAGAAAGGAATGAAGTCTCATGGGATTAGTCTATTCAAGCGGAGACTCTTCGAATTTACTGAGTTCGTTATCTAGTAATTTAGGGACGGCGAAGAGTACGGTGAATGAATTAAAATCAGGCAGTCAACGGTTGACTGCCGCAGTGGATGGACGTACACTGTCAGGTGCAGCGTACAATGCAGGGAAAGGGTTATTTTCAGAACTCATTCTTCCAACCATTAATCGTGTAACTGCATCTATGGATGGGATACAAAATGATTTAGTAAAATACGAAGGAGCAAATAAAGAGATTTCAAAAGAAGGTTATCTGAATGAAGATAATTTAAAGTTACAAATTCAACTCATGAAAGCCTCTAAATCAGCCTTAACGGCATCAGCGGATACATTCAAAAACCTAGCAACAGTGAGTCCAATACCAGGATTGAAGGATATGTTAAACCATGCTCAAGAACGGTTGAATCGGATGGCCAATAGTATGCAAGATGACATTGACAAGTTACAGAAAAAAATCAAAAAGTTACATGATTTTTCTAGTCAGACGAATGGACTTTTTAGTAATAGTTTAAATGAGTTGAGTATTGCGATGCAAGGAGTTCTTGTGTTGAGCGGAACCGTTGTAAATAGTGATGGCTCGTATTCATTACCAAGTGGAACGGATAAAAGTTGGTTTACGAGTAAAAAAAATGAGTCGGCAATGAAAAACTCACCAACCTATGCTGTAGCAAATATGCCAAAAAATATGACGCCAAAAGAGACAGAAAACTGGTTGACCGAGAACCTTAAAAAATTTGGACCAGATTTTTTAGATTATTTAAAAGATGGGCATGAGCTTGCAGAAGCTGGTATAAGCTTTAGAAATGGACGGACATTTTTAAACGGAATAGCAATCTCACAAGACGCACTAGGGCGTTTGAAATGGGGAGATAGATTCCTTTTCAAACCAACACAAAATGGTGGTCATACTTATAATTGGGGGAAAAATCTGAAGAATAAGTCAGGAATCGATTTGGCAGATTTTCATTATTCTAGACTACCCAATGGAGGAATTAATTATGCAGAACTAAAAGCAGCGGGGGTTAAAGGATTCAAAGATGCAGTTAATCCCGCCAATGATTTTAAAGGTTGGGGGGATGCTTCAAAAGTTAGTAAGTTTGGAAAAGGGCTGGGAATTCTTGGAACAGGATTAACGATAGGAAATAATTTTGCGGATAATATAGATTTATCTGATGGACTTGGAGTAGGAGAAACAATAGACTTTGTGACAGATACTGCGATTGATATTGGATCGGGTGCGGGAGCTTCCGCAGTTGGTGCTGCAGTTGGTTCATTTTTCTTGCCCCCATTGGGTACAGTAATAGGTGCAGCGACAGGTGTGTTTATTAACGAACGGCTAAATAATTGGAAATATGGTAATCCGCCAAAAAGCACTGTAGACCATGTTAAGGATGGAGTTAAGAAAATTACCAAAGGACTTGGAGATATGTTTAGTGGTCTTAATTGGGGATTGGGAGGTTAATTATATGAAAGTAAATAATAAAAATAAATCTCCAAAGGAAATGAATAAAGAATACTTTAAATCATTTGTAGCTACTAGAGGAAGTATCAGCTCGCTATATATATCTTGGGCGGGGTTAGTCATTGCTCTTCTTTGTTTGATTATAACTTGGAATATTGCAGTATGGAGTTATCAAATAAGTCCAATGAAAAGTATAATGAATATTATAATTTTATGTATAGTAATTTTCATGGGATTAACGCTTTTCATGGTTAGTTTTAGAGTTACAAGAAGATTTTTGGTTCTGCATCAGGACTTTGCAGCTATATGGCTTACAATTTTTTCAATTATGCTTACATTTATTTTAATGTTCTTAGGTTATACTATGACACAAGGGAGTAATGGAAATGAATTTAGATATGAATCTAAATTATCATTGATTGTTCTGTTACTATTTGTCCTAACATATTTAAGTTCTCTCTTTTATAATTTTTATTGGTTAAAAAAACAATTAAAAATTGGCTTTTCAGAGACACGTACAACTGCTAATTATTTTGCACAATCTAAGGTTTACGAATCAAAATCACTATGGATAATCTTTGGATTTTCAATGCTAGGAGCCCTTTTTACGGGGAATTTAGCGCGAGTATTTGGGTTGGTATTTGGTATGTTTTTAGGAACTGTTTTTTCTAGACTAACGATAGAACTTGCTTACTCTGCATTTCTACTAATTACAGACAAAGAATATTGGGTTAATTATATTGATAAACCAGAAAAACCATGGAAAGAAATCGTAAAGATTCGTTTAAAAAAGACATCAACATACGTGGTTTTAGGTGTTCTACTGATGATTGCTATGGTTGAGGTAGAAGATAGATACAAGTTGCCTAAAGGCCTGCAGATTACGTTCTCATATGTTCTTATGGTAATCCTAATCTTTTATGTGGTGGCTTTCGTAATTTGGATTATAAAAAAAGTGAGGGGAAAGCGCGATAGAAAATAGAAATAGTCCAGAATCATTAAATAAAAAATACTTTATTTCTTTAGCGAATACCAGGGGTTCAGTAGGAATGTTGCGTATACAATCAATGTGTTTATTTGTTTTATCAATTATAGGATTGATACCAGGAATGGAAATTCACTCCTGGTATCACAACATAATAAGTACGATATTATATAGAATGTTGAAATTTTATGTAGTTTACGCTACGGTACTGAACTTATGCCTTTTTCTAGTTCCTCAAAAAAGTATATATAAGCATCAGATAGTGACTTCTATATTATTATTTTTTACTTTATTAACTGAGTTAATTATTTTGGTAGCACTCTCGTTTATGATTAGTAATGGAACATCGACTGGTTATAAGTCGAATATTACTGATTTTAACGCAATTTATTCAACTATTTATTTAATTATAATTGGAATAGTTGTTCTATTAACTACTTGTTATAATATTTTTTGGATCAAAAAGGAAATAAGTGAAGGTTTTTCTAAACAAAGAGCTGATGCTAATTATTTTGCTTTTTCTAAAGCATTTAACTCTAATTCAATTTGGATTATTTTTGGAGTAGTCAGTGTTGTTGGAATAATTTTTACGAATTCTTTATTTGTTTTAGGGCTCGTACTTGGCTTGATTTTTGTACTAGCCTTTCCAAGATTACTTATAGAGAGTGGCTACCTAATTTATTTGAAAATTATAGATAAGGATTATTGGGAAGAAAATAGAGAACAAAAGTCCATTTCTTTCAATGGTCAAAAAAAAATCAATGTATGTTTTAATAGGTTTTTTTATAATAATAGTTATGGTTCAAATAGATGAGAAATATAAACTGTCTAGAACAACAAAAAATATATTTGGAGTTATTGTAAGCATAATTTTAATTGGATTTACAGTAATTTTTATACAGTGGATTATAAAAAAAGTGAAGAATAAAAAAACTGGAGGAATAAAAAAATGAAGCTAAAGACAAAACAACTTAGCTTAAATAATGTTATTGGATTCAATGCAATACTTGATTCTGATAAGGATATATTTGACCAGGTTGCCAAAATGGGTAAACAGTTCAAAGATTTATTAATTCAAAATGGATACTATTCAGATGTACCTATTATCTTTGAGTATAATCCATTCGACAAGGAGAAAGACATAACCATTTTGTCAGCTGTTGGTAATAAAATAAATATTGTTGGTGAAAATAAGTCACAGTTCTTTTATAAGGAACATTTAGATTTTACTACAAATTATTTTTATCGTCATTATGACCAAGAAATAGCCATACCTTATGACAAACTCAAGGGAAAAGTTGAAGAGGATGAAGGTATTTTATTAACAATTTATCATGTTCTTCTTGATCTAGATGGTGACATTGTTATTGATCTATATTGTGAGGTAGACAAACTATGAAGTTGTTACCGAAAGTTTTTACAGAGGAAAAAATCGGCTTTCAAAATGTTGTAAGTAAGCGGAGCACATTTTATTATTCTGAAATGGAAAAGAATTATCAAGATTTTGTCTCAGGTATTACTGCTGAAGGCTATAGTTTGAAAGGACCATATTTTTATAGTATTAATAATGTTCCAACAGATGAAATGGTAGATATCGAAATGTTTTTTCCGATTATTGAAGATACCTTTGAGATCAAGGATTATCAATTTTCTTCGTATTTTGAAATCAACCAATTAGTAAAAACAATAATTGTTGAAGATTTTGATATTAAAACAGAACAAGCTTATGCAGAATTATTAGCTACTTTAGAAGGAAATAATTTAAATGTCGCAACACCGTTTTATCATGTGTTTCCTAAAAATGGAAGCGAATATGTTAACCTGTATCTCGGTTATTATACAGATTCAAATTACTAATAGATAAATGAAGTCAATAAATAAAGATGCTAGTCAGACATTTCTTAGTATCTTTATTTAATTTAGTTTAAACCATAGAACAATTAAATGAAGAACGCTCAGAAATCCAGAAAGAAAGGAATGAAGTCTCATGGGATTAGTCTATTCAAGCGGAGACTCTTCGAATTTACTGAGTTCGTTATCTAGTAATTTAGGGACGGCGAAGAGTACGGTGAATGAATTAAAATCAGGCAGTCAACGGTTGACTGCCGCAGTGGATGGACGTACACTGTCAGGTGCAGCGTACAATGCAGGGAAAGGGTTATTTTCAGAACTCATTCTTCCAACCATTAATCGTGTAACTGCATCTATGGATGGGATACAAAATGATTTAGTAAAATACGAAGGAGCAAATAAAGAGATTTCAAAAGAAGGTTATCTGAATGAAGACAATTTAAAGTTACAAATTCAACTCATGAAAGCCTCTAAATCAGCCTTAACTGCATCAGCGGATACATTCAAAAATCTAGCAACAGTGAGTCCAATACCGGGATTGAAGGATATGTTAAATCATGCTCAAGAACGGTTGAATCGGATGGCCAATAGTATGCAAGATGACATTGACAAGTTACAGAAAAAAATCAAAAAGTTACACGATTTCTCAAATCAGACGAATGGACTGTTTAGCAATAGTTTAAATGAGTTGAGTATTGCGATGCAAGGAGTTCTTGTGTTGAGCGGAACCGTTGTAAATAGTGATGGCTCGTATTCATTGCCAAGTGGAACGGATAAAAGTTGGTTTTCAAAAATGCATCCAAATTCAAATAAGATTCTCGGACAATCATCTACTAACGCTTATTTAGAATTGTATAAACAAACAGAAGCTTTGTTAAAACCAGTTAAAGGAGGTAAGACCGATAATATAAAACGATTTGAAATGTTGTTAAAACTTTATCCGGCCTCTGTAGTAAAAAAATTGCTTGCAAACGATGAATTTTGGATGCTAGCAAATAAACTTCCTTCTGGGTGGCAAACCAAACTAATTAATGGACTAGCTAAGTATGAAACTTTTGGGCAAGCGGTAATACAAGGAAAGTGGATTCCTAAAGTAGATACATTAGGAAAAGCCTTTGAGAACTTTAATAAATTTACAAATCCAATTAAAACTTGGGTGGGTGAGAGTTTAAAAAATTCCCAATTTGTTCAAGGAGCAAAACAGTGGGGTGTAGCAAAAGGATTAGGAAAAGCAGCAACAGTAGCAACCTACGCCCAGCTAGGAGTTACTTTCGTATCTAGTGGAGTAGATAATTATGGGAAGACAGGGAGTATTGGAAAGGGAGCTATCGGTGGAGCGATAGATACTCTGAAGAGTGTTGGGCCCCTTGAAGGAATGACTATAGGTGTTGCTGCAGGTGGACCAGTGGGGGCAGTTGTAGGTGGTGTAGGAGGACTAATTAATGTTGGCGTTCAATTTATTTGGCCTAATGCTTATGATAATTTAAAAGATGGTGCTTACAAACTTTATGATAAGGGCGTAGAAGCTGTTGGTAAGGGTGTGAGTCAAGGGGTAGAAAGTGTTAAAAATGTTTGTAAAAATGTTGAAAATGCAGGTAAATCAATAGGAAAGGTGTTATCTTCTGTTAAATTACCAGAGATTAATTTTGGGTGGTAAATGTGAGTAAATTTAAATTAATGAATGCAAATTTTGAGGAGAGCCTTAATCTCTCGGACGATTCCTTAATATCTTTTATGGAAAATGATACTAATAATCGAGGTATTTATAATGGTAAGAATAAAATTGGTATCACAATAATTGCGATAATAATGTTTGGCTTCAATTTTTTTATTTCGATGATTGTTCAGATAGGAATAGAGGGGAAATTGGGTGAAAGTACTTTGTCACAACCCAATATAAATTTTTTACCTATGTGGGTGCCTATCGGACTATTTATTGTTTGGTTAGTAATTTGGTTGTTATTGAAAAAAAACAATTATTATAGTATAAGTGTATATAGGAGAATGCTTACCGTTAATAATTATTTGGTTTGGCTAATACTGGAAGCAAATTTGTTTTTTTTAACTTTCTTTTTAACGACATTAACTTTTTTGGGAGCTCTAACGATATTTTGTTTCCTAGGCCTGACAAGTTATATTATTTTTAGAAGTAAGTCTAGGTCTCTAGAAAATAATTTATTTGGTGGGAAGTCAAAACTAGATAAAATTGATAATTTTATTCAAAAGCTAATTAATTTTTTATTCAAATATGGATGGATCATAGTAATTGTAGTAATTCTATGGAAATTCATTTTTTCCAATACAACAGGTGTACGTACAGATATTGTAGGTTTAGTAGGCATTATTGCGATGTGGCTTATTGTTGATATTGCTTTTATCTTCGCAGAAGCGTATTTATTTCTACCATATTTATTATACGGATACTATAAATACAAATATCCAGAAGAATACAGAGAATGGGAAGGAAAGACCCAATTAGAATGGTATGGAGAAAAATATTTCAATAAACATATTAAAGGAACAGAGAAAGAGGAGAAAAAAAATGACGGAAACTAAAAAATTATTGCCCCTAGGAAGTATTGTGTTACTGGAAGAAGGACTTCAAAAACTGTTGATTGTAGGTCGTGGAGCAATCTATACTGACCAAACTACAGGAAACGATACTTTTGCAGATTATATGTCCGTATTATATCCAACGGGTCTTAATCCCGAAACGACTATTTTCTTTAATCATAAAAATATAGACAAATTAGTATTTAAAGGATATTCAGATGAAGAGGAAGACCGTTTTATGGAAGTTTATTCAGAGTGGAAAGATAGGCTAGATGAACAAAAGAAAGAAACAAGCAATGCAAATGAATCAATTGGATTCTAAAAAAATATGAGTTTAAATGATTAGACTCTCTCAAATAAAGAAGCTAACTCCATAGCAACTGACCTAAAATAATGGGACAGAAACAAAAAAGTATATTAGGCTGCTGATAATCGATAGTCAATCGGTGTTTGGTAGCCTAATTTTTGTTGAATTCGTTCTTTATTACAATAGAATTAACTCTTGGTGAACCATTTTGTGGTTCTTGATAGAACGTTTCACACTTTAGAGATGCATGAAGCATTATCAGCGGGTGTTTCTTTTCGGGACATACTCTTGGTAATGCCTTTATTTTTGATTGCTGTTTGATAATGATAGGAAGTATAAAATGAGCCTTAGTAACTATGAAGAAGTGTACTTTTAGGTATCACAGGTAATTGAGGCAAAGTATTTAACACTAAACTAAAGAAAGGTCTTGTTTATCAGAGATTGAGTAAGTCATGATTTATTTCTCTGTTTTACAACTCCATAATAGAGAGAGAAAGCATCTTACTTCCAAATGGTAGGTAAGCGATAGCCATGACTAATTTTTGAGACGGTCTAGTTGAATTAAAATCACGATTTAGTTCATTTGAAACCACTCTATTTGGTATCCTTTTTTTTCATCTTTTCACGACACTGTGAATTGAATTTCTGCATGATTTGTTGAACGGTGTTAACATTTACCTTTAGTGTTTGATTTACAATAATCGTCATTTTTCGATATCAGCTCCACCATGTTTCTACCTGTGTTTTATTTTTAATTCCTACATAATGACGTTAACTGGTATTTTGTCAATTTTTATTTGAATAGCATTTTTTAATTTCAATTGGATACAGTACTTTTTTTAACATGCTAAAAAGCATCTCACTTTTCTAGGTAAGTTGCCTTGTATTAAGAATTTTTTTGTCAAAAATAAAAACAGAACTAACTAAATATCGGTACACGTTGGGAGAAGGCAGATACTTCTAAGTCTCTAGCGGTTCCACTAGGAGTACGTGGGAAAAATGATATGGTTTATCTGAATCTTCATGAAAGGGCACATGGCCCACATGGTTTAGTTGCTGGTACGACAGGATCTGGTAAGTCAGAGATTGTTCAAAGTTATATATTATCATTAGCTGTTAACTTCGCACCAGAAGATGTTGGTTTTTTACCAATTGATTTTAAAGGTGGCGGAATGGCTAATTTATTTGCAAATTTGACACATTTACTAGGCTCTATTACAAATTTAGATAGAGCTAGTTCTGCAAGAGCTTTACAAAGTATTCGTGCTGAATTACAAAAAAGACAACGTAAATTTAGTCAGTTTGGTGTCAATCATATTAACGGATACACAAAACTATATAAACAAGGAAAAACCATTACAGATGTAGAAGAAAAGAAAAAGTATCCAAGCGATCCACTTCCCCATTTGTTCTTAATTAGTGATGAATTTTCTGAACTTAAAGCCAATGAACCTGACTTTATGGCGGAACTAGTTTCAACAGCCAGAATTGGGCGTTCTTTAGGTGTCCACTTGATTTTAGCTACTCAAAAACCTAGTGGTGTAGTCGATGACCAAATTTGGTCGAACTCTCGTTTTAAATTAGCGCTTAAAGTAGCAGATGCAAACGACTCTAATGAAATTATTAAAACACCAGATGCAGCAACAATTACGCAACCAGGACGTGCCTATTTACAAGTAGGAAATAATGAAATTTACGAACTCTTCCAATCTGCTTGGAGTGGTGCAAATTATGATCCTTTTGTCTCTCGAGAAGAGAAAGTCGATGAACGTATTTAGCTGGTAAGCTAGGAGAAGGAATGAATGCGTTTAAAGTAGCCGATAAAGTAACCATGTTAAGCAAGCTAGAAAGACAACTAGATAGTGGATAAAGCGCTGAAATATGGAGATGATACTCTAAAAGCATTTGTAAAAAAATTATAGAATATCCCACTGCCAATAATAGACAAAGCGGCACTTGCAGGAGGAGGAAGCTTCAACGTAGTAGGAAAAGGTACCTTAATCAGGAATAAAATTTGATACAGATGGATTCCCATTTTTTGATTCTGAGCACACAATGAAGTTAGATGAAATAGATTTTTTAAATCTAGAGGAACGCATTTTGATAGAGCAAGTAAAAACCTTCCTATACCATAAGTCTAACAGCAGAAATTTTAAATGGTTTATCAAATGATCTTCTAAGCAGAATCCAGTTTCCCTTTTTCTCTCTAAAATTGCTTGGACTTTTCCAACCTAATTTTTTTATATGAGAATGATTGTAATAATCAATATAATGTTAAATCTCTTCTTTTAGTTCTTGTTAGTTACCATAAATCACTCCGTAATACATTTCTTATTTTAGAATTTCTTCGAAATGTCCTTTACAAGACATGATTTGGAATATTAGATTCGTTCTTAAAAAAGGTCCATACGCTTTCATTTGATAAGCCGATCCTTGATCAGAGTGAAATGTTCGACAGAAAGTACAATCATTTGCTTTTTTTGATGGACATTCTTATATTTAAGCAGATATATAATTTTAAATAGCTCTAATATGTTTAATTGTTTTTATTTCATATTCGTAATGGAATTTATTATTGTTGTTTTTTAGTATAAAACTATTGAAGAAATACTCTATAACGGTTATTCTTAAATGGAATGATAATTTTAAATTGGGGGAGAAATGATGGGAGATCGTGTAATAACTACTGCAAATCTAAATTATATTGAAAATAATTTAAAGAATCTTAATTATCAGCTTAATACGATGAACAATCAAGTAGAAATGGTTGATAAAAATGTGCAAGTAGTCTATCAAGAACTAGCAGATTTGGCACAAGAATTTCGAGATTACGTAGAACAGGCAAATAAGCAACACTATATTTCGATTGCTGAAACACGCTTGGTGAAGATTAGGCAGGAGATAGAGAATAAATTTGGTCATTATGATGATGTACGGAGAACAACTATTGGTATTTTACAAGCAGATGACCTTGAAATGATTCGGAAAGAAACCATTACATTGACTACTGAAGAACTAATGTTAAATTCACCTAACTATTGGCTAGCGCCTTGTCTAGTTGGAGTAGCAGCGTGGATTAATAATCAAAAAGAATTAGCAGAACGGTCTGTAAAAGAGGCGATTAGTCGTAATGATGAAAAAACGTCCCTTTTATTTGCTTTACTTTGCCGACGGATTGGTCGTAAGCAAGCGAGTATGAAATGGGCCTATCGCTATTTATGTAGTCAAGATGAAGAAAAATTAGATCGTGAAACAATCGTAATCATTGATGCTTTTTCTAGTGGTTTATTAGGGGCGGATACAGAAGGATTGGTTTCTAGAAAACTGACTGAGTGGTTGGACAAAATTTCGGAAAAACCTGGATTTGTCGAAAAACAAAAAGATCAATGGTCAGAAGCAATTTCATTATATCGACCAAATATGATTGAAGAGAATGTAAACTATCTCTATTTGAAAAAATATAGCGCTACTTGGCCAAAAATTGAAAATATTTTAAAAGGAGCTTATCTACATCGTAATCTCTTGGATTATTTTGTAACTATTTTTAATACACCTTATTCAACGAAAAGTTTAAAAGATCAACTAGATGATGTTCTATTTTCTTTAGTTTCTAATTATGATGTAGAAGAATTAGGTTATCGAAAAGATGAAAAATTGAATGAATTTATTATTCAATACGATGGTGATTTGTTGCGAGCACAAAATAGTATGCAAGTTGAAGAAACGGCTTATCAGCAAAATCGAGATTTTTCACAATTGTTAACTGATGCAGCAATGAAGCCAGAAGCTTCAAGCGCGAGTCTTTCAACTCAAAAGTTAGCCATTGCTCTATCTAAAGAATGGATTAACGAAGCATATCTTGATGTTGTAGCTAAAAATCGTATGAATATCCCCTATGAAATTGAATTTATGTTACAAGATTTTTCAGGGAATACGCAAGACGGTTCCAATGAAGAAGAAACAGTTAACCGTTATTCAGAATATATTGAAGAGAAAAAAATGATAGAAATTGAAAAAATCAAACCCAATAAAGTTGCTTTTTATGCTGGTTTAACTGTGGCTGGTATCGGAATTTTAATGAGTTTTATTGGAGTATTGATTGGAGTGATTGTGATTATAGGAGGAGGCTATTGGGCCTATAAAACCTACCTTAACAATAATTTAGTTGAAATTCGACGTCAAGAAACTAGAGATAGATATGATGAAATGAAAAAAAATGGAATAGAAATTATTCGTGCAGTGATGGCTGAAGTAGTCGATTTTAGAAAGCATTTTGAAGAAGTAGATGGTGAGAGCCAGCAAGTCATTGATTATATGGAACAAATTTCGCCAGAACAGTACGTTGCTTCAATTTCCGGTAATGTTAGAAAAATAAAAATTAAGGCAAAGGAGTAGAGCAGATGACGTGTCAAAAGTGTGGGAATACGGAAATAAGTGCTAATGATAAATTTTGTAAAATGTGCGAAACAAAAATAAACTCAGTAGAAGTTGTTGTACCGTTTTCTTCAATTGAAGAAGTTACCGAAGTAGAAAGTAAAATGCCATTAAAAACGAATAAATCAATTTTTTCACCCGTCTTTTCAATAGAAGATGAAGTAAGTGAAGCGGAAGCAATTTTAGCTAAAGGATTTCCTGAATGGGACTTAGAACCACCAATGATTTTGGTTAGGAGAAGGCATCAATGAGCTTAAAAATCCCAACTACCTATAAAGAATGGTCAGATATCTTAGAACAATTTGCTACAGGAGAAAATGACAAAGATGTTGTTGAACGAATGAAAACAGGATCCTTAAGTTGGCAGAGTGGAGTCGCCGAAAGATTTATTACAAGATTTTCAACTGTGATTAATTTACGTTTAGATCAAGCAACAAAAACATTTCAAAAAAGAATGACTCAAGCAAATGGGGCTGAAGGCGTAATTGTCCAAGCTCTTCTACAGTTGCGTAAAGAAATGATTTTATTAGAGGATGCGGTCTCAATTAATGCATTACCTGCGGATATGCGCAAGACGTTTGTTAAATTGATTCAAGACCAAAGAACAAGTATTCAAGATACACTAATCGATTCAGCTAAAAGTGAGCGTTCTGGAAAACTAATGAGTATTATTAGAAACAACAAATTAAAATAGAAGGGGTTTTAGCTAATGGGAAGCGTTAAAGAATGTAAGGACTTGATGAAAAGATATTCAATTGCACGAATTCCTTTAATTGTGATTGATACAATTGAGCGTTCTCGAACGCTAGATATGCTAAAAGAGGTTTCAGAAGACTTAGGGTTAGCATTTTTTGTTCATACCTTGTCAAAAGGTGTATACAATTTGACAGATCAACAAATTTTGAATGAAGATCATTCGATTTATGGTGCAATAGATTATATGAGCGACCAAATGAAACGTCGGCAAAATCTAACAATGATTTTAACTGAAGTACCAGATTTATCCAGTGATCATTCGGAGACTAAATTGATCATGGATTTAGTGAATTTAGCAAATGAATCTGGGGGAACCATCTTTGTTTTCACCAATAATCCAGTCTGGAGTCAATTACAACGATTAGGGATGCGCATTAAAGTTGATCTGCCTGACGAGGAAGAAATGTACGGGATAGTAAAGGAGTACATTGACGACTATCGAAGTGAGATTCCAATAGAGTGGGATAATCTTGATGTGATGGAAGTTGCCTCACTTTTAGCCGGTGTCACTCGAATCGAGGCAGAAAATGTTATTGCATCACTGATTTCTAATAAAGAAATCAAAAAAAATGATATCGACGAGGTTCGTTTTTCGAAAGATCGATTGTTTTCGGATATCTCTGGCTTGGAAAAAATTGAAGTAGATGAGCACGTTAAAGATGTAGGTGGACTAGCTGGATTACGTAAATGGCTAGATGTGAAAAGAACACTATTAACACCTGAAAAACGGTTGATAATGAAAGAAAGAGGGTTACAATCGCCAAGAGGTATTTTATTAGTTGGGGTACCAGGCTGTGGAAAATCCCTTTCAGCTAAATCAATCGCTGCTAATTGGAAATTACCGCTTTATCGTTTAGATTTTGCTACTGTTCAAGGAAGTTATGTCGGACAGTCAGAACAACAACTTCGGGATGCACTGACAACAGCTGAACACGTTTCCCCTTGTGTTTTATGGATTGATGAAATTGAGAAAGGATTATCTGGGTCTGGTGGATATGATGGTGGTGTTTCAACACGAATGGTGGGACAATTTTTATTCTGGTTACAAGAAAGTAAAAAGCAAGTTTTTGTTGTAGCAACCGCTAATGATGTTAGTATGTTACCTTCTGAGCTGTTACGACGTGGCCGATTTGACGAATTATTTTTCGTTGATTTGCCAACAGGAGAAGAAAGAAGAGAGATATTGAACATCTACATGAATAAATATTTGAAATTGAATTTTGAAGGTGAATTTTCTGATAAAATAGTTGAAATTTCTGAAGGATTTACGGGTGCTGATTTAGAATCTGCTGTTAGAGAGTTAACTTACGGGGCTATCGCAAGTGATGATTTTCAAATGACAGAAGCGATAATCTTAGATGTATTTAAAAATGTAGTACCATTATCACAAACAAGTCCAGAGAAGATTGAATCCATTCGTGAATGGGGGAAATCTCGTGCAGTACCAGCTTCAGGTAGACCAATTGGAGTCGAAGGGAAAATTTCTACTCCTCAACAAAATAAAACTCGAAAAGTACTTGTTTAGGAGGAATGAAAATGGTGAGACCTAGACCTATCTTAAATCAAATACAAAAACAAAACACTGTAGATTTAAAAACTGTCGAATCAAAACAAGCAGGTGCAACAGACCTGCTTGTTAAAAATCGTATACTTCGCAAAAAACGTTCTAAAGAATACATGGGACTATTATCGAAATTGGATATGGGGCAACAAATGCTTTCTCAAGAAGAAGTCAGCAGAGTCATAACTGATCTCCAAAAGGAATTTCCCGAAGTCGTCTTGAGTGGTATTTTATTAGGATATGTAGCTAAGTGTTATTTAGGAGCCCCTTATGAAGTACACATTTTGGATTATAGTTTGGAGATTATTGAACATATGAAGAAAGGTCAACCATTGCCTGGTGAAATGGAAAAAGCTAGAGGGTTAGTGTGGCAAAGGAATTATGCGTTTGTTGAAGTTTATACGGATTGCTGTCGAGCGATTAGCCAAAGTGGCGATGTATCAGTGATTCCTCGTTAATTTGAAGAGGAAATATGTTTTTCAAGAAGAGTCTTTTTAATTGTATTCCTAATAAAATGCGCCAAATCGCTTTACAAGAAGGTATTCTTGAAAGGTTAGTTGATGAAGTGAAAAGAATATTTAGTCCTTAAGAAAAATTGTTGTGCTATAGAAAACTAGCGATGCAATAATTTTTTTATTATCATGATTATATAGTTAAAGTACTTCCAGAGATTAATTGAACTGGATTTCATTTAAAGCAAGCTTTGAATAATGATGAAATTAAAAAAATAGTTCAATACTAACTGCAATTTACAATTGGCAAAAAAATAATGGATACAACAACAGTCTTTAATAGTATCTAAAAATCTTGACATTTCCCAAAAACCTGCTAAATTTACCAACTGAATTTCATATGCTATAGTATGAAAATAACCCTTGAGAGGAAGTTGGATATGAAAAAAATAGTGGAGCCCGTTCAGGAAATAACCGAATTTATTGAAAATGAAGAGATCTATATAGAAGAGATTGAAAGTCATACACACTATAAAAATTGTCGGATTGAAATGAGATTTGGCGTAAAAAAAATCAATGAAGTGAAATTTGAAAATTGTCAATTTGAAATCAAAGACTTTAATAATATGGAATTTTTAGATGTCGTATTTATTAATTGCGACCTATCAAATAAAGATTTTTCAGATTCGATTCTCTACCGAACACGCTTTGAAACTTGTAAATTAAGTGGCGGGAACTTTATTGGAACCGTATTGAAAAATGTGCAGTGGTTTGACTGCTTATTAAGCTATATTAATTTTTCGGATACAAAAATGGAGAATAGTCTATTTTCCGAAGGACGACTAAATGAAAGCTATTTCCAAGAAGCTACTTTAAAAAAAGTTCATTTTAAAAATATCGATATGGATGAGATTGATTTAAAAGGCACAGATCTTAGAGGTGTTGATTTATCTGAGGCGACTTTTGAAACAATCAGCTTAGATATTCCGCTTGCAAAAGGCTTGATTATTGACTACAGTCAGGCTTATAAAATTATTTCATTATGTGGCATTGTTATTAAATAAAGAGTTAAGTTTTTTATATAAAGATTAATTTTTTTAGAACCTCATTAGAAGGTTCTTTTTTTGCATTAAAACCAAATGATATTCATAATGGTTTGTTCTGAAAGAAAACAATAAGATGTTATATTATAAAAAAAGAGATGAAACTATGTAAAAAGAACGTTCTTGATGTTATAATGTAAGAGGTTACAAATTTATCTCATAGGAGTGAATCGGATGAAAGCAGCAGTAGTTAGTGAAAAAAATAACGGGAAAGTTGAAATTAAAGACGTAACATTACGAGCTCTAAAAGAAGGTGAAGCGTTAGTTGATGTGGAATATTGTGGCGTTTGTCACACAGATTTACATGTTGCCCATGGTGATTTTGGTGAAGTTCCAGGACGTGTTATTGGACATGAAGGAATTGGAATCGTCAAAGAAATCGCGCCTGATGTTACGAATTTAAAAGTTGGTGACCGCGTAAGTATTGCTTGGTTTTTTGAAGGCTGTGGAACATGTGAATATTGCGTTACGGGTCGTGAAACATTCTGTCGTGATGTTAAAAATGCAGGTTTTTCAGTTGATGGTGCGATGGCAGAAGAATGTATCGTTAAAGCTGATTATGCAGTTAAAGTACCAGAAGGATTAGATCCGGCTCAAGCAAGTAGTATCAGCTGTGCGGGTGTGACTTGTTACAAAGCAATTAAAGTTTCTGACGTGAAGCCAGGACAATGGATTGCGATTTATGGTATTGGTGGACTGGGGAATTTAGCCATTCAATACGCTAAAAATGTTTTTAATGCAAAGGTAATTGCAGTTGATATTAATGATGATAAATTAGAATTTGCAAAAGAATTAGGTGCAGATTTAGTTTGCAACCCATTGAAAGATGGTGACGCAGGTGAGTGGATTCAAAAAGCTGTTGGCGGCGCACATGCAGCTGTCGTAACAGCAGTGTCTAAAGTAGCTTTCAATCAAGCGGTTAATTCAGTTCGTGCTGCTTCAAAAGTAGTGGCAGTAGGATTGCCTTCTGAGACGATGGATCTAGAAATTGTTAAAACGGTTTTAGATGGCATTCAAATCGTTGGTTCATTAGTTGGAACTAGAAAAGATTTAGAAGAAGCATTCCAATTTGGCGCTGAAGGAAAAGTTGTGCCATTAGTTGAAACGCGTAGCTTAGATGAAGTAAACGATATTTTTGAAGAAATGGAACAAGGAAAAATTAGAGGAAGAATGGTTGTCGATTTACACAAAGGATGCAGCCATTAATGAATGAAACAAGAAGGATCAACTGATCTTTCTTGTTTTTTTACCTATTTTTATTTTTTGTTTGCAACCCCTTTCTTTAAGCAGTAGAATAAGAGAGTAAGAGAAACGGAGGGAATCATCGTTATGAAACAATTAGATTTAGGAAAAAGTGGCTTAATGGTTTCAGAAATTGCCTTAGGCTGCATGAGAATGTCGGATCTTTCAATTCAAGAGGCTAGTAAGGTGATTGAAACATCTGTAAGTGAAGGCATGACGTTTTTTGATCATGCGGATATTTATGGTGGCGGAGCTTCTGAAGAAATTTTTGCGTCAGCTTTAAAACAAACATCGATTAAACGAGAAGAGATTCATTTACAAACAAAATGTGGCATTCGTAAGGGATTCTTTGATTTTTCTAAGGAACATATTATCGCTTCAGTTGAAGGAAGCTTAAAACGTTTAAATACAGATTACGTTGACACGTTGTTACTCCATAGACCAGATACGTTGATGGAACCAGCAGAAGTAGCAGAAGCCTTTAACGACTTACAAAAAAGTGGAAAAGTGCGTCATTTTGGTGTCAGCAATCAAAATCCGTTACAAGTAGACTTATTACAAAAATCAGTGGATCAAAAACTAATCGCAAATCAATTACAATTCGGTGTGATGCATACAGGAATGATTGACTCAGGTATCAACGCGAATATGAAAAATTCAGCAAGTATTTTCCATGATGGAGGCGTATTAGAATATTCACGCTTAAAAGAAATCACCATTCAAGCGTGGTCACCGTATCAATACGGCATGTTTGAAGGGGTCTTTTTAGGCAATGAAAAATTCCCAGAGGTTAACCAAAAAATCGATGAAATTGCAGACCGCTACCAAGTCAGCAATACAACGATTGCAACAGCTTGGATCTTGCGTCATCCAGCAAATATGCAGACCATTGTTGGGAGCATGAATACCGACCGAATCAAACAAATTGCACAAGCTTCTGACATTCAATTAAGTCGTGAAGAATGGTATGAAATTTATCGCGCAGCAGGCAATCAACTGCCTTAATATAAAAAAACACGTCAACAATCGTTTAGTATTGTTGGCGTGTTTTAATTTTAATTGGTATGAGATTTACGATAAACCTCTAAAGTTGAATGTTGTTCTGTTGCTAATTGGAAGCCACATTTTTCAACTAATTTCTTTGAAGCGGTATTTTCTTTTTCGATAGAAGCAAACACCGTTTCCAATCCGAGCTTTTCAAAAGCGGTCTGGCAAAGAAGAGCAACAATTTCAGTTCCTAATCCAAGATTCCAAAAAGTCGGTAAAATTTCATAGCCGATTTCAGTTTCCTTTGCTTGCCAGTCAAAGAAATTAAAACCACAACTGCCAATGCAATTATTCTGGTAATAAATAGCATAGCGCACTGCTTTTTCAGTTAGCAAGCTTTCTTCAAAAAAAGCAATCATCTCTTTTGCCTGTTGAAGCGATTCAAATGGTGCAATATTCATATACTTGGTAACGGTTGAATTCGACCAAACATTAAAGAGAACCGTAGCTTCGCTTAATTGAACTGGGGTTAACGTTAGTCGTTTAGTTTTTAGTAATGTTGGGATCACTTAATTACACATCCTTTATTTTTTTTAGGTAGTGGTATTTGTGATTTTCGCTGGCATTGTTCACTCCCTTCAAGAAAGTTAAATATTAAAGTAAAACAATCAAAATTCCGGTCATAATAATTAATGAAAGAATAATACTTGCCGATGAAATAAATCCAGCAACAGAGGCTTTACAACCAAAGGCGATTGAGCTAATCGTAGACAAACTACCAATTGGAGCAAATGCAAGTAAGACAAGCACTTTACGAATAAACAATGGGAACGGCAATACGAAATAGAAAAAACAAGCCACGACGGTAGCCAGTAAATAACGAGTAACTAATACTTTACTGACAAGTTTTAAATCGGTTTTTTGAATCGAGATTTCTAAGTACAAACCAATCATAAACATTGATAAGAAGGCATTTCCGCTAGCAAATAAGTGTACATAGGATAAGACGTTTTTTGGAATTGTAATGTGAAAGATGGCAAGAAAAAACATCAGAATGTAAACCGTGAAAGGAGGAGAAGAAAACAACCGTTTTAAGCTTTGAAGTGCAGAAAATTTAGATTCACTTTTACCCGTCATTTTTTCTACTAAAATGGTTGAACCTCCTGATAACATTAAGGCATTTCCCATGTCGAACATACATAAAAAAGGAACGGCGGCGCTAAAAAAACCTTGTACAAAAGGAAGGGTAAAGTTGCCAATATTATAACCTGAGATTCCAAACATCATAAAGCCTTGTTGGATGGGATCTTTCTTTTTCCAAATGAAACCGCCAAAAAACACGAGCACCACATTCGTAAGAAAACCAATTAAAATTAAATAAAAGAAAACGGAATTTACTTGAACACCATTAAATCCCAAAATAATAGCAGCTGGTAAGGTAAGATTGACGATTACCTTCGATAAGAGGTGGCCATCACTTTGCTTAAATAGCCCTCCTTGTTTTAATAAATAGGCAACTGAGATAATCAATAAAAATCCCGTTGCTTGTAAAATAATCGAACTCATTAAATCACTCCTCTACTACTATTATGGAATGAATAGGCTAGAAGAGCAAGGAGAAAAAATGCCATCTTGTAAATTATGGTATACTAAATTGAATTCAATTAAAGTGGGTGAAAAAATGAATGGCAAAAATAGAAAAGATATCCAAATTGGTGCATCGGTTGAAATTGTGTTAAAAAAAGACCAACGCACTGGAAAATTAACTAAAGGACACGTTAAAAGAATTTTAACCAACAGTCCTACTCATCCACACGGCATTAAAGTCATGTTAGTAGAAGAGGACCAAGTTGGGCGTGTTCAAAAAATCAATCCAAATTAAAAGGTTGAAAAGAGAGTTCTCTTTTCAACCTTTTTTTAATTTGGACTAAGCTGATTTAATTTCTCTAAAGCTTTTTTTGGAACGTCATTTTGTGTGACTTCTTCCCACTCACGAACATAGTCCCCTTTAGCATCTAATTTAAGATACGCGCCTTCCTTTAAAATGCCTCCTGCGTAATATTTAATGGGAGATTCGTCCCCATCTTGGTTATAAGCTTTTTGAGTATAATGATAACCGCCTTCTGGAACTTTGACAGCATCCTTTGTTGAAGTCAAAACATAGACAGGCTCACTCTTTACTAGTGGATTAAAGCGATCGCCAAATCCGATAATGGCTAAAGCACTGGCTGCGATAGCTAAAATAATTAATAAAATACTACTACTTAAAATTACTTTTTTCATACAAATCATTCTCCTTTTTTTTATTACTCTTTAAGTATAAAGTATTTGTTATTTTTTTGAATTGAATCACCTTACAAAAAAGTGACGAAACTTACAGAACTGTTAGAAACGACTAGGTCTTAAGGTTGATTTTTTGTTATTAAATCATTAAGATATGCTCAAAGTTGAACAAAATCTTGTTTTTGACCTAAAAAAAGGCGTATACTATTTATATAGTAAGAATTAGATAGTAGGGGGCTTAAAGAATGAGAATAGGAATTCCAAAAGAGATTAAGAACAATGAAAATAGAGTGGCGATTGTGCCAGCGGGTGTTGCGACTTTAGTTGCAGCAGGACACGAGGTGTTTGTTGAAAATGAAGCAGGCGTTGGAGCGGGTTTTTCTAACGCTGAATATGTAAAAGTAGGGGCAAAAATGATTGAAGAGGCTGAAACCGTTTGGTCAGCCGATATGATTATGAAAGTAAAAGAACCACAAGTATCAGAATATCGTTATTTTAGAGAAGACTTGATTTTGTTTACTTACTTACATTTAGCGCCAGTAAAAGAATTAACGCTAGCATTAAAAGAAAGTGGCGTGACAGCTGTTGCTTATGAAACGATGGTAGACAATGAAAGAACCTTGCCGTTGTTAACACCAATGAGTGAAGTGGCAGGAAGAATGTCTGTGCAAATTGGCGCTCAATTTTTAGAAAGTCAATATGGCGGCAATGGCACCTTGCTTGCAGGCGTTCCTGGGGTTAAGCGTGGTAAAATTGTGATTATTGGTGGAGGGAAAGCCGGTACGAATGCAGCTAAAGTTGGCATTGGAATGGGTGCTTCTGTGACAATTTTAGATGTTAGTTCAAAACGATTAGCGGAATTAGATGATTTATTTGGCAATCAAATCAATACGGCGATTTCTAACGGATACACGATTGCACAGGAATTACGCGACGCGGATGTTGTGATTGGAGCCGTTCTAATACCGGGAGCGAAGGCACCAAAATTAGTTACGGAAGAGATGGTCAAGGAAATGAAAAAAGGCGCTGTTTTAGTTGATATTGCTATTGATCAAGGAGGCATTTTTGAAACAACAGATAAAATTACGACTCATGATGATCCTATTTATCTAAAACATGGTGTCATTCACTATGCCGTTGCCAATATGCCTGGTGCAGTAGCTAGAACATCAACACTGGCACTAACAAATGCTACGTTACCTTATGCACTTCAAATTGCCAATCAGGGTATCAAAGAAGCAGCGAAAGCTAATCCAACAATTTTTAGTGGACTTAATTTGATGAATCATGAAGTTACTTATGAAGCAGTTGCACTTGCTCATGGGTTAAATTATGTTTCGGCAATTAATTATATAGAATAAAAAGACAAAAAACGAACTCTTTATTGGAATTTGATGCAAATTCGCGAATAAAGGTTTCGTTTTTTTCATGAAAGTTTTATAATAGTAAAGAAGAGAAAATATTTGTTGATAAAGGAGTTCATCATTTTGGCTAGAAGCAATAAAGAAATTAGCGTAGAAGTGAGAGAGACGAGTAAAAATACTGAGAGTTTTGTAGAACTTGAATTAGTCGTAAATAAAGAGGTAATAGGCATTGTTCAGCAAGAAGTTGGTCAAAATCCTATTATTATTACAAATGATGGCAAACAACAAACTGTTAAATCAGTTGATGTTGGAATCAATGAACTGATTATGGCGTATAATTTACACAATTAAAAAGAAGAGTGAAAAATCTATTTTTAGATTTTCCACTCTTTATTTTTTTGTTTGAAAACCAATTATGCTATTCTAAGGATAAGAACTTTTTAAAATGACTTGTATAGGATGTGACGTATTGGTTTCAACAGAAAAGAAAGAAAAAATAAAAGAGTCAGCAGTCGCCATTTTTATTTTAGCAAAGAATAATTGGGCAAGGGTAAATATTTCCTCTCAATCTGCTGAATTAGCGTATTATGTGTTGCTCTCATTGTTTCCTATTTTGATTGTTGTAGGAAATTTAGTGCCATTTTTACCGATTGATGTCGATGCAACTCTGCCTTACATCGAATCGATGATGCCTCCTGATATTTTTAAAGTCTTAAAGCCAATTTTGCTACAGTTTTTAAATAGCTCAAGTAGTAGCGCTATTTCAATTGGATTGATAACGGCAATTTGGTCTTCTTCGAAAGGCTTTAATTCGCTACAAACGGTATTGAATAGTGTTTACGGAACCAAGAAACGAAAGAATTTTATTATTGTTCGAGTAGTGTCCTTCTTAATTGCGTTAGCCATGATTGTGATTCTTGGAGCTATTGTCTTTCTATTCGTTTTTGGCGAACAACTCATTCGGTTTATCCAAGATAAATTGTCATTGCCTTTCGATTTGTTAACGGACTTTACTCAATTGAAGTGGGGCGTTACGGTGATTGTTTTAACGGTTATTTTTACAGTGATTTATTTCTTGGTTCCGAATAATCGCTGGAATATTCTCTACTCATTGCCAGGAGCTGTTTTTGCAACTGTTGGTTGGTTGGTTTCATCCCAAGCTTTCTCGTTATATGTTCGTTTTGGTGGTGGAAATTCAGTAGGGTATGGAACGATTGGTATTTTTATTGTGTTGATGTTATGGTTGTATTTAGTATCGATGATCTTGTTAACAGGAGCTTTTGTCAATGTTATGGTGTATCAATATCTGAACGGCGTTGACTTTCAAAATGAGCCGAAAAGAGAAGTGAAAATGGCAAAAGTATCAAAAAAACAGCGTCGGAAATTAACTAAAACTTAGGCATTTTTAATGAAAAATGAATAATTCAACAGGGAAAATGCATAAACTTACAAAGTGAGAAGGATTTCCTATTTTGAATGGCTTGACTATGCTAAACTAGATAGGATTATAAGAATTTAGGAGATTACTAAAGTGGATAAAATTCGTAAGCAAGAAGAAATAAAAAGTGACCAGCATAAAGTTGGACTGTTGCCGTTGATTACCTTAGTGATGGGTTCTGCTATTGGTGCCGGAATTTTTAATTTGATGAAAGATATGGCTCAAGGAGCAGCTCCAGGGGCGGTATTGATTAGCTGGGTGATTGTTGGAATCGGAATTATAGCCTTAGCTTTATGTTTTCAAAATTTATCAAATGCGTTGCCAGAATTAGATGCCGGAATTTTTCAATATGCAGAAGATGGTTTTGGGAAATTTGCGGGCTTTGCAAGTGCATGGGGGTACTGGTTGTCGATTTGGCTAGGCAATGTTGCTTTTGCAACGATGTTGATGAGTAGTTTGGGTTTCTTTTTTCCAATTTTTAAAGGAGGACAAAATATTCCTTCTATTATTGGTGCTAGTATTTTATTATGGTTTTTGAATTATTTAGTAACTAAAGGAGTAGAAAATGCTACAGTTATCAATTTTGTTGTTACAATCTGCAAGTTGGTTCCGATTTTTGTCTTTATTGTTTGTGGCTTGTTTGCCTTTAAGCTAAGTACGTTTACCTATGATTTTTGGGGAACAGTTTCTCAACGTTTTGAATGGGCAGATGTCTTCTATCAAGTGAAGTCAACGATGCTGATTACGATTTTTGTTTTTGTTGGGATTGAAGGTGCTTCAATCTTGTCATCCCGTGCAAAATATAAAAAAGATGTTGGACGCGCGACCATTATTGGTGTTTTAAGCGTTTTAGTCATCTACATGTTGGTGACGATTCTTTCCTTTGGCATTTTACCGCAAGGGGAGCTAGCTCATTTACCTGAACCGGGGATGGCTTATGTTTTAGAGGCGATTGTTGGTTATTGGGGCGCAGCGTTTATTTGTGGCGGACTGTCTATTTCAATTTTGGGTGTGTGGCTGTCATGGACAATTTTACCTGCCGAAACAGGATTGATTGCAGCAAAACAAGGCTTGTTTCCACAATTATTTGGGAAAGTAAACAAGCATGGTGCGCCAACCTATTCATTGGCAATCACAAGTGGTTGTATTCAATTGTTTATGTTTACCTTTTTAATTACCGATGAAGCTTACCAGTTTATGGCTTCGATGGTTTCAAGTGTTGTGATTATTACCTATTTATTTGTGACGCTTTACCAAGTAAAATTTTCTTATCAGCAACCGAAAAGTAAAAATAGAACTATCCAATTAGCGATTGGAGTTGTTGCAACACTTTTCCAAATTTGGGCATTCTTTAGTGCTGGTTTAAAATACAACTTATTATTAACGCTTCTCTTTGTACCAGGTATTTTTGTTTATATTCAAGCTCAAAAAGAGCAGGGGCGTTCAAAAAATATCTTTTCCAATTTTGAAAAAATGGTAGTCGGTTTGATTTTTGTTGGAAGTGTCGTGGCCCTTTACTTTTTAGTTACAGGTGTCATAGCTATTTAAATAAAAAGAAAAAAAGCATCCCTCGTTTTCGGAGGTGATGCTTTTTTTTGTTAGAATGTTTCAGCTAAAGTTTGAGCTTGTTCAAAACCTTTTGCCATAATTTGAGGAGCTAAATCTGGATCGTGATCCATTCCTTCAACAAAGATTTGGTGGTAGTCAGTTACTCCAATAAAGTTAAAAATCATTTTAAGGTATTGGCTAGCAGGGTCGTTTCCTTCATAAACGCCACCACTTGCTTGGATGTGTAGTACTTTTTTGTCAGTTACTAATCCAACAGGACCTTCAGCAGTATATTTAAATGTTTTTCCAGCAACGTTTACTGTATCAATCCATGCTTTTAAGCGAGTTGGAACATTTAAATTCCATAATGGATTTGCAATAACAACCTTATCTGCATCTAAAAATAGTTGAGTTAATTCGTTGAAACGAGAAACTTTGTCTTGTTGTTCTTGAGAAAGTGTTTCAAAGTTTGCTCCGTTTGCCAAAGCACCCCAAGCATTTAAAATATCTAAATCAACTTCTGGAATAAATGAAGTGTATAAGCTTAGCTCTTCAATTTTATCGAAATGATTTTTTGCAGCATAAGCTTCAACAAACTTGTCTGCTACTTGCATAGAACGTGATGTTTCTCCAGTTAAGGGATGTGCGCGAACGACTAATAATTTTGTCATGATTGTGAACCTCTTTCGTAGTTTTATGAATGTAGTAAGCTAAAAAATGCTTGTAACATGTTTACAAGATTAATCTTACCAAAAGTAAGTGAAAATTACAATACTTTTATATTAATAGTGTTAAAACAGCTTTGAGAAAAATTAACTACTGTTTAGTTTGTGTGAAAAAAGAGTGGAAATTCAAAAAGTCATGTAATGAGGGAGAGATTGAACGAATCTCAAAAAAAAATTTAGCTATACTAAGGTCAAGTAGTTAAAACAACTGAAACGAATTACCGCAATCGATTTAGAAAGGTGGAGCGCAAGATGAACATCAAAAAAAAAGTACTTGGAATAATTAGCGTAAGTCTATTTTTAATCCTAGGTTGGAATCAGTTAGCTGAAGCTAGTGAGAATGATTATACAGTTAAGGCTATTTTATCAGAAAATCAAGACCCGACTATTTCGAGCTATTTTGACGTAACTGTTACTCCGGGTGAGAAACAAAACTTTATTCTTTCTATCCAAAACAATTCAAATGATGCAAAAGAATATAAAATCGAACCCAATACAGCCGTGACAAATCGTAATGGAGTTATTGATTATAGCAACCAACTAGGAGCGAAAGATGCAACGCTAAAAAATAGCTTCAAAGAATTGATTTCGGATTCACAGAAAGTAAAGTTAGCAGCAGGTGAAAAGAGAAACATTGAATTTGAATTAAAAGTTCCTGAAAAGGAATTTGAAGGAATTATGTTAGGGGGATTTGTGGTAACCCCTATTGAACAAAAGAAAAGCGAACAGTCGATTTTACACGTCTACACTCATACTATTGCAGCAGTAATCAGACAATCTCATCATTCTATTGAACCAGAATTACAGCTTGATAGTGTGGAGCTAGGACAAATTAATTATCATAATATAGTTGAGGCAACATTGCATAATAGTAGACCGACAATCATCAGTGAATTAAAAATAGATGCAACCGTTACAAAAAAAGGACATACAGAAGTACTTTATCATGAAAAAAAAGAAAAATTAAAAATGGCTCCAAATTCAACGTTAGCCTATCCTATTCCTACTAATGAAGGTTTTAAGGCAGGTGAGTATACAGTGAGTATTGTTGCATCTTCGAAAGAAAATCAATGGCATTTTACAAAGGATTTTACCATTAAAAAAGAAAGCGAACAGCAATTAAATTCTAAAACAATCGATACAGAAAAAAAATCTAAGTGGGGATATCTTTTACTAGGAATAGTAGTCCTGATTATTCTGATGATAGGAGTAGGCCAGTATTTGAATAAAAGAGAAGAAAAAACTCTAAAAAAAGAGAGGAGGAAAAGGACTTGAAAAAATATAGTCTGATCTGCTTTGTGATTCTATTGATGGTTATTAGTTTAGGTGAGTCTAGGGTGACTGCTGTCACAACAGAAATGATAAATAATCAAGAATTAGGACACGAGTTAGTTGAAGACAATTTGAATGAAGAAAGTGCTGAAGCCGATGAATTAAATCAAGAAACAGTTGAGCAACTGATTCCTCAACATGAGCCAGATTTTACTACTCGTGATGTTTACGATGAAGTAAATGCAAACGAAGTTGCAATAAAAAATAGCAAAGGGTTGATTGAAAATGCAATGAATAATGCGTACGCCAAAAAAAAATTAGGCTATCAAGCTGGAGATACTATTTCTTGGTCAGTTTCAACGAGTATGGAACATTCGGGAACGGATATGATGGGATCGGCTTCTAACCTAAAATATACAGGAACGACTACAGTCAATCAGGATATTAATAAAATTTCTGATGATGGGACAGTTAGCTTTAAGTTCAATCTAGCAACTAAAATAGCTAGTTTGACAAGATTAAAAAATAAAGAAACCATTTTAGAAAGTGGAAAAGGACTTACCTATTCATACTCAGCAAAATATTCTTATCGAACTTCAAAAAAGGCATTAGGCATCTGGGTTCAAGTAGAAGATCGATTTGGAACGATTGCTTCTTTAGCTAAGCTTTCAAATATAGAGTTGGAAGAGGCTCCGGGTTTAATTGCAATTTCCAAAAAACCAACAAATATATTAGAACAAGAGAGTTCGTTTCCAGAAAATTCGATAGCTGAATTAGTGGAGGTATCACAAAAAATGAATGGAGGGAGCCTAACGTATGAATGGCTTATAAAACCAGATACATTATTACTAGGGGAGCAAATAGGGAGGATAAGGGTGACAGATACTTTGGGAGATTACAAGCATAGGGTTGACGTTGCAATCTCCTTTACTATTAAAGAGAAAGGAGAAATAAAAATTCAAGCACCAAAGCTGTTAGAATTTAAAGATTATCATATTCAAACAGCCGAAACCGTTGTTCAACGAAAAGAAAATAATTGGACAATTGTAGTTGAAGATTCACGAAATTTAACGAGTCTAGTAGAAGAACAATGGACATTAACTGCTAAAGCAGAGTCGTCTGAATCAGGTTTAGAACAATATATGGTTTTTATTGATGAAAATGGGACAGAGCCCAGTTTAATTGAAGAAACGCCCATATATAAAAATCAAGAGTTTAAAGAAAATACAGCCATTAATTGGCCAGAAAACAAAGGCTTTCTTTTAAGAATACCCAAAAATAATCAGTTGAGTTTAGAAAAAAATTATCAAACAATGATTACTTGGAATATTGTTGAAGGACCATAAAAAAGGAGAAAAAAAAATGAGAAAAACAATTTTAACACTAGTAGGATTAAGTATTTTAGGTGGGACAACCTTGGGAGGATTTGCATTGAACGTGCAAGCCGTCGAAACCATTAATAGTCAAGCGAATGTATCTATTTTAGGTGGTCCATTAAGTATAAATGGCATAGAAGAGATGAATTTTGGAAATATTGAGTTAAATGGTAAAGATCAGATTAAAACAGGTGATTCAATTTCAGTTACGTTTAGTGATTATCGTGGATCAAATAACGAAGGATTTGAATTAACTGTGAAAAGCGACAGTGCTTTTGATAATAAAGGCTTAAATTTAAAACTTAATCCAACAGCCTCAAGTGATAGTCAAGTCACCTTAGCACCTGAGTTTGAAGTCACAAATGAACTTCATCAAGTAGTTATAGGCGAACAAGAAAAATTAAAAGGAACAGCTACGGATTATGATGTGACAGTTGGAAATGAATTGATTGCAGCAAAATCTGCGAAAGCAGGAAGTTATCAAACGATTTTAACTTGGAATTTGACCGCAACTCCTAACGAGTAATAAAGAGCATCAAAGTAATTGTTCGAGGAAAAAGGACAATAAATAGTAGATGAAATAATAAGTAGAAGAGTTCTAATATAGCATAGCATTATAAGTAGAGTCATTTTTGAAAAGCAGCGAACCTTGTTTAAATTGGGAAAATCAACCAATTTGAACAAGGTTTCTTTTTTTTTAAGAATTAGCTCTATGATGAAAGAGCAAAATAATTTAAATAACTCAAAATTATTTTTGAGAACGCATTCATTAAAATAAGACAAAAACCAGTAAAAATTACTTGCAAAATGACAGGTTGTCATCTATAATGACAAAGTGTCATATGACGACGTGTCATTAATGCTTGATTAGATTAACCAAACTCTCTATGAAAGGAGTCAACGATATGCCTACTCAAACTTTTTTTAATCTTCCAAAAGATAAACAGCAACGTTTATTAGATGCCGCGGCAACTGAGTTTTCAAGAGTACCATTAAAAGATGCTTCTATTAATAATATTATTAAACTTGCTGAAATTTCACGAGGGAGCTTTTATCAATATTTTGAAGATAAGGAAGATTTGTATTATTATTTCTTTCAAACGCTTCGACATGATACAAAGAAAATTTTAGAAGATTGTTTTAAAAAAGCAGATGGGGATTTATTTGTCGCTTTTGATGCTTTTTTCCCAATGATTTTAACAATGATTACGGAAGAGCAACATTCAGAGTTTTTTAGACATTTATTTGTTCACATGGATTATCGGTCAAGTAGAAAAGTTTCACCAGAAACGATGCAGCAACAAAAATGTGAACATGCTAAAAAGAATGGTCATTTCTTTGAAGATTATGTTGATACGGATCTCTTAAAGATTGGCGATGAAGATGTTCATCTGCTTGTAAAATTAATTATGAGCTTCCTATTTCAAACAATTGGCGAAGGATTTGTTAAAGATTGGCCAAAAGAAAAAATGCTTGAGGTTTTTGATAAAAAACTAAGCTGGGTAAGATACGGGGTAGCTGTTAAAGAATAATGAGGTAAGGGATAGCCTTTACTTATTAGATAAAAAATCGTTCAATGTAACGACCAACAGAAAGAAAGGGATGATTAGTTTATGTTGAAATTAGCAAAAAGAATGTCTTTCTGGGCTGTAGCAGGAGCGATTCTGTTTATGATCGTCCAGGTGGTTAGTGATCTATATTTGCCAACCTTAACTTCAGATATTATTAATAATGGGGTTGCCAAAGGAGACGTTGATTACATTTGGTCTGTCGGACTTAAAATGTTAGGCTTTTCTTTAATCAGTATTGCTGCAGCAACTGGAAATGTTTTTCTGGCAGCTCGTCAATCACAAAAATTAGGGAAAACCTTACGTAGTGAGGTTTATAAAAAAGTAACGAATTTTACCAATGATGAATTTGATGAAATGGGAACTTCTTCTCTAATTACGCGGACAACCAATGACGTTGTTCAAGTTCAAAACGTTGTCATGATGTTTTTAAGAATGATGATTATGGCACCAATTATGTTGATTGGCGCAAGTTTCTTAGCCTATAGCAAAGATGGCGAATTAACAAAAATTTTCCTATATGTTTTGCCTATTCTAGCTGTTTTTATGGGTGTAATTATGTATTTTGCTGTTCCACTCTTTAAATCAATGCAAAAGAAAACGGATAAATTAAATCTTGTTTTCCGTGAAGGTTTAACTGGGATTCGTGTTATTCGTGCATTTAATCGCAGTAAATCTGAAGCTGTTCGTTTTGATGAAGCGAATAAAGATTTCACCGATACTTCTATTAAAGTAAATACTATTATGAGCTTTATGTTACCTGTTATGACTTTTGTTATGAGTGCAACAAATATTGCCATTATTTGGTATGGTGGACACTATATAGCTGATGGTACATTAGAAGTTGGGAACTTGATTGCCTTTATGACTTACGCAATGCAAATTTTAATGAGCTTTATGATGTTGTCGATGGTTTTCGTCTTTATTCCAAGAGGACAAGCATCTGCTGTTCGGATCAATGAAGTATTAAATATGGAAAGTAAAATTAATGATCCAAAAGTAATCACGAAAATGCCAGCTGAAAACCGTGGTACGTTAGACTTTAATCATGTTGATTTCCGCTATGAAGGCGCAGAACGACTAGCATTAAAAGATATTGATTTCCACGGACGTAACGGACAAACGGTTGCCATTATTGGTGGTACGGGGTCTGGTAAATCCTCTTTATCCAATTTAATTCCTCGTTTTTATGATGTTGAATCAGGTTCCATTGAGATTAATGGAATCGACATTCGTCAAATGAGCCAACATGAATTAAGAGATGCTGTAGGATTTGTTCCACAAAAAGCGATGCTCTTTACAGGAACCATTCGTGAAAATATTCAATATGGGAAAAAAGATGCAACCGATGAAGAGATTTGGCATGCACTTGAAATTGCACAATCTAAAGAATTTGTTGAAGAATTACCTGATGGACTGGATTCCTATGTTGAACAAGGCGGAGGCAATTTCTCTGGTGGACAAAAACAACGTTTGTGTATTGCAAGAGCATTAATTAAGAAAGCCGATATTTTTGTCTTTGATGATTCATTCTCAGCGCTTGACTTTAAAACTGATGCAGCACTTAGAAAAGCGTTGAAACCAGAAACAAAAGAAGCAGTTGTTGTTATCGTAGCGCAACGCATTAGTACGGTAGTGGATGCTGATTTAATTTTAGTCTTAGACGAAGGAGAACTCGTTGGAATGGGAACGCATGAGGAATTGAAAGAAACCAATGCAACGTACCAAGAAATTATTAGTTCTCAACTTAGAGAGGAGGAAATCTAATGAGCGAAAAAGCGAATCATTCAAAACCAGCTGCTGGAAAAGGACCAATGGGCGGCGGACCTGGTGCGCGTATGCCAGCTGAAAAGGCTAAAAACTTTTGGCCAACTGTGAAACGTTTATTAGGTTATATGTCAAAACGTTCAATTGCGATTATTGCTGTTTTCGTTTTAGCCATTACCTCAACTATTTTTCAAATTAGAACGCCTAAAATTTTAGGGGAAGCAACAACGGAAATCTTTAAAGGTGTGATGAAAGGTTTCAAAATGAAACAAGCTGGTATCGCAGTTGATAAATTTCCAATTGACTTTGATAAAATTGCTACCATTCTTTTAATTGTTGGTGGACTTTATATTGCTTCGGCTGTCTTTAGTTTCTTACAACAATTTATTATGACGCGTGTTTCTCAAAGAACAGTATTTGAATTAAGACGTGATTTAAAAACTAAAATGAATACTGTGCCAATGGAATATTATGATACCCATTCAAACGGAGACGTGATGTCACGTGCAGTTAATGATATGGATAATATTTCGAACACCTTGCAACAAAGTTTAACACAATTAGTTACAAGTATTGTGTTGTTCTTTGGGGTTATGTATATGATGTTCACAATCAGCTGGCAGTTAACTTTAGTTGCTTTGGCAACTGTACCACTAAGCTTGATTGTTGTTGGAATCGTAGCACCTAAATCACAAAAATTCTTTGCTAGCCAACAAAAAAGTTTAGGTCTTTTAAACAATCAAGTGGAAGAAACCTATAGCGGACATGTAGTTGTTAAAGGCTTTAACCAAGAGGGTGAAGCGATTGAAACATTTGAAGAGCAAAATGAAAAATTATTTGCGGCTTCATGGAAAGCGCAATTCATTTCTGGATTGATTTTCCCACTGATGAACTTTGTTAAAAACTTAGGCTATGTTTTTGTAGCTGTTCTTGGTGGAGTAAAAGTTGCTAATGGAAATATGACATTAGGGGATGTGCAAGCATTCTTACAATACACCAACCAATTTTCACAACCGATTACTCAAATCGCAAACTTAATGAATACAATTCAATCAACAGTCGCGTCAGCGGAACGGGTTTTTGAAGTTCTAGATGAAATGGATATGGACAATACGCCATCTGGCATTGCACCAATTCCAAATTCGCCTTATAAAATCAGTTTTGACCATGTTCAATTTGGCTATGGTGAAGGCAAAGAAAACTTGCTGATGACTGATTTTAACTTAGATGTTAAAGAAGGCCAAATGGTGGCGATTGTAGGCCCAACTGGTGCTGGTAAATCAACTCTAATCAATCTGCTAGAGCGTTTCTATGACGTTAAAGGTGGAAGCATTAAGTTAGATGGTACCGACACAAGAGATATGACTCGTGAAGAATTGCGTAGTCATTTCGCAATGGTACTGCAAGATACGTGGTTATTTAATGGAAGTATCTATGACAACATTAAATATGGGAATGAACGAAACGAAGCAGATGATCATATTATTGAAGCTGCCAAAGCGGCTCATGTCGATGACTTTGTGCGTAAATTACCACATGGATATGAGACTATTTTAAATGAAGACGCTAGCAATATTTCACAAGGACAACGTCAATTAATTACGATTGCTAGAGCCTTCCTTGCAGATCCAGAAGTTTTAATTCTTGATGAAGCAACATCAAGTGTGGATACTCGTACAGAAGTCTTGATTCAAAAAGCCATGCGTAAATTATTAAAAGGCAGAACAAGTTTTGTTGTTGCTCATCGCTTATCAACGATTCGAGATGCGGATAATATTATTGTAATGAACCATGGCTCTGTTATTGAAACAGGGACTCATGATGAATTAATGGCGAAAGATGGTTTTTATGCTGATTTATATAATAGCCAGTTTTCAGAAAAAGCCGCTGTATAATAAAGAAATAGAAGCTTGTTAAACTAAGAATTCTCTTAGCTTAACAAGCTTTTTTTGTTCCTTAGCTAGCGATTAAAAAAGGATGCAACTTTTTTTTATTATGGTAAAATGAACTAGTAAATGTAAGTAGAGGGAGTGGGAGCATGTCAGATTATCAAGTTGTAACAGCAAAAGATCGTGACCAAATGATGGAATTGGCAGCGTATGCATTTAATCAGGAAGTGACTGAAAAAAGAAGAGCTGTTTTTGAACGATTGTGTGAAGAGTCAATTTCTTTAGGTGCTTTTCAAGGAGATGTTTTAACGAGTCAGGTCATGGTAACGCCTTTTAACGTTCATCTGCATGGTAGTGTTTACCAAATGGGTGGAATTGGTTATGTAGCCAGCTACCCTGAGTATCGAGGTGGCGGGGATGTTGCAAAACTAATGAGGCTATCTCTTGAAAAAATGAGAGCAGCTGGCATGAGTTTATCTTATTTAGCGCCTTTTTCCTATGGTTTTTACCGTAAATATGGTTTTGAGCAAGTTTTCGATCGTTTGAAATTAACTTTTGAAGTGAGTGAACTCCCCTTTACTAAAGGAACAGAGGGCACGTTAAAGCGCCTTCAATGGGGAGATGCTCTAGAAACTTTAAAAGCTCTTTATGAAGAAAAAAATAAAACCGCAGTAGGGCCTTTAAAACGGAGCGACTGGTGGTGGGACTACTTGATGTTAAAGCATAGCCAACGTAAAATTGGCATTTATTATAATGAAGAAGGAACAGCAACGGGTTACGTCATCTATGAAGGTACGGGTATGACCTTTACAATTCATGAATTGATTTATTTAACAAAAACGGCTTATGATCGTTTATGGCAATTTATATCTTCTCATAGTGCGAGCTTTAATGAATTTGTTTATTTTACTGGAACAGATAATAATGAAGCATATTTATTAAGCAACCCACGTATTAAACAAGAAATTGTTCCTTTTATGATGGCACGAATTGTGGATATCGAACCTTTCTTGAAAAACTATGATTTTAAAAAAGGGCAAACAGGTACTTGTTATTTAAAAGTGAAGGATGAATCAGCAGCTTGGAACGAGGGTGTTTGGAAACTTCAAGTGAGCGAAAATAAAACAAAGGTATCCTTGCTTGAAAATCCATCAAAGACTGAATTAGAATGTGTTTTATCTGCAGATATTCAAACGTGGACGCAAATTTTTATGAACTATCAACCCATTCATCATTTAGCGTTTTATGAGCGTATTTCTGGAAATACAACTGAACTTGAACAATTAGCCGATCTATTGAAGACTGGAACTCCAGTTTTAGCCGATTATTTTTAAATAAAAAGCATTGCGAAATTTTCGCAATGCTTTTTTACTATAGAAGATTTAATACTTTTTCATAGGCTGAGATTTCACCTTTTAAGGTTTCGATTTTCAGTTCATTTTCGATGTAGTTAATGGCGTCTGCCAAATTTTCTGTGCGGTGTGTTGTTAATCGATCGACTTCTTTTTTTGCTTCGACTAGATAATGGTTGACTTGTTCTTTAGTTGTATTTGACATCTTAAATTCCTCCTCAAATTTCTCTAGTTACTTCTAATCTCATCCTACCTTTAATGGTTAAAATATGCAAAAGATATGAATTGAACATAAAACTTACAAAAAAGAAGTTTGTTACTTGAAGTAATTAAAAAAGTATGGTTAAATAGATTTAACTAGTAAAGTGAGATTGGAAAGGATGATAGACTATGACAAACATTCACCCAGCAGCCCATATTGGAATGGTGGCCTTAAAAGTTGAGAACTTGCCATTAATGAGCGAATTCTACCAAGAAATAATTGGATTAGATGTAAAAAAGCAAACAGAAACAGAAATACAACTTGGCAATCAAGAGGATGAAAAAATTTTATTAAGGCTTCAAAAAGTAACCCCGCAAAAGAAAAGTCAATCAACAACCGGCTTATACCACATTGCCTTTTTACTTCCAGAACGAAAAGATCTAGGGGATAGCTTATACCATCTATTAAAGGTTAACTATCCATTAGCAGGTGCAAGTGATCATGGATATAGCGAAGCAATTTATTTAACGGATCCTGAAGGGAATGGGATTGAAATTTATCGCGATAAACCAAAAGAAGTTTGGACGATTGAATCAGATGGTCGTATTGAGGGCATCACGATTGAAATGGATGCAGAAGGTGTTTTAGGAGAAGCAACAGGAAGTTTTAGGGGGATGCCATCTGGAACGACGGTTGGTCATGTTCATTTGACTGTAGCAGATTTAGCGAAAACAGAAGATTTTTATGTAGAATTAATTGGAATGTCTTTAAAATCAACATTACAAAATTCTGCTAAATTTATTGCCGCTGGGGACTATCATCACCATATAGGAACCAACATCTGGTCAGGTCGTCATTTACCACCATTGCCAGAAGATATGCGAGGATTAAATTATTTTACCATCGAGATACCATCAGCAGAAGATACCCAAGCAATCGCGTTGCGATTGAATGACGCAGAGTATCCTTTTGAGTGGAGAGAAAATGATACGACACTTGCTGTGACTGATCCAAATGGAATTCATCTTTTAGTGAAAGTTGAAAAATAACTAATAGCAAGTACCTCAAAGTTGATTTTTAATGAATTGAGGTACTCTTTTTAGTCATAAAAAAATGAATGAACCGATTGACGCTAAATAACATTCAATCGGTTCATTTGTTTTTACAGACAACAGCAATCCTATTTAATCCAATTATTTATCAGGCATTTCTATTTTTGCAGTACCATTACCTTGTTCAGTAACTTTGACTTTTTTTCCATCTATTTCTTTTACAGTCGTTTTAGTCTGTTCATCTGCCTCTTTCTTACCACAACCTGCTAAAAAGCTTGTTGAAACAAATAAAGACGCGAGTGCAACAACGATTAGTTTTAATTTTTTTGATTTCATAAAAATAATTCCTTTCATCAGTTATTGGTATTCTAGAATATAATTATTTCATAGGCGCTAATTGTACCTTTTTACCATTAATTTCTGAAGTAGCCGTTGGTGTTAGTTCCTTTTTATCGTTCTCTTTTTTTCCACAGCCAGTCATTAACCCTAAAGAGATAAAAGCCATTGTTAAACAAGTAATGATCATTTTTAATTTTTTTGATTTCATAAAATTGCTCCTTTCTTGAATTAAGTCAAGTATAGAAGAGAATTGTCAAAAAATGTATGGAATTCATCTGTATCTTATCTGAAGTTTTTATGAAGCCCTTTTCCAAGAGGTAAGTTGTATGCTATTGTACTATTAAAGATTGCAACGAAAGTAGGCAAGGTTATTGTGAATAAAACAATTTTAGTCGTAGAAGATGATCTAAATACAAATGAAGTGATTTCAATTTTTTTAAGAGAAAAAGGATACACAGTGGAATCTTTTGATAATGGTGAAAAAGCCTATGAGTTTATTTCAATGAACAAAGCCATCGATTTAATTATTGTGGATATCATGCTTCCTGGAATGGATGGAATTGAATTGTTAACTAAAGTTCGCTCCTTTTCTCAAGTACCAATCATTGTTTTAACAGCAATGGTAGATGAGCAAACCCAACTAGTAAGCTTTAGTAAACTTGCAGATGATTTTGTTGAAAAACCATTCTCACCGTTACTATTAGTGAAGCGAGTTGAAGCGATTTTAAGAAGAAGCAATCCAATAAAGCAAACAAAAACAATCATTGGAGACTATACGATTGAGTTGGATAACTTAAAGGTATTACATGAAGGGAAAGAAGCCCATTTGACCGTCAAGGAAGCCGAAATTTTACATTATTTAATTGAAAACCGTGGCAATATTGTCACACGAAAAAAATTGATTGAAAGCGTCTGGGAGTACGATTATGATGTAAATGATCGTTCATTAGACACACATATCAAAAACTTACGGAAAAAAATTGGTCAACAAAACATAATCACCTGTAAAGGTCTTGGCTACAAATTAGGTCAATGAGGAGAAAAGCAATCTTTCATTTAATGGAAGATGCTTTTTTTTTTTGAAAAATACAGATTAAATACAGATAAGTTACATAATGGCTTCACGAGGCTTTGGTATGATTTGACTAGTAAAGAAATGAGGGAAAACAATGATAAAGAAGAAAAAGAAAAAATTAATAATCGCACTAACCGTAGCAGGAATTATCGTTGCAGGTACATCGATTTATGTAGTATCTAATCAGAAACAACAAGAAAGCAATTTAGTTCAAGATGCGCCTCAAGTAAACAAAGTCAGTGATTTGATGTCTAGTAGCACGTCAAAAGGCGAATCTTATTTGACTGGTAAAGTAGCGCCTAATGCAACAAGTAAACTAAATGCAGATTCTGCAAAAGGAAAAATTAATGAAGTATTTGTAAAAGTAGGAGACAAAGTAACAAAAGGTCAAAAACTTTTTTCTTATAGCAACCCTGATGGTCAAATTGCGATGGAAGAAGCCGAGACTGATCGAACAAAACTCCAAAATAAAATCAATCAATTAAACGAATCAATTGCAACAAAACGAACACAATTGACTAAAAAAATGGATGAACTAACAGCATTAACGAATAAAGTCAACAATGCGACTACAGAAGAAAAAGAATCTTTAAATCAAGAGAAAAAAAGTTTAGAAGAAACAGTTGAGTTAGGAAAAAATGAGATTGAAACAGCTAAAAGCGAATTAAGTGATGCTAAATTAGACTTACAAAAAGCAGAACGCACACAGCAACTAACAAATGAAAAATATGGAAGTTCAGAAGTAGTATCAGACGTAGATGGCATTATTCAAAAAATAGACGATACTCAGATTAACAGCACTGTCAGTACTGGTTCACAGCCAGAAAGTTTTATGGAAATTATGGATACTTCTGTTTTAAGAGTTCTTGGGAAAGTAGATGAATTTCAAAAAGGAGAAATTGCAGTTGACCAACCTGTCAAATTAATTGATCGAAAAGATCAAAGTAAAACATGGCGTGGAAAAATTGCTAGAGTTGATGCAACGGCAACAGACGAAAAAGAGGAAAGTACTATTTCTAAATATCCGTTTGAAGTCGTGATGGAAAATGGAGAAGATATGCCTAATATTGGCAACCATGTCTATATTCAACCTGAAAAAGAAGAAAATGCGAAAGTCAGTCTTCCTACAGATTATATTATGAATGAAAAGAACAAAAAATTTGTCTGGAAAGTGATCAAAGGTCAAGTTGTTAAACAAGAAGTAACCCTAGGAAAATCGAATGAAGAAGCCAAGACGATTGAAGTTAACTCGGGATTAACAAAAGAAGATACAATTGTTTTTCCAACAAAACTTATTAAAGAAGGAATGAAGGTGCCAATTCATGATTAGCTTGAAAAACATTTATAAATCTTATTGGCAAGGAGAAGAAGAAATAGCTATTTTAAAAAACATCAATTTAGAAATAGAAAAAGGGGATTACATTTCAATTATGGGACCTTCTGGATCTGGGAAATCTACCTTAATGAACATCATTGGTTGTTTAGATAAACCAACTTCTGGAGACTACCACATCTATGATACAGATATTTTAAACTTAAACGAGCGCCAACTATCTGACTTACGAAATCAATCCATAGGATTTGTCTTTCAAAATTTCAATTTAATGCCACGTTTGTCCGTTCAAAAAAATGTAGAACTGCCCTTGATTTATTCAAAAATAACAAAATATGAGCGCTCAAGAAGAGCCGTTAGTGCCCTTGATAAGGTTGGATTATCTCAACGGTTAAGCTTTCGACCACCTGCTCTTTCAGGGGGACAAAAACAACGTGTTGCGATTGCAAGAGCATTAGTAACGAATTCTGATTTTATTTTAGCGGATGAACCAACAGGAGCGTTGGATACAAAAACAAGTACGGAAATTATGGCGCTTTTTGATGAATTTAATAAACTAGGTAAAACGATTATTATTATTACTCATGAAGCTGAAATTGCCGATTATACAAATCGAAAAATTGTGATTCGTGATGGTGAAATTATTTCAGATGAACGAAAGGAGGCATTAGATGAGTGAAAATATTTTGCTTTCATTAGAGTCGATTTGGGCCCATAAATTACGATCGATTTTAACGATGATTGGTGTGATTATTGGGATTGGCTCCATTGTAGCTATTTTTAGTATTGTTGAAGGAAACACAGAAAACACTAAAAAAAGTATGTTAGGTGGAGAAAACAATAGTATTTCGTTACAATACGCAACAAAGGAGACGCTAAGTGGACAATATGGTAACGATAATGGAAAGAAGCCGGACTATCTAAAGCCGCTTACTTCGCAGCAAATTAAACAAGTTCAAACGGTTGCTGGTGTTAAGGACGCAACGGTAAGCTATGAAGCTGAAACCGATGTGAGCCTTAAAAATAACTCTGTTACGAGTAAAGTTTTAGGGATTACAGATAATTATTTCAATTACGAAGGCTATTCTTTATTAGAAGGCAGACTGTTAAATCAAAGCGATTATGCTCTTTCAGAACAAGTAGCAGTAGTAGATCAATCTCTTTATCAACAGTTATTTCCAAAAGGAGATGGCATTGGTAAGTTGATTGAAATTAAAGGGCTACCGTACCGACTTGTAGGTGTCGTAAAACCCAAAGAAGATCAACAAACGGGAATGTTTTCATTTGATAAAAAAACAGATCGAGCGTTTGTGAGCATTAACAACTGGTCTAAGTTCATGGGCACTCTTAATCCAGAGCCTAAAGTAACAGTTCAAACAGAAAAATCAGATGATTTACAGCCAGTTGCTAATCGTGTGGCCGATACGTTAAATAAAATGATTCCTAAATCCGATTATTTATTTGGTATTCAAAATTCAAAGGAAATGGAAAAAAGTATGGAAGATTATGCACGTTCTCAATTCCAATTATTAGGTGGCCTTGCGAGTATTTCTTTAATTGTAGGGGGAATTGGCGTGATGAATATTATGCTCGTTTCCGTAACTGAGCGAACGCGTGAAATAGGAATCAAAAAAGCACTAGGAGCAAGGCGAGAAACAATCTTAACCCAATTTCTGATGGAGTCTATTGTATTGACTTTATTGGGTGGTATTTTAGGAATTACCCTTGGTTTAGCTGGAGGAAAACTAGCAACAAGCTTATTGGGCTATCCTTATTATATCTCGTTAATTGCCATTCTAGGAAGTGTCTTATTTTCAATTGTTATTGGGTTGATTTTTGGATTATTGCCAGCCATGAAGGCCTCTCGTCTAGATCCAATTGAGGCATTACGATACGAATAATTCTAAATAAGGTTGCGTCATTTGATAAAACCGTTATACTAAAAGAAAATGGAAAGCAGGAGGATGTAGATTTTGAAAATCAGAACAAAAAATTTTCTTTATACTTCAGGAATCATCATCCTTATTGTGACGATTGCTTTTAGTATTCTTTATCTTTTGATGCCTAATTATTATCAAATGAAGAAGGAAAGAGAACTTAAAGTAGCAATAAAACTTGTCGTTACAAAAATAGAAGAACAGCCAACTTCATCAGATTCTTTTCAAATTTTGTCACAAGAATCCTTTTATAGCGGATTGACCTTTATTTTGAAGGATCCTAATGGGAAGATAATTTACCCAAATACGCTACAATTATCTGATGCAGCCAATATACAGCAAACTAATGAAGTGCAGCAGGTTGAAGGAGCAGCGATTTTATTTTCAGATTTAGAAGAAATTGCCACGTATAGTCAAACGGCAAAAGTAAATAATGATTTACAGTATTTGACATATAATGAAGCGTTTAAAGACAATCAGCAAAGAAAGTATGTATTAACGGTCATTTATCCGTTACAACCCATTAATGAGGCTCAAGAGGTTCTTCTTGACATCTATCCGTTAGTCTTGCTGATTTGTTTTGTAATTGGGGCCTTTGGCGCCTATTTATATTCCTATTTCTCAACGAAGAGAATTACTAAAATTTCTGAAACTACTAGACAAATGACGTTTTCTAATGAAATTCTAGATAATGATATCAAGGGCGTTGATGAAATCAGTGAATTGTCTAAAGATATTCACTATTTGCATGCGAGCTTGGTAACTACAAATGAACAATTAAATCAGGATTTACTAATTATTTCAAAACTTGAAAATTCAAAAACCGAGTTTATGCAGATGGCTTCTCACGAATTAAAAACCCCATTGACTGCACTTTCAGGGATTGTTGAAGGAATGGTGCATAAAGTAGGGCCGTACCAAGATCGAGATAAGTATTTAGAAGTGTGCCAAATGCTATTAAAAGAGCAAGCGGACTTAATTAATGATATTCTTTATATTTCAAAATTAGATAAAATAGAAGAACAAAAAAAGACAACTTTCCAATTAAATGAATTAATTGAAGCTGAGCTCCCTAAATTTGAATCGTTTGTTATCAAGCAAGATTATCACTTGGAGATTGCTATAGAGCCAATTAAAATTAAAGCAAATCGAGAAGAAGTCCAAAGAGTCATTTCTAATTTAATGAGTAATGCAATGAAGTATACAAAAGCAGGCGGACGGATTAGTCTTACGGTAACTAAGGGGGAATTCCAAATTAAAAACGAATGCGAACCCTTAAAAAAACAAGAATTAGACCAAATTTTTGAGGCTTTTTATCGACCTGATTTTGCTAGAAATAGGAAAGATGGTGGGACGGGACTAGGTTTATTTATTGTCAGTCAACTTTTGAAAAAAAATCAATTAGGTTATGAATTTGTACCGATGGAAAATGGTCATGGAATGGTTTTTAAACTATTTTTTTGAGGGTGAGGAACGAATCTAGTATTTTAATAAAAAGTATTTCTTGTTGAATTCGAAGGATGAATTTAACAAGAAATGCTTTTTTAGCGTAGACTGTTCAAAAAATAAGAACCGTCCAACTAAAAAACATACCCTACTACTCTACACAAATGTTGTATGATAAATTTTATTTAGTTGGTTTGTCTGTTGAAGCTGCCTATCTACTTGCTTGATTTAATTTCCCTGTAATTGGTTGTTACTCCTCTAATAGTTAAGCTGTTTTTTTTGATAGCCATAAGTATCCATGTTTTTTGTATGATTGTAATGTTTTATTCTATGTTATTTAGAGGCGGATTGTGATAGCCGGTGTTCTCTAATTAGTTTTCCGATAACAGCCAAGTCATCTATAGTTGGAAGTAAGGAACAGCAGTAGATAGGCGTTTTGGGTAAAATAATTCCATCTATATTCGTTATGATGATGTCATATTGTGAAGCATTTTTTTTTAATTGGGTGATGGATCGTTGATGAATAACGGTCACGATACATTCTTGATTGAATTTTGATTGAATGTATTCACATAGAAGGTTCATATGTTCTAAATCTGAATTAAAAAAAATGCCAATCGTTGTACAGGGATTTTTTTTTTCTAATTCAATAATTAACTGTTTCCAATGAATCAGCAGACAGTAACAAAGATTGTACAATTGACTCTCTGAAGTGTTATAAGTAGTAAAAATTTTTTGATAATTTTGTAAAAAACATTGATAGAAAACAACGTTTTGTGAAATTGAATTTCTAATAAAGTCTTTTTTTTTATCAAATAATAGATGATTTTGCCCATAGTACATATTTATCTCATTAAATAAATGAAGCAAAACATGTTCGAAATTAGGAATCTTAACGCCTATGTCGTCAGAAATAAGTATGAGCAATCTTTTGCATTTATCATATAAATGCCAATTTCTACTATTTTTTATCTTAATAGATTCCAACTGAAGAGGATTTCTAGCGTATCTATCGTTACTAAAAAGGATAAGAAGTTGGTTTAATAACGGTTTAGTAAGTTTTAAATTAAAATGTTTTTTGAAATCTAACACGATCATACGATTACTTAATAGGTTATTGAAGCTTCTATTTGGATTTGTGTCGGAGAATTGAATGGTGTGTTTATTTTTAATTCTAATGATAGTAACGATAGTCCATATTTTTAGTTTATCAATATCAGAATAGTTTAATGAAAAGCAAGAGCGCACTTCGATAAACATAAACATTTTTTCTAAAAGAGATTCCTGAGCATTAGAAAAAGGATAGTTGGCGTGGGAGTATTTCTCAATAATAAGCTGGATCATGAAGTTACGAATAGCCATTTCACTTCCTATTAATTTATGTGGAATGCAAGAAATTGAAAAATTCAAAAAAGATAACTTTTTATTTAGGTTTTTTATTAATCGGTGGAGTGTGGATACGCTAATGTAAAGTTCAGCTGCTAAACTCTCAGATGAGTGGGTTTCGTTAAAAAAAATAGTTTCCAACAGTTTAAACTCAATGCTATTTGTCAAAACAAATGAATAAATGCAAGTGCGCGAATAATTAATGGGAAAGCTTAAAAGAATTCCCTGCTTTTTTGAAGTTTTAATTGTAAAATTTTTTGAAGCTTGATTTAAAAATTGGATATCATTACGAATTGACATTTTTGAGTAACCTAGAGTTTGACAAGCGGCATCCAAAGTAGTCCAGCTATTATCATACAAATATTCTAATAATTCTAATTGGCGTAAAGATTGCTTGTTTAATAAATTTCTCATACGAACTCCTTTATAACTATTATTTGACAACTATTAAATTTTAATAAACTAAATTATTAAAAAACAGAGGAACGGTTTTTTAGTTTACCACATATAAAAAAGATATAGAGCGAATATTCCAATCAAATTCAAACATTTAAGTGTCGTTATTTGATATTTACAGGCACGGTTTAATAGTTGTATTGTTAACTGTAGTTAAAAACGTATAGTTTATATGCTAGCTTTAGAAAGGAAGTTGATGAAATGACGACAATTGATGAAAGTTGGAGAGATGGATTTTTATACTTTGTTGAATTTCAAGTTATTCAACAGGGGGTATGTAAAACCTTTAAACGAAGCTTAATTATTTATGAAGAGCTTGATCAAAAAGATATGAAAAAATTACTTTTAACAAAATTTCCAAAAGTTGATTGTATAAAAAATATTGAGTATTTTGAAGAAGTATTATTATTAAGATAATTGAATCCTAACAGAAAAAAAGAAATTAAAATAGTATATTCGGCTATTTGAGGGTAGAGATAGGCAGTTAAAAAAGTCAATAATACCAAGGATGCATTCATTTATTTTTTGTTAAAACAAGAAGGAGAAGGTTAAAACGTGATACATGAGTTAAATTACAAAAAATGGTTAGTACTCCTATTGATGATTTTTACAATGGGATCAATAACGATTAAACAAGTAAAAGCTGCTGGTTTTGGAGAAAAGGATGAAATGCAAAAAAAAAATGCGCCATACTCTTATAATCCTGATTTAAAAAAAGAATTACGAAATTCATCGCATTCTAAAGTAGTTGTTTTAAATCCAAAAGATATAAAAGAATCATTAGAAGGAGAATATGCTTTTGTTCCTCGGTATTCAAAAGGAAAGACAAAAGTAACTGTCGTACGTGGCGATAAGTCGGAAGTTTATACAAAATCAGCCATTACAGTTACAAGCGAAGGTGCCAAAGAGGGAAGAAAAATCATTTTTGAAGATGTTGGTTTTTATAAAGGGAGGCAAATTGATTTAGTTGAAGAGATTATTTCTGTTAGTAAGGAGGCTACCTTTGGTCTTGGAGGAGATAATAGTGGTCTATTATATACTTCTTTTCTAGGAATTTCAGCAACGGGTAGTTCTAACCAAGATCGAGCCGAAGTACGTTACTCTTTTAAATATCATGATACGCAAGAACCTGCTAAAATTACTGGTTATTTAACCTTTATAGATATTGATAGAGAAGAAGCGATGGATTTGTTTGATTCCAATATTGAACATGTTTATGTTTTGAACACAAGTGAGGTTGTAGGAGACATGGTAGACGACAATCGACTTCATTTGCAATCTCCTAAAAGAAGTTATTGGTGGGACGATGATTGGAATGTGAAAGCAAGTGATATGACAAGGTGGGTATCTGTTACGTTTAAAGATACGGATTCACTCAATATAGCTGTTACAACAACCACAACGGCCATTGATGAATCAACAATTGGCTATGCAAGCCAATTGCTTTTACCCTTAAACTACCCCGCACCTAACAAAATAGCAATCAATACAGATGAGAACAAAGATCAACGGAAAATTCAATATTCAATCATTTCTCAGATTCCAGCAAAAGTAGTTCCCGTTCCTGAACCGAGATATAAAATTAAAGATACTCTTCCGCCGCAGTTCAAAGTAGACGATGTCACCTGTATCGATCGAGAAAGTGGTGAAAAAAAAGATTTTGATGTCAGTATCGAGGGTTCAACATTAATCATTGACGGAAAGAAATTTTTAGATGATCCTAAATTTTACAATCATCTATATGAATTTATTGTGACAGGCAGTTATGCAGAGGGCAAATTAAATCACTTTGAAACGGTACCTGGAGAGAATAATTATGTGAATATTCCGAACATTGCAGATTTAATCGTTTCCAATGTGGACGAAACGGATCGTATTTTAAAAACAAATGAAGCAAAAGCACCTGTTCGATTAATTGCTGGAGATGTAACTGTGAAATATTTAGAAGAATCTAGCAAACAACCCATAGCAGACGACATTGTTTTAAAAGGTGAACTTGATCAAGAGTATCAAACTGAAGCAAAAGAAGTGGGCGAATATACGTTAAAAACAACCCCAACCAATGCGAAAGGAACCTTTCAAAAACAAGACCAAGAGGTTCAGTATTTGTATGTTAAAAACCAGCCAGAAGCACGTATTACAAAAACAAGTCTTTTAAATAAAACTTATGAAGCAAGCAATCATTCCGATAGTGAATTAATTGAAACAGCAATGAAAGATGAAATTGATTTAACCAATCAGCTGACACTGAAAAAAAATGCTAGTGAACAATATGAGTTAAAGCAAAAAATAGTGATCCCGTTACATTCTTCTATCAAAAAAATTCAATTTAAAGGGAAATCATTATCAGACGATACATGGTCAGAAAAAAAATTAGATGAGTGGAAACAAGTAGAAATTGATATTCCAGTTGAGGCAACGGCTGATCCAGAGAAACTTGAGACCACTCTAGTTATTACCTTTGAAATGGAAGAGGGTTATTCAGACGGGGAAGTCGTTCCTATTCCAAAAGAAAAAAATAACATTCAAGTAAAAGAAGCGATTGAAAAATCAAATTCTTTTAATTCAGTAAGTATTGAAATGACAACCAACTCGTTACTTTTTAAGGCAACAACACTCGACTATGGCGAAAATGACGTCAGTACGAAAGAAACAATTTTAAACCGAAAAAATCAATCTGCTATCCTTACTTTTGAAGATACAAGGAGACAACCTAGCAATTTAACATTAAGTGTAAAAAGCAGTACCTTCAAAGATAGTAAGAATACCCCCTTGGGAGCAGAACTCTATTATTATGATGACGAAACGAACAATCAAGGAGTAACTTCCCTTGACACGCTAGTCCCAATTTTAACTACGGCTGATAAATTTCCTAACGAGCTTAATTGGAAACTAAAACAGGGACTGCGTCTTCTCGTTCCAGCAGGTGCAGCGTTAGTTGGAAACTATACAAGTGAGTTAGTCTGGACGTTGGCGGATGTTCCTGAAAACTAAGAGAGGATGAGTGTTGTTGATTAAAGTAAAGATGATTGGATTCATACTAGCCTTATTAATGGTCTTTCCTTATTCTGCTTGTGCAGATAGCAATAAAAGCCAAGCTGGAATTGAATTTACTGGAAGCTACGAAGAACCACCAAAGCCTTTGCCAATAGAAAAAGAACCACCAAAAAAATTACCTCAAACGGGTGATCATATGTCATTAAATTCATTTTTAATAGGCATGTTAATCATAAATAGTGCACTTATTGTGTTACTAAAAAATAAAAAGAATAAGAAGGAGATAAATTAATTATATGAAATTGATGCAAATTAGCGCAACAAGCGCAATGGTACTAACATTATTGGTAGGAGGAGCAACAACCACTATAGCAGCAGGAAATACTGGCGGTTCTGCAACTTCTAAAGGAGCCGTATCCTTTAAAGCTAATACAAACCCAACAGATCCCGTTGATCCGACAGATCCAACAGATCCAATCGATCCAATAGATCCCGTTGATCCAGGAACGCCAGGTCCATTAAGTTTAGATTATGCGCCAAACTTAAACTTTGATATGAATGAAATTTCAACAAAAGATGAAGTGTATCATGCAACATTAGTTGAAGTAAAAGATGGAGAAAATACTAGAGAAGTTCCCAATTTTGTGCAAGTGACCGATAAACGCGGAACGAATGCAGGCTGGACATTAGAAGTAAAACAAAATGGACAATTTAAAAATAACGATACATTGAATAAAGAATTAATTGGTTCGCAAATCAGTTTAACTAAAACAAAAGCAAACTCGATTAGTGTTGCTACAGCACCAACGGTAAACACAACAATTGAATTAGATCCAACAGGAGCTTCTTCTAAAGTTATGTCTGCGGCTAAAGATGCAGGAGCAGGAACATGGGTAGCTAGTTTTGGTAAAGACAATACTGAAGCAAAAGATGCGATTACATTAGCTGTTCCAGGCAAAACTGTTAAAGATGCTGTCGCTTATGAAACAACCTTAACATGGACATTAACAGATACACCTGAAAATGGTACAGAAACACTTAAACCATAAAAATGAATGCCACACAGTATCCTTAGTGTGGCATTTTTTCTCGAAAGGAGAAGAGAAAGCTGAAAAAAAAATATTTGTTTTTCCTAATGGTTATATTCTTTTTTATAACAAGTAGTCCTGTAAAAGCATCCGAATTAAATTTTGGAGTGGAAGCAGAATTACCAGTAAATCAAAAGGATGTAAAAAAAACTTATTTTGATTTATCTGTAATGGCAAATCAAATTCAAACAGTCTATATTCTACTTACAAACAATACAAATAAACCGGTAACGGTTGAACCTCAAATAAACGAAGCAAAAACAAATAATAATGGAAATGTACAATACGATAAAAATACAATCAAACGTGATCCTCAGCTAAAAAAAATCATTACAGATTACGTTAAAGTTCAACGCGACATTGTCATTTCACCAAATGACAGTGTCCGTCTTCCCATTAAAATCAAGATTCCAAAAGAAGGATTTGAAGGCATATTACTAGGTGGTATTTTACTACAACAAAAATCAAGTGAATTAGATGAAGTGAAAGAGGCAAAGGAAGGTTTAGGAATCAAAAATAACTACGCCTATGTTGTTGCGATACAACTAGATGAAAAAAATGAAGCGATTAAGCCTGAACTAGGACTTAACGAAGTGAAAGCGAATCAAAAAAACTACCGGAATGTAATTACCGCTTCACTTCAAAATAAGACCCCCGTGTTAATAAATCAACTAGAAGTAAAAGCTAAAATTTTTAAAAATAAACAGTTACTTTATACCCATGAACAAAAAACAATGCAAATGGCTCCTATGTCAAATTTTGAATTTGCGATTCCTTTACAAGGGAAAGAATTGAAACCAGGAAAGTACATCTTAGAAATGGAAGCCAACTCATTGCAAAACCATTGGCGATTTACGAAAGAATTTGAAATTAAGTCAAACGAGGCAAAACAATTAAATAGTCTGGACGTTACCATAAAAAAAGATGATACATGGTTCATTGTAGGCTTCGTACTATTTTGCTTCTTACTTTGCTTCATTCTAGTTTTAATATTAAAGAAAAAAAGTAAAAAAAATCTTGAAAATGGCTAGCAACGAGTCATTCCTATTTTAAACTAAAAAAGAATCTTTTAATAAAGTACAAAAGGCAAAAATAATGGGAGGATAGAATGATTAAATATAAAAATATTTGGAAACCACTAGTAGTTCTCATTTTCAGTCTCTACCTTATTACAACAAATCAAAACAGTGTTCATGCAAAAAATATCTATGATCTTGAAAATGATAGTTTTGTAAACAAGCAAAAATTGACTAAATTAAATGATTGGATGAAAACCAATCTCTCTGGACACAACAGCATGACTGGTAGAGGAATTCCCGGTTTATGGAATTTTGCATTTTCACAAACACCTTCAGAAGGAAAACTTTATGTCAAATCGGCTATGAATTCTGAAGTTAATAAAAACGTAACAATAAAAAATACTATTAATAGAGCTTTTTATAACGATTCAGAGAGTCAAATGTTAATTCTTCCCCCAGGTTCCTCAATGGCAGATCAAGTAATCGAAAATGCTGATGAATACGCCTTATACACTCCAGGAGGAGAATTGGTAACGCAAACGATTGGACGGAATGAAGACAATTCAGCTGAACTAGAAATTGCGGCAAATGCATCTGGCGTTAAGTTAAAACTTAGACGAATAACAGAAGATACAAATTTACCAGAAAATGCAACTTTAAACACCAACTTTACATTTAATAATGTGAAAAGTGCAATGGATGTTTTTCTTGGTTTGTACCGAAACCACAATACCGGATCAGGAGCCTACTCGTCAATGCCAAAGGGTTACTATTACAGTACAACAAATGTCAAAGTAGATATGTCAAAATATCTTGCTCCTGATCGTTTAAGTCTGAATTTAAAACAAGAGGAAGTCACTATATACAAAGGCGATCGATGGGATCCAGCTCAATATTTCAAAAATGCGACAGATATCGATGGCAATCAGCTGAATTATACGGAATTAACAAATGTTACAGATGAAGTGAATTCTGAAAAACAAGGAGATTACCAAGTCGTTTATACGAACGGAGATATCCAAAAAAAAATTATTGTCCATGTTATACCACCATTGACGTTAGAAGTGCCAAATGCTGTTCATTTTGGCAGCTACAAGCTAGGGAGCTCAACTAGCGAACTTTTGTGGGATACCCAAGCAAGAGTCAGTGTTGAAAGCTATCTTAGTGGTGGATGGGTATTATCGGCCTCTCTAAATAAAAGTTCTATTGGTTTTCAAAATTATATAATGAACGGCACGAAAAAACTAATTGATAATAAACTAATTGCAACGTCTAATGCTATTGGGAAAATAGATGTTAGCGATAGTTGGAATCAAACACAAGGGATTCATATTAACTACAGTCAAGCTAAAGAACTCAGAAAAGATAAAGCAATTATAGAATGGACGTTGTCTCCAAATACTAAGGGGGTATCAGAGTAATGAAAAAAACAACTAAAAAATTCGTATTCATCATTACCATTACCCTATTCAATATAATGACACTTTTTCCTGTAATCACATATGCAGATGAAAACTATTCTACAGTTGAAGGAACATTGATAGCTAAAACGCCTGAAAATAACAATAAAGAGGATCAAGCTCAAAATGATAGCAACTCAAAGTCAGAAGAAATAATTCCTAAACTAGGTGAAAGCTCCCAACTAATCAACTGGGGATTCTTTCTTGTCTTGTTCGTTTTGTTTTTCTTATTGTATAGAAAAAAGGAGAATAAAAATGAAAAATAAATTAATGTTAATTATTTTTATTGGCTATTTAAATAGTTCTTTTTCTCCATCAATAGAAGCAGCAACGACTAACTCTTCTATTGATGGAGAAATAACTAGCGGTGAATTTACATTGAATCCGCCCAATGATTTGAAATTTCAAGCTAAGCTAGATGGAAAAAAGCAAAAGCTTCAACTTGCTCCGATTAAAACAAAAGTAATAGATTATAGAGGAGTAGAAAATGGATGGCAGATAGTTGTGAAGTCATCTAATTATAATGATTATAAAGCGAACTTTGGCTTACTAATTAATGGGCAACAAATTTCAGATAACAGTACAATTATTTTTAAACAACAGCAACAAAAGCTTATTAAAGAGACTACACTACCAACTCAAGTGATGATTTCAGCGAATGCAAAAGCAGGAGTATACGGAGCAAAATTAGAATGGAATTTACAGCCAACAATTACAAACTCAATTACAGAATAGGAGAATGAAACATGAAAAAAAAGATAACAGGAACATTACTATTAGGAAGTATTTTATTAGGGGCATCAATTGGAATGGATGCACAAGCGGCAGATACTTTAAATGGGAGTACAGAGATTGGGGCAGAAATTACTAGAGGAGATGTAATATTAAGTATAGACAGTCCAACTAATTTCGGTTCACAACCCCTTTCAGCAATAGTTGACTTTGGATCAAAGGAAATTAAATATACAGTTACAGATTATAGCGGTTTAACAAATGGTTTTACAATTAGCGCTAAACTGACAGACACAGATGAAAAACGTTCATTGAAAATCGGTGAAACGGAACTTTCTGAAACGACAGCTCCAGTCATTAAAAAAACAACAAATACGGTTGGAGAAAATAAAGACAAAGTAACCTCTTCGCTAACATACACTGGAGTAACTAAAACTCAAAACTATACATCGACAATTGAATGGAATTTATCAAAAGTTGACACAAAACAAATTTCAGAATAAAAGAATTTTTTCCGTATTTTTTTAGAAAGTGAGGAAAATAATGAAGAAAATAGTTCAAACCCTATTAATCGTATTCATACTTTCGATTACTGCAAGTAAAACTACTTTTGCAACGACATCAGACAATAGTAGTTATTCAGTGTCGCCAATATATTCTGAACATCAAACAGAAGGCGTTGAAAATTTTTTTGATATCAGATGGTCACCCGCGTTAACAGATACTTTTTATTTAAGGATTACCAATAATTCAGATGAAGATAAAGCCTATGGAATTGAAGTTAATAAAGCGCGAACGAATAAAAATGGAATTGTTGATTATTCTGATAATACTCCAGAAAATTCAGCTAGTTTATACAAAATAACTGAAATGGTACAAGTGCCCAAGGAAGTCACAATTTTAGCAAATAGTAGTCAAGAGGTTCAAGGCACTATTTTGTTTCCAAAAGATAGTTTTAATGGAATACTTATGGCCGGAATTCATGTATCTGAAAAGAATAAAATCGACGCTAAGGCGACTATTTCTAATACTGTAGCATACAATATACCTTTAGTGATTAGAGGGGACAATGATGAAAGACCCAAACCTGAAATAACGTTGAATAAGTTAACGATACAAAATATAGATGGATTGAGTGTTGGGCTATCAAATAAAGGCTCTAATTTATTAAAAGAAGTAAAATTTGAAGCAAAAATTAAAGATAAAAATGGAAAAATTTTAAAAACACAAAAAAGTACAATTGATATCACGCCAGAAACTGAATTCATCTATCCCATCAATCTTGATTCAATTAACAAGCAAGAAGCAATGACACTAAGCCTCAAATTAAGTCATGGCAATAAAGATGAATGGCAGTATACAAAAAAAATTCCTAAACAAAAAAAAGATTTAAAAGTGCAGAGCACATCAATAAACAAGGAAGGAAAACATTTTTTATGGTATGCAATTGGACTTTCTGCAACAATATTAGTTGTCATTTATCGTTATAAAAAAAGAAAAGAGAGTAGACATTAAATTAAAAAAGAAAGTGGGGAAAAAAATGAAAAAAACAACACGATTTACTTTAATAAAAGCCGGAATTTTATCAGCTGCACTGGGAGGTCTATTAGTAGTATCACCACAAAATAGCTATGCTCATGGTTATGTTGAACAGCCTGCTAGTCGTGGTTATCAAGGAAAAATAGAAAGCTCCATTCTTGGTTGGTCGGCAGCGATAGAAAAATACGGCAATGTGATCACAGGACCACAATCACTTGAAGCACCCAAAGGATATCCGATTGCCGGACCAGCTGATGGAAAGATCGCTTCAGCTGAAGGAGGAGGTGGCCAAATTGGCGATTTTGTGATGGATAATCAAAGTTATGATCGTTGGATTAAGCAAGAAATGAAAGGTGGTTTAAACACTTTCAAATGGACTTTTACAGCCAACCATAAAACAACAAAATGGCATTACTATATAACGAAAAAAGGTTGGAATCAAAATGCTCCATTAACTCGCGCAACATTTGAGCCAATAGGAGTCGTTGAACATGATGGTTCATTATCATCAAATAACCCAACACATAAAATTAATGTTCCAACGGATCGCAGTGGCTACAACGTGATTTTAGCAGTCTGGGATGTAGCAGATACAGGAAACGCCTTTTACAATGTAATCGATGTAGATTTAAAGAATGACAACACAGGCGAAACAGAAAAAGACGCACCAAATACACCCACTCAACTAAAAGCCATTAATGTAACAAATAAAACTGTTCAATTAGCCTGGGCAGCACCAACAAATGTGGATGTAAAAGAATACAATATGTATCGCAATGATAAAAAAATAGGAACTATTGGTGGCACTTCGTTCAAAGATTCAACAGTTGCAGAAAATAGCTCATATCATTATCAAGTAGAAGCAGTTGGATTTGATGGTCAATTATCACAAAAATCGGATGTCTTATCAGTAAAAACAGATAAGACACCAAAAGAAGATACTGAAAAACCCTCAATTCCGCAATCCATTCATTCAATGGAAACCACAGATGACTCCATTGATTTAATGTGGCATGACTCCATTCATCCAATCGGAGTCAAAGAATATCATATTTACCGAGATGGTGTTAAAGTTGGAACAACAACTGGAACTAGAATGGTAGACAGTAATTTACAAGCTTCTACAGAGTACCGCTACACAGTTAAAGCCGTCAGTGTTGGAGGAAATGTATCTGGAGAAAGCACCCCATTTATAGTTAAAACAAAAGATACGTCAACTGATTATCGTTCTTGGGAAGTAGGCTCTTTAACAAAACCACTTTCTTATAAAGTTGGGGAAAAAATTTTTTATAAAGGAAAGAATTATGTTGTAGTGCTTGCTCATATTAATTACGGCGATACAAACTGGGCACCAGATAAAGCAGTAAATCTATTCAAAGAAGTAAAAAGTTACCGTGTTTGGAAGCTAGGGGCACTTACAAAACCTGAAGCTTATAAAATTGGAGAGAAAGTTTCTCTCAATGAAAAAATTTATGAAGTAACCAATGCACATAACAACTATGGTGATTCCAACTGGGCACCAGATAAGGCTGCTAGTCTTTTTAAAGTTGTAAAATAAAAAAAGATTGAGAAGGCTTGCTAGCTGTAACCTGCTAGCAAGCCTTCTTTTTATAATAATTTAATTCATTAAATAAACTATAAAAAAATGATTCAATTATAATGGATTAGATGATTTTTTTAGTGAGCATTAAGAATGGAACGAGTTGTTTTTAGTCAGGTGTTTGAAAACATCATTTAATAAAATTGTCTAATTTAATTATCTCTACATTATTGATCATCACTATAGTATAATTACTGTAGGTTAAAAAAAGGAAATGACAACAAGTAAAACATGGATTAATAAAGGCTTAATCAGAGAATTCACACTAAAAAACACTCCCATTACTTAGAGAGATTTAATAAACAAACAGGTATCTTAGAAAAGAAATTTTTAACAGAGAAAGAAGGACCAATATGTATCCTAAAACGCAAACAATGATTCACTCCCTAATCGAAGATAAAACCATTCCAGGTGCAAACTATCAATTTATCACAAAGGAAGGTATTGAAAGCTATTCAGAAGGATTGGCTGCTGTTTTTCCACAGAGTGAACCAATTAAAAGCGACTTGCTTTATGATGTAGCGTCCTTAACGAAAGTCATGATGACAACGACAGTGATTTTACAATTGTGGGAAACAGGACAATTAAAATTAACTGATCCTGTTAAGGTCTATCTACCGACCTTTAGTCAACCAAAAGTTACGATTCAACACCTATTGACTCATACATCAGCTTTACAAGGGTTTATTCCAAATCGAGATCAATTAAATCAAGCAGAATTAAAAGAAGCTTTGTTGCATTTACCGATTGGCGAAGGCTTTGAAAAAGAGGCAGTTTATACGGATTCTGGAATGATTTTACTCGGGTTTATTATTGAAGCTATTTTAAAAGATGATTTAGTCGCTATTTTCAATCAGAGAATTATCCAACCGTTAGATTTAAAAAATACCACCTTTAGCCCACGTGATCCAATGATGTGTGCACCAACTGAAAACCATCAAATCCGAGGCTTAATCCGAGGTGTGGTTCATGATCCAAAAGCCTTAGTTTTAGGTGAACACTGTGGTAGCGCCGGCCTTTTTTCAAATTTACAAGACGTGAGTCGCTTTAGTCAAATGCTGTTAAATCGTGGAACGATAGATGGGGTTGAAATTTTAAAAGAAGAAACCGTAACAGCTTTAATTCAGGATTGGACGCCTTCTGGCACCTTGCATCGTTCGTTAGGCTGGGATTTGTTTAGTTCCATTGATGGTACGGATAAAACCCGCTACTTATTTCATTCTGGATTTACAGGAACCTTTATTTTATTAGATTTAGCAGCGGAAGAAGGCTTCGTCTTTTTATCTAACCGTGTTCATCCAATTAATGACAATCCTCACTATTTGAAACGTCGAAATGAAGTCTTACAAGCCTACTTCCATGAAAAAGAAGCAAGATAATCAAAAAGACTAGTCAAATTATTAAAAAAAACTTACAAAATGACTAATTTTCATAAAATCGTTTTCAAATATGGTAAACTAAAGAATGTAAAAAGTAGAGGAGGAACAAACACGTGAATGAACCATTATTTTTAGAAGCCGTTTTACAAGAGAAAATCTGGGGTGGAACAAAGTTAAAAGACGTTTTTGGGTATTCTTTGCAAAGCGATAAAGTTGGAGAATGCTGGGCGATCAGTGCACATCCCAATGGCCCAAGTATTGTTAAAAATGGACCCTACAAAGGACTGACCTTAGCGGAGGTTTGGAGCCAACATCGTGATCTTTTTGGAAATGCTAAAGGGGATGTTTTTCCTTTATTAACTAAAATTTTAGATGCCAATGATGATTTATCTGTTCAAGTTCATCCAGACGATGCGTATGGGTTAAAGCATGAAGGCGAACTAGGTAAAACAGAGTGTTGGTATGTAATTGACGCAGACGAAGGTGCTGAAATCATTTATGGGCATCATGCTAAAAGTAAAGAAGAATTGGAACAGATGATTGAGTCTGGACAATGGGATCAATTATTACGTCGTATTAAAGTCAATAAAGGCGATTTTTTCCATGTACCAAGTGGGACGATTCATGCAATTGGAGCAGGGATTATGATTCTTGAAACCCAACAAAGCAGTGATACCACTTACCGTGTCTATGATTATGATCGCAAAGACGATCAAGGTAAGCTACGGGAATTGCATATTCAACAATCCGTTGATGTAACGACGATTCCTCATATTGATCCAGTCTTGCATATTGAGACCAAAAATCATGAAAATGTTGAAGTAACGACTTATGTGGAATCGGATTTCTTCGATGTGTATGAGTGGGATATTACTGGAAAAGCTGATTTTACAGCAACTGCACCCTATACATTAGTGAGTGTTTTAGCAGGAGAAGGAAAGCTATCTTTAGTAGACGGCTCAAGTTATCCATTAACAAAAGGGGTTCATTTTATTTTACCGAATGGCATCAAACAGTGGAGTATTGATGGAAAATTACAAATTATTGCTTCAACTCCTGGGAAAGAAAATCGTTAAATTAAACGGTTAAGTAAGTTAAAGAGTAAGTAGAAAAATATTTCTACTTACTCTTTTTTTTATATAAATAAAAAATTAATAACTAGGTACCTAAATAGTTTGCTTTTTTATGTAAGAGGGTGTATGATGTTAATTGTTAGGTACCTACTTAAAGACGAAAAACTAATTGAGGTGTAAAATATGAGTGAATTATCAAAGACATTATTTAATAATTTTGAACAATTAATGAGACAAAACCACAGAATGATGGGATTTATGAGTATGAATCGTGGAGGTAAACATTTTTCAAGTCAGCAAAGAGTTCTAGGAATATTAAAGAAACATAACGGTGAAATGACGACTAGCCAATTAGCAGAAGAATTAGATATCCGTCCATCTTCTGTTTCTGAACTGATTAAAAAATTAGAAAAATCGGGTTTTGTTACTCGTAAAAAAGATGAAAAAGATAAACGCGTGACGTTGATTCATCTTACTGAGTCAGGTATAACAGCAAGCGAAGAAAAATCGGATAAAATCGGTGATTTTAGCGAGATTTTTTTCAATAGCTTAGATGAAGAAGAACAAGCAGAATTGAATCGATTACTAGAAAAATTATTAACCAATTCTAAAGATCAACGAGAAGAATGGTTTGAACACATGCAACAAAGAAGAAGAAGACCTGATTTTGGTGGGCGAGAAAGAAGAAGACATCCAGGACATTCTTTTTCAGACTTTGAAGATCAGCCTGATGGAATGGATCGTGTTGATTTCTTTCATCATCCGTCTGAATTTAAAAATGAAGAAGAGCGAAACGAATTTATGACTAAATTTTTTGGAGGAAAAGAGCAATGAGAGAAGTACCAGAAAGTGAAGAAGAAATAATTGTAACAAAGGGCGAACATTATTCGTGGAAAGCATTCTTTAAATTAATTCGCAATACACAGCCTAGAAAAAGTCTTCTGGTTTTTGGATTGATTTTAAGCACGATTACAACCTTAGCGGGATTAGCAGTTCCATTATTAACTAAAAATTTAATAGATGGCTTTAGTATGGCTAGCATTTCGGTAGGCCTGATTGCCTTAATTATCGGAGCCTTCATTTTTCAAGCCTTAATCAGTAGCATAGGCTCATTTATGTTAGGTTACGTTGGGGAAGAAATCGTAGCAAAATTAAGAAAACAAGTTTGGAATAAATTAATCACCTTAAAAGTTCAGTATTACGAAAATACCAAAACGGGGGAAACGGTAAGCCGATTGATTAACGATACAACAACCGTAAAAATGTTGGTAGCAGATCAATTTCCAAGCTTTATTACAAGTATCATCTCAATGGTGGGTGCCTTAATTATCTTAACGATTATGGATTGGCGTATGATGCTGATGATTTTTATTTCGGTACCTATTGTGATGCTAGTTCTAATGCCTGTAGGTCGCATGATGCATAAAATTGCCAAAAAATTGCAAAAAGAAACCGCTGATTTCACTGGAATTACAAGTCAAACGTTATCTGAAATTCGTTTAGTAAAAGCTTCAAATGGAGAAACGGTTGAGAAAGAACACGGTGAAGACGGAATAAAAAAATTATTTAATATCGGAGTCTCAGAAGCTAAAGTTCAATCAGTGATTGGCCCAATTATGATTTTAGTGATGATGAGTATTTTTGTAGGGATTTTAACTTACGGAGCATTAAGAGTAGCAGATGGAAGCTTATCGAATGGAACCTTGATTGCCTTTTTACTTTATTTAGTTCAAATTATCGCTCCAGCTGCTCAATTTGCCCAATTTTTCTCACAACTACAAAAAACAAAAGGCTCAACAGAACGTCTTTCAGAAATTTTAGCAATGGAAGCAGAAGATTTTACTGTTGGCGAAGCTGTTGATGTGACGGGGAAAGAAATTAAAGTAGAGGATGTTTCGTTTGCTTATGATGAGGCACACCCTATTTTAAAAAATATTTCCTTTGTAGCAAAACCGAACACAGTAGTGGCCTTTGCAGGTCCAAGTGGTGGAGGGAAATCAACAATTTTTTCTTTATTGGAACGTTTCTATGAGCCACAAGCGGGTGAAATGTCAATTGGAAACCATAACTTGAAAGAAGTGTCGTTGTATTCATGGCGCTCTCAAATTGGCTATGTGGCGCAAGAAAGTGCCATTCTATCAGGAACAATACGGGATAACTTAGGCTATGGCATCAACAAAGCATTTTCTGACGAAGAATTATGGCACGTATTGGAACTCGCTTATGCTCGTCAATTCGTTTCAGAAATGCCACATGGATTAGACACAGAAGTTGGCGAACGAGGGGTTAAGCTATCTGGTGGGCAACGTCAACGGTTGGCGATTGCAAGAGCCTTTTTACGTGATCCTAAGATTTTGATGTTAGATGAAGCAACAGCTAGTTTAGATAGTGAATCAGAAGAAATGGTACAAAAAGCGTTGACAAATCTAATGAATGGAAGAACAACCTTGATTATTGCCCATCGCCTTTCAACTATTGTTCATGCAGATAAAATTTTATTTATTGAGCACGGTGAGGTAACCGGTGAAGGGACACATCAAGAATTAGTTGAAACACATGAATTGTACCATCGATATGTTAAAGAACAATTTAAACAATAAATGAAATAAATCTAAAATAAATCAATTGTTTAACAGAGGTGTAAAATGGGAAATATTCACGTATTTGAAAAAATGGCGGCAAATTATGAAAATGAAGAGCGAATAAAAATTGCTAAAATAATTGCGGAAACCATTCAGAAACAGCTACCTAAAGGAAAAGAACAGACAGCAATTGATTACGGATGTGGAACGGGACTTGTCGGCATGGAGTTGTTAAGTGACTTTAAATCTATCCAATTTGTGGACGCTTCAAAAAACATGATTGCAATGGTTGAACAAAAAATCAACGACAAACACCTATCAAATGCAACGACCCTTTGTGTAGACGGTGAAGTAGATCCATCAGTTACGTTACATGGAGATTGTATTTTTTTAGTTCAAGTCTTGCTCCATATTCCAACGATTGAAACGTTGCTTTCGAATTTGTATCGCGCCCTTAATGGAAATGGACAGTTGTTAATCATTGATTTTGATTATAATGAAGCAGTGGTTTCGGATAAAGTTCATTCAGGTTTTAAACAGCAGGAATTGATTCAAACAATGAAAAAAATCGGTTTTACAAATCTAAAAGCAAGAACATTTTATCATGGAAATCAGTTATTTATGAATCAAGATGCCTCTTTATTTATCCTAGAGGCGACTAAGAAATAATCAAAAAAGCATCTTACAATTTATGTAAGATGCTTTTTTTAATCCGCTAATTCAATCTCTGGATAGCGATTCTTCATTGCCGCTTTTAACACACGATCCGTTAAAACAGTATTTTTTACAAGCAATGGTCCGTGGAAATAAGAACAATAGGTTTGTTTATAAATCGCGCCTTCAGTTTGATCGTTGCCATTGTTTCCCTTGCCTTTTCGGACTATTCCTAACGGTTTTTCGTCTTTACCAAGGAAGGTCATACCATTATGATTTTCAAAACCAACATAGGTTTCACCAAATTCTTCATTTTTAATGACAATGTCCCCAATAAAGCGACTGTTGTCTTGGCTCAAAGTATAGTGATCTAACGCACCAATTCCATCGATTTTATTGCCACTGGCATCTATATAGTAATGACCAAGTAATTGATAGCCACCACAAATGGCAACCGTAACGCCGTCATTTTCGATATATTGAGTTAAGGCTTCTTTTTTATCTTGAATGTCTTTTGAAACAATTAATTGCTCATAATCTTGACCGCCACCAAAAAAGACGATGTCATATTTGGCTGGATCAAACGCTTCTTTTAAGCTGATAACTTCAATATCCAGTTGGATGCCTTTTTGTTTTGCCCGATGATTTAGCATCAAGAGGTTGCCATTATCTCCATAGGTGTTTAAAAGATTTCCATAGAGATGGCAGACTTTTAAGTTGTACATCTTACATCCCTTCCTTTACATGCCCTTGGTTGGCTAATTCTTTGCGTAATTGTAAAACAGCTGTATAAGTTGCTAACACGTAAATACGATTAGTCGGTGCATTTTTGAAGTCCTTAATCACGTCTTGTAAATTAGGAATAACCTTCAAGTCTTCTTTTGGAACACCTGCAACTTCTAAACGAATCGCAATATCTTCAACACGTTCACCACTAGCAGTTACTTGTTGAATGTTCATATCTTGAATTTTTTCATAATTAGCATCCCAAATCCAACTAATGTCAATCCCATCTGCATAATTTGCATTGAGTACTGAAACGAGTGAAAAAGGCTCTGGATCTAGCGCAATCATTTCTAAAATTTGATTTAAGCCAACAGGATTTTTAACTAAATTGATAATGATTTCTTTATCGCCAACTTTGATACTTTCTTGTCGCCCGAAAACTTTTTCGGATAGTTCAAACCCTTTGCGGATATCTGCAGGAGGAACATCGAAAATGCGACCAATAGAGTAAGCAGATAATGCATTGTAAACATTATATAAGCCACCGACATTGATTTTAAACGTTTCACCCTCAATAATAAATTCAGATGATTCATGATCGGTATGCACCATTTCAGTTAAACGATACGCAAGTTCAGGACGTTTAAAGTCACAATTTGGACAATAATATTTCCCTAAATTACTGTAGGTTATAAATTTATAATGTAAAATATTTTGACAATGAGGACAAAGGACGCCATCTGTATTGAAATGAGCCATTTCTTCACCATCAGGCAAATGGTCAAAGCCAAAATAAACTCGAGGATTGACTGTTTCTACCGAATTAAAAATAGGCGCATCACCATTGCTCACAATGGTTGCATTTGGTGCAAGAGCTGCACCATCCGTCATCATCCGATAAATGGTATAAATTTCTCCAAAACGATCCATTTGATCGCGAAAAACATTCGTAAATAGAATCGCCTTTGGCTTAATATACTTAGTTACATGAACTAAACTAGCTTCATCTACCTCTAAAACGGCAATTTTTTTATGTGTTGTCTTTTTAAAAGAGTGGTGGGTTAGAAAAGTCGAAATAATTCCCTGCTGCATATTTGCACCTGTTGGATTTGTAATAATATCTGGATATTTTTGTTTTAGAACTTGATAAGTAAGAGCTGTAGTTAATGTCTTTCCATTTGTTCCAGTCACAATCACAACTTCAAAATCTTTCGCTAATGCGCCAAGAACCGTTGGATCTAGTTTTTTTGTAATCACACCAGGTAGACTACTACCACCTTTAAAAAAGGTATGGAGTCCCCATCTTGTCGTTTTCCCCACCGTAATGGCAAAGCTGCTTCGTATACTCACACTTGTTCCCTCCAAAAAATACTTATGATAGTCTAACATATCATAGCATATTTTTTTTGAATTTTTATTAAAAAAACTCAACATCCTCATGAGAAACTTAAAATTTAAACAAAATTAAATAGTTTCTAGTAATCACTTATTTATTTTTACCAAGAATAATAGTAAAAATAAGGAGTGTATTTTTTATGAAAATAAGTTAAAATAACAAGGTACGTTATTTAAATCATTATACAGAAAAAAGGGACGAGGACTATGTTGGAAGATATAAGTATAAGCATCAAGTGTTTTAATCGAGAAAGTGTGTTATTAAAAGATACCAGGGGTGGAGTAACTCTTTTAAAAGAAAGCGAACTAATTAAGGAAATTAATCAATACGTTACAACAAATATTAGTGAATTTAGCCATGAACAAATTATTGAAATCAGCAATCCAGAAACGGTAGCCGATTTAAAGCAGCAAGTGATCATAGAAGTACGCGGTGAAAATAGTTTGCTTCAAAATCAACAAGAAATTATAGCAGTCCTGACAAATTACCAACATAATTTTGAAAAAAATAATCCTTACATGCAAGTCTATCAAGCTTATATAGTGACTGAATCACATCGCATTCGGTTGTGTTTAAATTTTTTCTTAAAATTTATTTATCAATACGAACAATTCAGTAAAATTGAAATACGAGATGCATTAATGAAACAAGGCGTCGATGCAACGGGCAGTATTTTAGCCAATTGGAAAAAAATTGAAATTCAACGTCTTAGTCAAAATTTGACGGCTAGAGTTTCACCGCTGCCTCAATCAAGACCAGTTGAAAGCTACGTTCCAAGGCCAGGCCAATTAATTGAAACGTCCAATCCGTTGATTCAAACAATCATCGAAAACTTAGAAAAGTTACGCCAACAAGTTTTAGCAATAGATACCCAACTTTCTACAGCAGACAATTTAGACGAAACGTTGGAGAGACAATTACAATCGAAACAAACAGAATTAGACAATATAGCAGCAATGATAGATTCTTTCACCAAAGAAAAAGAATCTTTGGAAAGTCATTACACAACAGTTGCCACAAAATTAAATCAATTAGAGCCGAAAATGAAGCAAGTTCAAGAAACTTCTCAATTGTTGCAAAATAAATTCAACCAAAACCACACCGTTGATCTTGAAAAAATTAAGCAACAATACAAACAACTCGAATTATATACAACAGAATTAGAAAAAAAGCAAAAACAACAACACTACATTGAGGAAAAAATCAATCAAATTGAACAACTAAACGAGCGAACAAAAGGACTAGTAGCGAAGTTTGAAAATAAAATAGTAGAATCATCTAATCAAACAGAAAAAGCCGTTGCTTTTTTAGAAAAAGAAAAACAATTACTAGCGAATTTAGCTCTAGTAGAGCGAAACTTAGCAAGTAAAACAGAAGCATTTGACTATGAAAAAAAAGAACTAACACTTTTTATTCAACAACTAAAGCATGAAAATCACTTGTTAAAAGACCAACTGCAACAAGCAAACGGAAGTAGTCAACCAGCCGTAGAACCTATTTTCGATAATGTTCATGAAAGCCTTCCTCAAAAAGTTGAGTTTGTAGATGTAAAAGAAGAAGATCAAGTTAGCCTGGATTTAATCAACGATCAAAAAGTAGTACAAACAAAATCCCTCATAAAAGAGTCAATTTCTGAAGAGAGAGATATCTACTTAAGTCGAAGCAGAAAAATAGATAATGCAAAAAAATTAACAAAACCCAAATTAACCTTGAAAGAGTACAATGATATCTATCAAAAAGTTCGTTATTTAGAACACACATGGATGATTTATTTAGATTACTTAGTAAGACTTGAATCAGATCCAGACGCGTTTCATTTAAGTCAGTTAACACCATCAGAACAACGCTTAAAAAAAAGAATCAATCGTCATTTGATCGAAGAATTTATTCGCTCCAATCAAATTTCTACAATGAAAGAAGAAATTGAACTGCGAAAACGCAACTTCTTTAAAAATCCGAAAATTAATTTAACCGCCAAAAAATACCGCGAGCTTCTTCAAGTTGTTGAAAATTATGAAGTAATGGACTACTTAAATCAGGTTTTAAGAAAAATTTATGAAACAACTAAATAATCATTTACTCGTTTGAAAAACCTTTAGACAGATTCAATCTGTTTAAAGGTTTTTCCGTTTGAGGTCATTTGAAAAAGCTTTTATAAATAAAAGATGAAATCTTCACCATTTTACAGTATAATGCTAGATGGATTCCTATAGAAAGAAAAGGGTGGAAAATAAGCATGGCACAACTTTTTTTTAAGTATGGCGCAATGAACAGTGGCAAGACGATTGAGATTTTAAAAGTAGCGCATAACTATGAAGAACAAAATAAACCCGTTGTCATTATGACTAGCGGAATAGATGATCGGGATGAAGTTGGCATCGTTTCAAGCCGAATTGGCCTTCGTAGAGAAGCTATCCCTATCTTTGACAATACAAACATTCTAAACGAAATTGAAACAATTGGCTTTAAACCAGCCTGTGTGCTGATTGATGAATCTCAATTTTTAACCAAAAAACACGTCCATGAGCTTGCGAATATTGTCGATCAATTAGATATTCCAGTCATGGCATTTGGCTTGAAAAATGATTTTAGAAATGAACTGTTTGAAGGCTCACAATATCTATTGATTTATGCAGATAAAATCGAAGAAATGAAAACGATTTGTTGGTATTGTCATAAAAAAGCCATTATGAACATGAGAATGGTTGATGGAAAACCTGTTTATACTGGCGAACAGATTCAAATTGGCGGAAACGAAGCCTACTTTCCCGTTTGTCGAAAGCACTATCACCACCCACCAATCAATTAAAGAAAACTTAAAAGGAGTGTTACCACACAATGTTTGATAAATTACAAGGCGTTGAAGGTCGCTATGAAGAACTTGGCGAATTATTAAGCGATCCAGAAGTTATTAGTGATACAAAACGCTTAATGGCATTAACAAAAGAAGAATCACAATTACGCGAAACCGTTGAAGTTTACCGTCGTTATAAAGTAGTTGTAAACGATATTGCCGATACAGAAGAAATGCTAGGAGAAAATCTAGATTCAGATATGGCTGAAATGGCCAAAGAAGAATTGTCTGATTTAAAAAAAGAAAAAGAACAAATTGAAGAAAAAATCAAAATTTTACTATTGCCAAAAGACGAAAATGATGATAAAAATATTATCATGGAAATTCGTGGCGCAGCCGGTGGCGATGAAGCAGCCTTATTTGCAGGAGATTTATTTGGGATGTACCAAAAATATGCAGAAGGCCAAGGCTGGAAAACCGAAGTGCTAGAAGCCAACATCACAGGAATCGGTGGTTATAAAGAGATTATCTTTATGATTTCAGGCAGCAACGTCTTTTCAAAATTAAAATATGAAAGTGGTGCTCACCGAGTTCAACGTGTTCCATCAACGGAATCACAAGGACGAATCCACACCTCAACGGCAACTGTTGTGGTGATGCCAGAAGCAGAAGAAGTTGAATTGGATATAGCCGATAAAGACATTCGTACAGATATCTATCACGCAAGTGGAGCGGGTGGGCAACATGTCAATAAAACTGCTTCAGCAGTACGCTTAACTCACTTGCCAACGGGAATTGCAGTTGCGATGCAGGACGAGCGGTCACAAATTAAAAATAGAGAAAAAGCGATGAAAATTTTGCGTGCACGTGTATACGATATGTTGCAAACAGAAGCTCAAAGTGAGTATGATGCCAACCGCAAGTCAGCGATTGGTACTGGGGACCGTTCCGAACGTATCCGAACGTATAATTTCCCACAAAACCGAGTAACTGATCACCGTATTGGGCTGACAATTCAAAAATTAGATCAAATTTTAGCAGGAAAGCTAGATGAAGTGATTGATGCATTAGTGGTCTTTGATCAAACCGAAAAACTGGAGCAAATGAAAAATGGCAATTAACCAAACTTATCAGGAAGTCCTTCATTGGGCTTCTTCTTTTTTAGAAGAGCATCAGCTAGATGGACGAGCAAGCGAACGCCTGTTGCTAGAACGATTAAACTGGAATAAAACGGACTTAATTCTTGCTTTCAAAACTGAAATTTCAACTGAAATAAAAAAACAACTTGAAAAAGATATGGATGCTCTCATTAATGGCGAGGCTCTGCAACATATTTTAGGCTACGAATGGTTTTATGATCGCCAATTTAAAGTGACAAAAGATACATTGATTCCTCGTCCTGAAACAGAAGAAATTATCGAAAAATTTTTAAAAATGAATGCCCCTGAAAAAGAACGTTTAGCAGTCTTAGATATCGGAACAGGAAGTGGAGCAATTGCCATTACTGTCAAAAAAGAACGTCCGCAAGATTGTGTAACAGCCGTTGATATTTCAAAAAAAGCCCTACTTGTTGCAAAAGAAAACGCGAAACTACTTGAAGCAGAGGTGCTCTTTTTGGAGGGAGATTTAACGGAACCTGTTGCAAAAAAACAATTTGATGTCGTTATTTCAAATCCTCCCTATATTTCAGAAGATGAGAAACCATTAGTTGATGAAGTCGTCTTAACAAATGAGCCTCATCTAGCACTATTTGCCAAAGAAAACGGGTTAGCTATTTACCAACGATTAGCAAAAGAATTGCCTCCTTTAATGAAACCAAAAGGTCAAATTATAGTAGAAATCGGATTTAAACAAGGAAAAGCTGTCGCTGCTCTATTCCAAGAAGCTTTCCCCGCAAGTCACGTAACAATCGAAAAAGACTTAACTGGGCATGATCGCATGATTTTTGTCCAATTGCCTTAATTTATTTAGAAAGAAGGAGTTTAAATGAAAACTCAACGATTTCAAAAAAATCAGATTACAAACGCTGCCGACTTATTAAAAGCAGGAGAATTAGTCGCTTTTCCAACGGAAACCGTCTATGGCTTAGGCGCAGATGCGATGAACGAAAAAGCTGTACAGCAAGTCTATCTAGCAAAAGGACGTCCTAGTGACAATCCCTTAATCGTTCATATCGCTGAAAAAAAAGAGTTGAATGATTTAGTTGAAGAAGTTCCAACAATTGCACAACAGCTGATGAACCGTTTTTGGCCAGGTCCATTGACGTTAATTTTCAATGCAAAAGAGGGCGTTTTTGCACCTACGGTAACAGCCGGTTTAACAAGTGTTGCAATCCGCATGCCAAACAATTCCGCAACTCTTGAGTTGATAAAAAAAGCAAACACCCCCTTAGTGGGTCCAAGTGCCAATACTTCTGGTCGCCCAAGCCCTACCACTAGTGAACATGTTTACCACGATTTAAATGGGAAAATTGCTGGGATTCTAGAAGATGGACAAACAGGGCTAGGCTTAGAGTCAACTGTTTTAGATATCACAAATCCTGAACAACCTATGATTTTACGACCAGGAGGCATCACTAAAGAGGAGATAGAAAAGGTAATTGGCTCAATCTCTATTGATCAACATTTAGTTGGAGAAAAAGAAACACCAAAAGCTCCTGGCATGAAATACACACACTATTCTCCAGCAGAACCAGTCATCATTGTAGATGGCGATAACCCAAAATGGCAAGAAGCAATTAACCATTACCTTACATTGGGCGAAAAAGTGGGATTATTAGCAAATGAAGAACGCATTTCCTATTTTCAAAATCAAGTAAGTGCTGTTTTTTCTTTGGGTAAAAAAACGAACATTGAAGATGCTTCTCACTATCTATATGCGGGTTTGCGTTTTTTTGAAAATACAGATGCAACGGTCATTTTAGCGGAAGCTTATCCTAGTAACGATTTTGGCGAAGCTTATATGAACCGATTAGAAAAATCTGCTGGAAAAAAATATTTTTAACGAACTTTTAAAGCAAAAAGTGAGAAATCTCATAAAAAAAATGCTATACTAAAGACAACTTAAAAGGGATGGAGTGTTGAAGTTGAATTTTGAAGAATTTGATCGTGAATTATGGGGCGCAATTGATCAAGAACGTGATCGTCAAGAACACAATATTGAGTTGATTGCTTCAGAAAACTTTGTTTCTAAAGCCGTTATGGCAGCACAAGGAAGTATTTTAACCAATAAGTATGCAGAAGGTTATCCTGGCAAAAGATATTACGGTGGCTGTGAGTACATAGATATCGTAGAAAATTTAGCAATAGATCGAGTAAAAGAGCTATTTGGTGCAGAATACGCAAATGTTCAACCACACTCAGGTTCACAAGCGAATATGGCTGTGTTTAATGCCTTTCTAGAACCAGGAGATACTATTTTAGGGATGGATTTGACCCATGGTGGGCATTTAACCCATGGTTCACCTGTTAACTTTAGCGGAAAAAACTATCACTTTATTGCTTACGGCGTCGACAAAGAAACGGAAATGATCGATTACGAAGAAGTTAAAAAGAAAGCCCTTGAAGGCAAACCAAAAATGATTATTGCTGGAGCAAGTGCCTACTCAAGAGCCATTGACTTCGCAAAATTCAAAGAAATCGCTGATGAAGTGGGTGCCTTTTTAATGGTCGACATGGCTCATATTGCTGGACTAGTAGCAACAGGAGATCATCAAAATCCAGTTCCTTACGCAGATGTAGTAACCTCAACAACTCATAAAACCTTACGTGGCCCTCGCGGCGGTTTGATTTTAGCCAAGGAACAATACGGAAAAGCCTTAAACAGTGCTATTTTCCCAGGAATTCAAGGTGGACCATTAGAACACGTGATTGCCGGAAAAGCAGTAGCCTTTAAAGAAGCAATGGAACCAAGCTTCAAAGCTTATACTACTCAGATCATTAAAAATGCTAAAGCAATGGAATCTGTTTTTAACGGCTCTGTGGGCCATTTGATTAGTCAAGGAACAGACAATCACTTATTGCTTTTAGATGTCACTAATTTTGGTTTAAACGGTAAAGAAGCCGAAGCCATTCTAGACAGCGTAGGCATTACTGTAAATAAGAATACCATTCCCTTCGAAACCTTAAGTCCATTTAAAACAAGCGGTATCCGAATTGGAACACCAGCCATTACAACACGAGGGTTCCTTGAAGAAGATTCAAAAGAAGTCGCTTCATTAATCGTAGCAGCCTTAACAGCTAAAGACGATACTAGTAAACTGGAAGAAATCAGCAAAGAGGTACGTGCCTTGACTGATCGCTATCCTCTTTACCCAACTGAAAAATAAAAGCTAAGACCATTCAGAGCCTCGTTTTTCTGAATGGTCTTTTTTTCAAAAAAAAACTCAAAAACACAAAGTTTTACTAGCTATATACAGTGATTTCAATTACAATAGAATTGTTTAAAAAAATTTTTAGAAAATGAGGGCTGAAAAAAATGGGTAAATTCCAAGTATTAGATCATCCGTTGATTCAACATAAGTTAACAATGATTCGCCAAACAAAAACAGGAACAAAAGTGTTTAGGGAAGTTGTTAATGAAATAGCTATGTTAATGGCTTACGAAGTTTCAAGAGATATGCCATTAGAAGATGTTGAAATCGAAACGCCTTTAGTAAAATCTGTTCAAAAACAATTATCTGGTAAAAAAGTTGCCATCGTTCCAATTTTAAGAGCCGGTCTTGGAATGGTTGACGGAATGCTTCAAATGATTCCAGCAGCTAAAGTTGGTCATATCGGGCTATACCGTGACCATGATTCATTAGAACCAGTTGAGTACTTTGTAAAACTTCCAAGTGATATTAATGAACGTCAAATGCTAGTAGTTGATCCAATGTTAGCAACAGGAGGATCTGCGATTATGGCAATTGATGCCTTAAAACGTCGTGGCGCAACAACCATTAAATTTGTTTGTCTAGTAGCAGCTCCAGAAGGCGTGAAAGCCTTACAAGAAGCTCATCCTGATGTGGATATCTACGTAGCCTCATTAGATGAAAAATTAGATGAAAACGGCTATATCGTTCCTGGATTAGGGGATGCTGGTGACCGTTTGTTTGGAACTAAATAAACGATTAAAATGATACCAAAAGTTTCTGTCAATGTTTAATTGATAGAAACTTTTTTAATAGATAAATTTTCTAAATATTGTTCATTAAGAGAAGGGGGAATTCTCTTTCTAAAAATAAAAATTAGTAAAATTTAAATAAAAATAAAGTTTAAAATATCAAAACTAAAACGCTACCATATGGGGCATACTTTCATTCGCTAACTTTGTGAAAAACAGATTAAATAAAACCCATAAACAAATAGAGAGTTTCTAATAGAAAAAATAGATAATATTAATGAATTAACGTTGGTATCAAAGCTTTTTTTTGAAAAACAGAAATGTTTTTCAAAAAGCTTTGTATTTTAGAAAGAATGGTGGTATGATAGCAAATGTTAAAGAGTGAACTTGGAAAAATGATACCTTGATAAGTTGTGAATTATCCTTTGATAGAATAAATAAAAACAAAGTTTATAATAGTAAAAGCGTTCTTATTTATGATAGAATAGAGAGGATCAACGAATGGCTTAAAAGATAAAATAAGAGGTATCATAGATTCATTTTTTCAATCATCACTCTGTTTTGTTTTACCTAACTTCGTTGGATGAAAGTTCAATTTTGGAAAAGAGGTGAAAGTTGTGGAACATAAAGCTCCAATAATTCATTTGTTTGGGTTGGGTTTCAATGTCACAAACATGATCACAGTTCTAGCTGCATGTTTGATTGTGTTTCTTGTTGTTTTCTTTTGTACAAGAAAGCTGGCAATCAAGCCAACAGGAGCTCAAAACTTTATCGAATGGATTGTGGATTTTGTTCGAACCATTATTTCAGGACCGATTTCTAGGAAAGAGGGAGAAAAATTCCAACTATTAGGTTTTACTTTGTTATTATTTGTTTTTGTATCTAATATGATGGGATTGCCTTTAATGCTAACAATCGGAGGTTATCAAGCATGGAAGAGTCCAACAGCAGACCCAATCGTCTGTCTATCATTAGCATTGATGGTCGTGTTATTGACTCACTTTTTTGGTGTTCAAGAACAAGGGTTTAAAAACTATTTCTTAAATAGTTATATCAAACCGGTATCGTTCTTACTTCCTATTAAGATATTGGAAGAATTCACGAATACATTAACGTTAGCATTGCGTCTATATGGTAACGTATATGCAGGTGAAATTCTATTAGGCTTGATTGCAAGTTTTGGTCAAAGTCACGGTATCTTAACGTGGATCATTGGGATCCCATTAGAAATGGTTTGGCAAGGTTTCTCTATCTTTATCGGAAGTATTCAAGCTTTTGTATTTACAACCTTGACAATGGTTTACATGGCACATAAAGTGCAAGCAGAAGAGTAACAATCACTAACAGTAATTAAATTTAGAAAAAGAGTGTAACACTCTTAAGGAGGAAATTTTATCATGGGTTTAATTGGAGCAGCAATCGCAGTAGCAGGAGCAGCAATCGGAGCATCATTAGGGAACGGAAAAGTTATTTCAAAAACAATCGAATCAGTAGCACGTCAACCAGAATTACAAAGTCGCTTACAAATGATGATGTTTATCGGAGTCGGTCTTATTGAAGCTGTTCCGATTATGGCAGTAGTTATTGCCTTTATCTTAGTATTTAAATAGAACGAATAAAAGGCGGAGAAAAAATTTTCATACATCTGCCTTTTTGGTTCATCTATGAATAAGTGATTAGAAGGAGTGTCGGGAATGTACGATTTAGTATTAGGAGAATCTACCAGTGCTGGAGATACAATTTTTGTCTTATTAGCCTTCTTATTGCTATTGTTAGTTCTAAAAAAGTTTGCTTGGAAACCTCTAATGGGGATTATGGAGGAACGTGAAAGGCAAATTTCGAAAAATATTGACAGTGCAGAAAACTCTCGTATTGAAGCCAATCGTTTAGCTGTTGAAGGCAAAGAAAAAATGGATGAGACTCGTAATGAAGCTTTGACTATTTTAAACAACGCTAGAGAAAATGGTGAAAGAATCAAACGTGATATGTTGGAAAAGGCGAAAGAAGATGCAGAACGCATCAAAGCTGAAGCACAGTTGGATATCGAAATGGAAAAACAAAAAGCAATAGAAAGCGTTAAAAGTGATGTGAGTCAACTATCAATGGAAATTGCAGCGAAGTTAATCGGTAAAGAACTTACAAGTGAGGGACATGCCGCTTTAATCGATGAGTACATTGAAGGGTTGGCTGATGACAAATGAAATTAAATAAGCACACAGTAGCAACTCGTTACGCAAAAGCATATTATAATTTAGCAGAAGAGCACGACTGTATCAAAGAAGCTTTTGATAATATGATGGATATTCGTCAAATTTTTGGCGAAAATCCTGGGTTGGGCTTAGTTTTATCAGATGCCAGATTAACACTTGCTCAAAAACGTCCGATTGTGGACAATTTAATTAAGAATTTTCCAGAGTTGATGCAAAACTTTGTCTTAATGATTTTTGATTATGATCGCATGGGCGACATGGAATTGATCGTGGATGAATTTGAAAAGCTTTATGACCACAAAAACCGGACAATTTTAGCGAAAGTGACAACAGCAGTGCCTTTAACAGAAGCACAAAAAACACGTTTAGCGGATGTTTTTGTAAAAAAATTAGACGGTAAAAAAGTGATTTTTGACGAAGTTGTTGATCCTGAGATTTTAGGTGGCGTAATCATCGAAGCAGAACATCAAATTTTTGATGGTAGTATTCGTTTAAATTTAGAAACATTGAAAAAACAAATTGCTAAATAAATGTAAAAGGTTGAAGAGGTGAAGAGGTAATGGGCATTAAAGCTGAAGAAATCAGTGCTCTAATTAAGCAACAAGTAGAAGGATACCGTAATGAATTAATTGTTGATGAAGTTGGAACGGTAACATATATCGGTGACGGAATCGCGCGCGCATACGGACTTGAAAATGCTATGGCTGGGGAATTATTAGAATTCTCAAATGGCGTTTTCGGAATGGCCCAAAACTTAGAGTCAAATGATGTTGGTATTATTATTTTAGGACCTTTCGAAGAAATTCGTGAAGGGGATAAAGTTAGAAGAACAGGACGTATTATGGAAGTTCCAGTTGGAGAAGCCTTAATTGGTCGTGTTGTAAATTCACTAGGACAACCAGTCGATGGACTTGGCGAAATCAAAACGTCTAAAACACGTCCTGTTGAAACCTTAGCGCCTGGCGTTATGCAACGTAAATCTGTTTCAGAACCACTTCAAACTGGATTAAAAGCGATTGATGCACTTGTTCCAATTGGTCGCGGTCAACGTGAGCTTGTTATTGGTGACCGTAAAACAGGAAAGACAAGTATTGCAATTGATACGATTATCAACCAAAAAGGCAAAGATATGATTTGTATCTATGTAGCGATTGGTCAAAAAGAATCCACTGTTCGTAACCAAGTAGAAACATTGAAAAAATTTGGTGCGATGGATTATACGATTGTCGTAACAGCTAGTGCCTCTCAACCTGCGCCAATGTTATTTATTGCACCATATTCTGGTAGTGCGATGGGTGAAGAATTTATGTACAACGGCAAACATGTCCTAATTGTTTTTGATGACTTATCAAAACAAGCAGCGGCATACCGTGAAATTTCCTTGCTTCTTCGTCGTCCTCCAGGTCGTGAAGCTTATCCAGGGGATGTCTTTTATTTACACTCACGTTTATTAGAACGTGCAGCAAAACTAAACGACGAACTAGGTGGCGGTTCAATGACAGCATTGCCTTTCGTTGAAACACAAGCAGGCGATATCTCAGCTTATATTCCAACGAACGTTATCTCGATTACAGATGGACAAATTTTCTTGGAAAGTGACTTATTCTACGCCGGTACAAGACCCGCTGTTGCAGCTGGTTTATCTGTATCACGTGTAGGTGGGGCAGCTCAAATTAAAGCGATGAAAAAAGTAGCAGGAACATTGCGTCTTGACTTAGCAAGTTTCCGTGAACTAGAAGCCTTTACTCAGTTCGGTTCAGATTTAGATGCGGCAACGCAAGCGAAGTTAAACCGTGGACGTCGTACAGTTGAAATTTTAAAACAAGACTTGCACGCGCCATTAGCTGTTGAAAAACAAGTAATGATCTTATATGCGTTGACACATGGCTTCTTGGATTCTATTCCAGTAGATGAGATTTTGCGCTTTGAACAAGAATTCTTTGATTTCTTAGATCAAGAGAAACCTGAAATATTAGCTGAAATTACTGAAACAAAAGATTTACCAGATTCTGAAAAATTAGATGCAGCAATCGTTGCTTTTAAAGAAATCTTTTTACCAATGGGTGTAACTTCAAGCTCAACAGATGAAAAAGATGAATCTGAAACAAAATAAAGGCGGTGGAGATAAATGGCAGCCTCTTTAATTGATATCAAAAAAAGAATTGCTTCAACTAAAAAGACGAGTCAAATTACAAGCGCCATGCAAATGGTTGCGGGTGCAAAATTAGGCAAAGCTGAAGATGTTGCAGCAGGTTTCCAAATCTACGCGTCAAAAGTTAGAGAAGTCGTTACCCATATGGCAGCGACTCAACTAGCTTTGATTGAAGATAGCAATTTAATCGGTTCAAACTCTGCATCTAATGTAGATTTTCACGATATGCTGATTGAAAGACCCGTGAAAAAAACTGGTTATATCGTTATTAGTTCGGATAAGGGCTTAGCTGGTAACTACAATAGTTCTGTTATTAAATCAACAGTTGATATGATTACAAAAGATCATAAATCATCTGATGAGTATGTTTTTATGGCAGTGGGTTCAGCCGCAGCGAATTTCTTTAAATCAAGAGGAATGAACTTGGCCTATGAACTACGCAATATCAGTGATCAACCTTCCTTTGAAGAAGTCAGAGAGATTGCAAGAACTGCGACAGAAATGTATAAAAATGAAGTATTTGATGAATTGTACGTTTGTTACAATCACCATATTAATTCACTCTCGTTCCAATATCGCGCTGAAAAAATGTTGCCATTAAGCGATTTGGATGCTAGCGAATCCGTTGAATATGAAGTGGAATATATCTTCGAACCTTCTAAAGAAGCAATTTTGGATATCCTATTGCCACAATATGCCGAAAGTTTGATATATGGCGCTATCTTAGATGCTAAGGCCGCGGAGCATGCTGCGAGAATGAGTGCCATGAAGAGTGCAACGGATAATGCTAAATCAATTATTGATGATTTAACCATCCATTATAACCGTGCGCGTCAAGCCGCAATCACGCAAGAAATTACGGAAATTGTCGGTGGAGCTTCGGCATTAGAATAGTTTAATAAGTGGGAGGAAAAACGAATGAGTATAGGTCAAATTGTTCAAGTAATTGGACCCGTTGTCGATGTGGAATTCCCATTAGATGGATCATTACCTGATATTAACAATGCCCTTATTGTACAAAAAATTAAAAATAAACAAGGAACAGCAGATGAAAACACTGAAACAGTGGTTTTAGAAGTTGCTTTGGAACTTGGTGACGGCGTAATCCGTACGATTGCAATGGAGTCAACAGATGGTTTACAACGTGGAATGAACGTTGTAGATACAGGAAAAGCAATTTCTGTTCCTGTAGGTAGCGAAACATTAGGTCGTGTATTTAATGTTTTAGGTGAAACAATTGATTTGAAGGAACCTTTTCCAGCTGATCACAGACGCGATGTAATTCATAGAAGCGCACCAACTTTTGATGAGTTAAGTAGCAGTACTGAAATTTTGGAAACGGGTATCAAAGTAATTGATTTACTTGCTCCATATTTAAAAGGTGGTAAAATTGGTCTTTTTGGTGGTGCCGGTGTTGGTAAAACCGTATTAATCCAAGAATTAATCCACAATATTGCTGAAGAACACGGCGGAATCTCTGTATTTGCTGGTGTAGGTGAACGTACTCGTGAAGGGAACGACTTATACTTTGAAATGAGAGAGTCTGGCGTTATTGAAAAAACAGCCATGGTATTTGGTCAAATGAATGAACCACCTGGTGCACGTATGCGTGTTGCTTTAACCGGTTTAACAATTGCTGAATATTTCCGTGATGATGAAGGTCAAGATGTTCTATTATTTATCGATAACATCTTCCGTTTCACACAAGCTGGTTCAGAAGTATCGGCTCTTTTAGGCCGTATGCCATCTGCCGTTGGGTACCAACCAACACTTGCTACTGAAATGGGTCAATTACAAGAGCGTATTACATCAACAAGAAAAGGCTCAATTACATCGATTCAAGCAATCTATGTACCAGCCGATGACTATACCGATCCAGCTCCAGCAACAGCTTTCGCCCATTTGGATGCAACAACCAACTTAGAGCGTAAATTGACTGAACAAGGGATTTATCCTGCAGTGGATCCGCTAGCATCATCCTCAAGTGCCTTAGCACCTGAAATTGTTGGCGCAGAACACTACAAAATTGCAACAGAGGTTCAACAAATTTTACAACGTTACCGTGAATTACAAGATATTATTGCCATTCTAGGGATGGATGAATTATCTGATAATGAAAAAGTTCTTGTATCACGTGCTCGTCGTATTCAATTCTTCTTATCGCAAAACTTCCATGTAGCTGAAGCCTTTACAGGACAACCAGGATCTTATGTTCCTGTTTCAGAAACAATTCGTGGATTTAAAGAAATTTTAAATGGGAAATACGATGATCTTCCAGAAGATGCATTTAGAAGTGTTGGCCGTATCGAAGAAGTTGTAGAGAAAGCCAAAGCTCAAGGTTTTGAATAAGGAGGAGTAACTATGGCTATTTTAAAAGTAAATATCGTTACCCCTGATGGCATTGTTTACAACCACCAATCTAAAATGGTTGTTGCTAAAACACTTGATGGAGAAGTGGGGATTTTACCTCAACATGCGCCTATTATTGTTCCTTTATCAATTGATGAAGTTCGTATCAAACGAGTAGATTCAGAAAACCATGAAGATGCAATCGCTGTGAATGGTGGCGTAATGGAAGTTCGTGACAATGTTTGTACGATTATTGCAGACAGTGCTGAGCGCGAACGTGACATTGATCTTGATCGCGCTGAACGAGCAAAATCAAGAGCTGAGAAACGAATTCAAGAAGCGCATGAAAAAGAAGACCGAGATGCTGTACAGCGAGCAACCGTTGCTCTTAACAAAGCAATCAATCGTATCAGTGTGTCAAAACATCGTCGCTAAAAGTTGCAAGTTGCTTCAATTAATAATATTAATTGAAGCGTACTTGTTTTTTTATTGGCATAATTTTATATTTAAAATAACAAATAAATATAAAAATATACATACAAAAGATAAAAAAATGCATAACAATACAATTAAGGCTCCCCTTAAATATTAAGAATGTTGCAAATGAAATAGGAATGATTTATTTTTTGATGTATTTATGGTAGCATATATTTAAATAACGAAAGGATGGTAGAAAAAATGAACCTTTTAGGTGTTCAAGCCATCATAGGAATTGCAACAAATATTTTTTTTATTATGGTTTCATTTTGGGCTTTAAAAGGCTTGAGAATTGAATCATGGATTAAGAAAAATCATGTCGCACAAGCACGTATTTTGTATGTTTTTTTTTCAATTACCATTGGATATACAGTCAGTAATTTTGTTTTAGAATTTTTGAATTTATCTAAAAATCTAATATTTTTACTTAATTAGATTAAATTTCCATAAGTTTTTTTACATTACTAGTTAATAATTTGTTTAAACAACGATGTTCATGATATAATGCCAAAAGTGGCATAAATCTATAATAAAATAACGTAATTTTAAATGAAAGAATTAACTGAGATTTTTCGGAGGGGTTAACATGGAAAAAATAATTGTTCGTGGCGGCAAACGTCTTGAAGGAACAGTTAAAGTAGAGGGTGCTAAAAATGCTGTTTTACCAATTTTAGCAGCGACAATTTTAGCAAGCGTTGGAGAAAGTAAATTAACAAATGTTCCAACTTTATCAGATGTATACACAATCAATGAAGTATTACACCATTTAAACTTAGATGTAGCATTTAATGAAACAGATAAAGAAGTTCAAATTAATGCAACACATGATTTGAATTTTGAAGCACCTTTTGAATATGTAAGCAAAATGCGAGCATCAATTGTTGTAATGGGTCCACTACTAGCACGTTTGGGACATGCAAAAGTAGCGTTACCTGGTGGTTGTGCGATCGGTACAAGACCAATCGATTTACATTTAAAAGGCTTTGAAGCGATGGGTGCGAGAGTACATATCGAAAATGGCTATATAGAGGCATTTGCTGATGAATTAGTAGGCGCTCGTATTTACCTTGATTTTCCAAGTGTTGGCGCAACTCAAAATATCATGATGGCAGCAACCTTAGCAAAAGGAACCACAACAATTGAAAATGTTGCAAGAGAGCCAGAAATTGTGGATCTTGCGAACTTCTTAAACCGAATGGGTGCAAAAGTTGTGGGAGCAGGAACTGAAACCATTAGAATTGAAGGCGTTGCAGAATTAACAGGCATTGAACATTCAATTATTCCTGACCGGATTGAAGCAGGAACCTTTATGATTGCTGCAGCAATGACACAAGGAAATGTTTTGGTGGAAGATGCAGTTGCAGAACATAATAAACCATTAATTTCAAAATTAAAAGAAATGAATGTAACGATTATTGAAGAAGAAAAGGGTCTACGTATTATTGGTCCTGAAAAATTAAAAGCAACGGATGTAAAAACAATGCCTCATCCTGGTTTTCCAACAGACATGCAAGCTCAAATGACGGCAATTCAATTAATGGCTGAAGGAACAAGTACGATGACTGAAACCGTTTTTGAAAATCGTTACATGCATATGGAAGAATTACGTCGCATGAATGCTCAGTTTAAAGTTGAAGGTCAATCTCTTGTTATTTATGGTCCAACAAAACTTCAAGGAGCTGAAGTAGCAGCAACCGATTTAAGAGCAGCAGCAGCTTTGATTTTAAGTGGTTTATGTTCTGAAGGTTACACTCGTGTGACTCATTTAGAGTACCTAGATCGTGGTTACTTTGAATTCCATAAAAAATTACAAGCATTAGGTGCTGATGTTGAACGTATCAATGAAGAAGAAGAGCATCTACTAAAAGAAGCAGAACTTGATCAAATTTTTGCATCATAAGAGAATTACTAGAAAAACACATCGTTAAGATGTGTTTTTTTTTAGAAAATATTCATAAAATCACGGTTTCCCATTAAGATAAGTTATGCTATAATAGAAAATTAGATGGCTACATAAATAGATAGCCTAAAAATGAACAAGAGCTTTGAGAGGAGAACAAAGATAATGGCGAAAGATATTGGGATAGATTTAGGGACAGCAAATGTATTAATACATGTGAAAGGCAAGGGGATTGTTTTAAATGAACCTGCTGTAGTTGCAGTTGATACCGCAACAAATCAAGTACTAGCTGTTGGAGAAGAAGCATATCGTATGGTTGGGCGTACTCCAGGAAATATTCGTGCGATTCGTCCTCTTGAAGATGGAGTAATTGCTGATTTTGATATTACTGAAGCAATGCTTTCATATTTTATTGATAAATTAAACGTAAAAGGGTTTTTATCAAAACCAAACATTTTAATCTGCTGTCCTACAAACATTACTTCAATTGAGCAAAAAGCCATTATTCAAGCTGCTGAAAAAAGCGGTGGTAAAAATGTGTACCTTGAAGAAGAGCCAAAAGTAGCAGCAATCGGTGCTGGAATGGATATTTTCCAACCTAGCGGCAACATGGTCATTGATATTGGCGGAGGAACAAGTGATATTGCAGTTCTTTCAATGGGAGATATTGTGACAAGTCGTTCACTTAAATTAGCTGGCGATAAATTAGACAGTGAAATCACTCAATATGTGAAGAAAAAATACAAATTGTTGATTGGTGAACGTACTGCAGAATCTATCAAAATTGAAATTGGAACAGTTTTCCCTAACAATCGTGATGACTCAATGGACGTTAGAGGTCGTGATATGGTAAGTGGATTACCAAGAACGATTACCATCACTTCTGCAGAAGTGCAAGAAGCTTTGAATGAATCAATGATGTTGATTGTTCAACAAGCAAAAGATGTTCTAGAACAAACTCCTCCTGAATTATCAGCAGATATTATCGACCGTGGTGTCATTTTAACGGGCGGAGGAGCTTTGCTAGATGGGATTGACCAATTATTCGCAGAAGAGCTTAAAGTTCCTGTATTTGCTGCAGAACATCCATTAGATGCAGTTGCGCTTGGAACTGGAATTTTACTTGAAAACATAAATAAAAAACGTCGTTAAAGCAAACTTTCTTATGAGAGTAATTGATTGAAGAGGTGTTACGTTGAAAGAGAATAAAATAAGAACTACTCCAATGCCCTTTGCATTGAAAGTATTGATTGTGCTTGTCTTGATCATAATGACCTTTTTAATAGGAGCAATGATTGGCTTTGGTGTTTTAGGGGATGGCAATCCTTTTGCAATTTTTAGTGGTGCAACATGGAAGCACATTTTCAGTTATTTTAGTAAGGGAATTTAATATTGTTTTAGCTAGAGCTACTTAACAAATTTGTTAAGTAGCTTTTTTTAATGAGATGAGATAAAAATGCGGATAGTTAGACTAGACAGAAAAAAGGAGTGAACAAAATGAATCAAGTATCATTGATAGGAAGAATTGTAAGAGAAGTTGAAATACAACAGGTAGGGAATGGAAGTCAAGTCATCAATAATACATTAGCCATTCAAAGAATATATAAAAAAGATAAAAAACAAGAAGCTGATTTTATTCCATTTGTTGCTTGGGGACCAGTAGCTAAAATTATTGCAGATAATTGTGAAAAGGGTGTTCAGCTTGGCTTAAGTGGCCGCATGCAGTCTAGAACGTATTTGAATAAGGAAGACGAGACCGTTTTTGCAGTAGAACTTCGAGTGGAAGAAGTCAGTTTGATTCTTAAGAAAAAATCAGAAGAGACAGCAAAAATGGCTACCAATGACAAATAAGTCCTGAAATTGTCCTATAAGTATGAAAAGATTATGAAGAAAGCTAGACTCTTTAGGTTTCGCCTTTTGTTGTTGAGGTAAAAATAGTATAATGAAAACAAGTGGAGAAACTGAAAAGAGGGATTAGATGAAAATATTAATGATTGAAGACAACCAATCTGTCTGTGAAATGATGGAAATGTTTTTCTTAAAAGAAGATTGGGATGCACTGTTTAAACAAGATGGAAAAGAAGGTTTAGATGCATTTTTGACACAACCTAATGCTTGGGATATTATTACCTTAGATTTAAATTTACCTACAATGGATGGTATTCAAATTTGCCGTGAAATTCGAAAAGTTTCAAAAACAGTTCCAATTATTATGTTGACTGCTAAAGATTCAGAAAGCGATCAAGTAATTGGGTTAGAAATGGGAGCTGATGATTATGTAACAAAACCATTTAGCCCGCTAACCTTAATTGCACGAATCAAAGCACTTCATCGTCGAGCAGATTTAGGACATGAGGAAGGTATGGAAAGCTCAGCAAAAAATGCAGATTTTGAAGTTGAAACAGATCACCTTAAAATTAATACTAAAACTAGAGAAGCCTTTTTGTATCATAAACCAATTGAAGGACTCACACCAAAAGAATTTGAATTGTTATATACGCTTGCTAAAAATCCTAAACAAGTCTTTTCAAGAGAACAACTATTAACGATTGTTTGGGATTATCAATACTATGGAGATGAACGAACGGTTGATGCCCATATTAAAAAGCTGCGTCAAAAAATTGAAAAAACAGGTCCACAAGTGATTCAAACAGTTTGGGGTGTTGGATACAAATTTGATGACACTGGAGTTGAGTAGTATTGAAATACCTTTATCAACAAATGTTGGCATTTTTTGCAGTAATTTTGACCATTTTAGTCATTATTGGCATTTCGTTTTCAAATTTTGCTAGTAGTACAGTCTATAAAAATACTGAAAAACAATTATATGGCTACGCACAATCCGTAATCGATGATGGCTTGATTAACCAAGTGGATTTAATTCAAGTCGTTTTAAAAAGCCAAAATGTCAATATGTCTATTTTTAATGAAGAAAAAGAAATGATTGCCCCTAAACAAGAACAAAATTATTCTTTAAATATTTCTGAAAAGGATTGGAAGGCATTGCAAGCAGGAAACCAGATTGCCTCTTCAATTAACAATACTGATTTTTTAGGAAATAAAGTCGAACAGATTAGAGTTTTTCAACCATTCTTTAAACGTGATACAGGAAAATTTGCTGGTGTAGTAGCGGTTGAAGCACCAGTGAGTGGAGTTGAATCTAGCATTAAAGATCTAAAACATAACTTATTTATTGCATTGTTACTTTCCAGTATTGGAGCGATGTTCTTAAGTTTCTTTTTGGCAAAATATCAAGTCAATCGAATCAACCGAATGCGAAAGGCAACTCATCGTATTTCCCAAGGAGATTTTGATGTTTATTTAGAAAACAAAGACCGTGATGAATTTGATGATTTGGCAGAAGATTTTAATGGAATGGCGCGTTCTCTAAAAGCTTCTCATGAAGAAATTGAGCGTCAGGAGAATCGGAGACGTCAATTTATGGCAGACGCAGCGCATGAGATGCGAACACCTTTAACAACGATTAATGGCTTATTAGAAGGATTAGAATACGATATGATTCCAGAAAATCAGAAAAAACGTAGTATTCAGCTGATGCAAAATGAAACGAGAAGACTGATCCGTCTAGTAAATGAAAATCTGGATTATGAAAAAATTCGTTCAAACCAAATTAGTTTAACAAAACAAACCTTCAATGCAGAAGAAGCTTTGACTGTAATCGTAGAGCAGTTAAAGAATAAGGCGAACGATGCTGGAAATCAATTAGAATTAAATTGTCCAGCAGATTTGACAGTATATGCTGACTACGACCGATTCGTTCAAATTATTGTAAATATTCTTCAAAATGCAATCCAATTTACAACTGATGGCAGTATTGTTATCAATGGTTCAAAAACTTTAACTGAAACCATTATTGAAATCCAAGATACTGGAATTGGAATGACTGCAGAAGAAGTTGAAAATATTTGGGAACGGTATTACAAAGCAGATGTCTCCAGGAAAAATACCAAATATGGTGAATCTGGATTAGGTTTGGCAATTGTCCAACAATTGATGAATTTACATCAAGCTAAAGTGACGGTAACGAGTGAAAAAGGTTCTGGAACAACTTTTAAACTTGCATTTCCAATTGAAACAAATGACTAAAAAAGGATGAGAAATAAAATTCTCATCCTTTTTGCTTGTATAAATTAGGCTGTGTATTAAATTAAAAAAAGTATAATAATTTACAATTAACTAATTTTTATGCTATAGTTACGGCACTTTAACAAGGATTAATAAAAAATTTAAAGGAGCGTATTTTTATGCCATTTACAATTATTGAATCTCCAGATCAACTTATTATTGGATTCTCCACTCCGATTGTTGTGCCAAGCAATCCAAGTGAGTTTCCTGCTATGAGCGATAAGAAATTGCAGCAACTTGAAGTGTTAAAAAAAGATAAAGCACAATTAATGGAATACGCACTTGATACTCATTTCTATGCTGTTAATAATGCAAGCTCAGGAGACCCCAACTACTTAGTTGGAGTTAAAGCTAGTTCTAAAGATCCAAATCAAGAAAGTTTTACCGTACCTACTGGATCGTATGCCATTTTTAAAACAACAGTCAAAAATCGTATAGAAGCAGATCAATTTATTGGTGCCTCTTACGGAGAAGTTTATCAATCAGCAGAGTTTCAAATCAATGGTAATTTTAATGTAGAAGTTGTTGATGACTTTATTCAAGATTCAGCAGTTGAATTTTCAGTGTGGATTCCTGTTGCAGATAAAGTGCAATTTTAAAAAAAAATAAAGAGTGATAAAAATCAAATTGATTTTTATCACTCTTTATTTAGTTATCGAAAGAATTTAGATGAAAATCTTTCTCATGAAACGTGTCATCACTTTGTTCAGCAATTTTATTAGAATTGGTTAGTAAAATAAAAGTGACGCCTCGGTCCTTAACAAAATTTTTAAAAATAAGTAACCAATTTAATTGCTCAGTTTCTGATAAAAACTCGATCCAAGAATCAACGATAATTATTTTTTTGCCACTGAAAATAGCTGAAATAAGTTGCACCTCTTTTAATTGAGTTGCGGTTAACTCTTGAATTGGTTTATGAGCTAATTTATAGGAAATATTCATTTCTTCTAAAGCATCCAGAATTAAAAAATCACTATTTCTTAATTTAGGTTTTGCTAATTTTAAACTTAATTTGATATTTTGAAAAGTTGATAAATAAGGAATAAAGGTCGAATCCGTTAAAATATAACCAACAGGAATTTTTTGTTTTTTTAAATAAGTTATAAGGTTTTTAGGTAGTGTAGAAATGGATTGTGAGGGTGTACTTATTTGATAAATACCGTTCTGTTTGAAAGGATTAAGAACACTATGAGGGAGTTGAGAGCAGTCAGTTGCCATTGTAAAACCTCCTTTGAAAAGTAACTAAAATGAGTGGCTTTTTTGAACAAAATATAAAGCTGGTAAAATTAAACTACTTGCAATAAAAGCATTAATTAATAAAACAAAACCTAAGTAATTTTGGACAGTAGTCGCAAAATTAACGGTAAAATTTTCTTCGGAATTAACAATCGGTAAAACCGTATTAAATCGAGTTACATTGATTTCGCTATCAGATTGGTTAGGCTCAGCACTTATTTGAGATTTCTGTTGCTTAGCAGTCATAGCTACCTGATCGCTATGAATCAAATTCAATTCAAGTTGTTGAATCTGATTTGTAATCGGACGGGCAAAGAAGCTTAAGAGAATCATCAAACTTAACAACGCAACATTTAAAATAATTCCATTTTCTAATATAATCTGTGTAAAAACCTTTTTTTTCTTTTCTCCAATTAATATAAAATTTTGCAATTCTTTCTTTCGTTGGTATAAAAAGAAAGAGTGAAGTAAAAGTAGTAAAATGATAGATACGATAGCTATTAGTAACAAGTAGTGATTCAGTGTTTGCTTTTGTTGAGTAATAGTTGAGACTAGTACTTTGAAAGATGGCGTAGTTGTAATCTGATTTTTTTGATTGAAACTTAAAGCATCATTTAAATAATTTAGGGAATTGCTCAGTTTATTTTGGATAGAAAAGAGAACATAAAAAGCGCAAGCGATGCCAGCATAGACTAAAAAAAGGAGGCTATTTTTAAGAGGACGATGTTGAATACTTAAAAAGGCTCGTTCAATCAATGACATATAAAGTTGCTCCTTTCTATTTCCAATTGTTACAATTATTATATAAAAGAGTTGTGAAAAAAGTGTGAATAGAGAATGTTTTTTCTGGTAAAACAAGAATTGAAAGTATATAAAAAAGTGAGAGATTCAAGAATAATTTCTTAAATCTCTCACTTTTGAAATTGTTAGTCAAGTGCTGCATGCATCCCTGCGATGCGTCCGGTAACAAAAGCTGCTGTAATATTATAACCACCAGTATATCCATTGACATCAAGAATTTCACCAGTAAAATACAAGCCTCTTTTGAATTTGCTTTCCATTGTTTTGGGATTGATTTCTTTTGTATTGATTCCACCACCCGTAACAAAAGCTTTTTCTAAAGGATGTGTTCCATTAGCAGTAAAACGGAAGTCTTTTAAAAAGTTACAAAATGATTTTAACTGTTCGGATGTCATCTGTTTTAAAGGCATATTTTCATCTAAGTTTAAGCGTTGGAAACTGAAAAGTAAATAACGTTCAAAGACCAGTCCTTTTAACGCATTTTTTACACTTTTATCGCCATCGTTTTTTAGTAGTTTTTGAAGTTCTTGCTCAACTTGACCGATGCTTAAATCCGGTAAGACATCTAGTTTCATGGTTACTTCTTCCGATTTATCGCGAGTCATTGTTTGATGGACAAACATTGAACAGCGCAAGGCTGCTGGACCAGAAACTCCGAAATGAGTAAAAATCATATCCATTTGGTGGGTGATAACGATTTTTTCTTTTTTATTTAAGACACTTAATGCTACATTACGCAAAGATAATCCTTGAAGAGTTTTATCTTGAATAAAGGGTTCGTCAGATAAAATAGGAGCTTCGGTTGGGTAAAGCGTCTTTAGTGTATGACCTGCTTTTTTAGCCCATTTGTAGCCATCCCCTGTTGAACCTGTACGAGGCATGGCACGACCACCGGTGGATAAAATCACTTTGTCAGCTGTTAAAGTACTGCCATCAAGAAGAAGTACACCAGTTACAGCATCTTCACTATAAAGAACCGTTTCTACTGGATTTTCAGTAATAATGTCAACCCCTAGTTGTTCCATTTTTGTTTGCAATGCTTCTAGGATCGTTTTTGATTTATCTGTAACGGGAAACATTCTGCCGTGATCTTCTTCTTTTAAACGAACGCCATTTGATTCAAAAAAATTGATAATATCATAGTTATCAAATTGGTGAAAAGCGCTATATAAAAAGCGACCATTGCCAGGGATATGCTGAATGATTTCGTCGGCATCACGATTGTTAGTTACATTACAACGTCCGCCACCTGTTACAAGTAGTTTGCGTCCTAATTTTTTATTTTTTTCAATTACAGTCACTTTTGCGTTATTTTCTGCAGCGGCTATAGCAGCCATCATGCCACTGGTGCCACCGCCAACAACGATTACGTGGGGGTTCGTCATGAATCGTTCCTCATTTCTTCATAAGTTCTTCTATCAATGTAGCATATTTTTTACTAAAAAGAAAAGCAACCTTCATTAATTTGAAAATTTTATTAAGTTTCCACAGTAATTTCTTGTTGTGTGAACGTTTTCTCTGTTATGATGAATAGATAAGTTTATTTTTAGAGGAAAGAGGTTTAGTATGGATATTTTAATTGCAATGATACCCGCAATAGCATGGGGAAGTATCGGTTTGGTAAGTAATAAAGTCGGTGGAACTGCTTATAATCAAACACTTGGAATGACTATTGGCGCATTTATTTTTTCAATTGGAATTTATTTTGTTTACCAACCTGCGATAGATATGAAAGTTATGATTGCAGGAGTATTGTCGGGCTTATTTTGGGTACTTGGTCAACAGCAACAATTTCAAAGTATGAAATATATGGGCGTCTCAGGGGCCTTACCTATTTCAACTGGAGGTCAATTGATTGCGAATACATTGGCTGGTGCTATTTTATTTGGAGAATGGCAAACGACGAGAGATTTTAGTATTGGAACGATAGCCTTAATTATTTTGATTTTAGGTGCCAGATTTACAGCTGTAACAGATCATAAAGAAGAAGGAGAAAATCACCAATTGAAAAAAGGATTGCAAGCAATTGCTATCTCAACGATTGGGTATGCCTTGTACACGATTACCGTTAAAGCTGCAAATGTAGATGCTATGGCAGTTATCTTACCTCAATCAGTAGGTATGCTAATTGGTGCAATTATTTTCTCTATTAAACAAGATGTTTTGAACAAATATACGGCTCGTAATTTGATTACAGGTTTGCTGTGGGCAATTGGAAATATTTTTATGCTGATAGCTATGAAAAAAATCGGTTTAGCCGTTAGTTTTTCACTTTCTCAAACAGGAATTATTATTTCAACATTAGGTGGAATTTGGTTGTTAGGTGAAAAGAAAACCAAACGTGAATTTCGCTATGTCATTATAGGCTGCTTATTAGTGATTGCTGGTGGCATGCTACTAGGATATTTGAAAGCATAAACCTTTTTAATTGAATGTGTAATTTATAGAAAAATTATGTTAAACTAAGAGCGTTCTGAAAAAAATTCAGAGCGCTCTTTTCAAAAGTATTTGATGAAAATGAAATTATTCTCTTAAAAGGTAGGAAATTAAATGAGCTATTTTAGAAAGAAAGAAATTGATCCAACTGTTCACCAACAGTCCAAGCTAAAAAAAGAATTAAAAACGTTTGATCTGATTTTGCTAGGGTTAGGTGCGATGGTTGGGACAGGTATTTTTGTTATTACGGGAACAGCAGCAGCTAAATATGCAGGACCATCTTTAATTATTTCGTTTGTGATTGCGGCTTTTTCATGTGCACTTTCTGCATTGTGTTACGCCGAATTTGCTTCAAGAGTACCGATTGCAGGTGGAGCTTATTCTTATGCGTACACCATCTTTGGTGAATTGGTAGGCTGGATGACGGGATGGCTTGTACTATGTGAATATTTATTAGCAAATGCATCCGTTGCTTCTGGTTGGTCTGGGTACGTTCATGGTTTTTTAGAAGGTTTAGGTATTCCTTTTCCAACAGCATTGACTGCGTCGTATAATTCTGAAAAAGGAACCTATGTAGATATTATTGCTGTACTGATTACGTTAGTTGTCATGTATTTAGTGATGCAAGGAGCCAAGAAGGCCTTACGTTTAAACAATGTGATGGTAGCAGTAAAATTTGGTTTAATTGTTTTATTTTTAGTTGTTGGTATTTTTTACGTGAAGCCAGAAAATTGGACGCCTTTTGCACCGTTCCAATTTAAAGGAATTGCCACGGGAGCAGCCATTGTTTTCTTTGCTTTTTTAGGCTTTGATGCGGTAAGTATGGCAGCTGAAGAAGTTGAAAATCCGCAACGGGACATTCCAAGAGGGATTATCGGTTCATTAGCAATTGCGACGATTCTCTATATTGTTGTGACACTTGTTTTAACCGGAATGGTTCCTTATTTACAATTAGATGTTAAAGATCCAGTGGCTTTTGCAGTTCGTTTTATTGGACATGATTTAATTGCAGGAGTTATTTCAGTGGGCGCTATTTTGACGTTGTTAACAGTATTAATTTCAATGATGTACGGTTTAACCCGAATGATTTATGCAATTGGTCGTGATGGTTTATTGCCAAAAACATTAAGTAAAGTTGATAGTAAAACAAAGACGCCAAAAAATGCGACGATTTTAATCGGAATTGTCTCAGCTGTTTTAGCAGGAGTGATTCCTTTGGAACAATTAGCCCAGTTGACGAATATTGTGACGTTGATGGCATTTGCAATAATGGCAGCAGGAATTATTAAACTTAGAAAAGACTACGGTCAACCGTTAGTCAATGAATTTAAAGTTCCATTTGTCCCAGTATTTCCAATTATTTCAATGGCTGTTTGTTTTTACTTAATGATTCAATTAGAAGTTAAAACGTGGATTGCCTTTATTATTTGGTTGGTTGTCGGTTTCTGTATTTATGTTTTATATGGCTATAAGCACAGTGAACTTGGTAAGATGAATAAAAAATAAGGATATGAATAAAATCGTTAAAGAAGAGTCTTTTCTTTAGCGGTTTTTTGTGTTTATATAATGATTTTTTTTATGGTAAACTACAATAGAAGAAACTAACAATAAGAGGGTGACAAGATGGCTTTTGTGAAAATGAAAGATGAATATAAACGTTATCAAATGGGGGACAGTGTCATTACCGCAAATGATGGCATTAATTTTGAAATTGAAAAAGGCGAGTTTGCCGTTATTTTAGGACCAAGTGGTGCTGGGAAATCAACTGTATTGAATATTCTTGGTGGAATGGATAGCGCAGATGAAGGACAAGTATTCGTTGATAATGTCGACATTGCCACCTTTACTAAAAAGCAGCTAACGACTTATCGTCGAAATGAAATAGGTTTTGTATTTCAATTTTATAATTTAGTCCCTAATTTAACGACCAAAGAGAATGTTGAATTGGCAAGTCAAATTTCTCCTCGTGCAATGGATGCAACGGAAGTTTTGCAACAAGTCGGTTTAGGGGAACGGTTAAATAATTTTCCAGCTCAACTTTCGGGAGGCGAACAACAACGTGTTGCGATTGCTAGAGCATTAGCTAAGCAACCTAAATTATTGCTCTGTGATGAGCCAACAGGAGCCTTGGATTATGAAACGGGGAAACAGGTATTAAAGCTCTTACAAGATACCTGTATCAACACAGGAACAACCGTCATTGTGATTACGCATAATTCTGCAATTGCTCCAATGGCAGATCGAGTGATTGAAATCAATAATGCGAAAGTTCGAAGTGTCAAAATTAACGAAAATCCAGTGTCTGTTGCAGACATTGAATGGTAGAAGGGCAGTGAGAAGATGAAAAAAACAGCACTTCTAAAAGATATTTTTCGTGAAATATGGCATACAAAGGCGCGTTTTTTATCTATTTTTGCCATCATAACGCTTGGCGTTGGTTTCTTTTCAGGTATCAAGGCTACAGGACCGAATATGATCGATACTGCGGACCATTATTTTAAAGAAAAAAATCTAATGGATGTCAAAGTTGTTTCTACCTATGGATTGAATAATGAGGATTTAACCTTACTCAAAAGTATAAAAGGTGCAGAGGTAGCAGGAGGCTACAGCCAAGATGTCTTTTTAGGAAACACAGGAATCGTGACGAAGGTGATGTCCTTACCAGAAAAAACGACAATGAATGATTACCGAGTAATGAAAGGCCGTTTACCAGTAAAAAAAGGTGAAATAGCATTAGATTATACTGAAAAAATGCAGCAGACGTTTAAAATTGGCGACAAGGTCAGTTTGACTTCAGAAGGAGATAAAACCAATTTAAATAGTGTCTTTAAGACGGTTGACTATCAAGTTGTCGGGTTTGTAAACAGTCCTCAATATATTGAAACTTTTCAACGAGGTAGTAGTACGATTGGGAAAGGAACAGCAGATGCTTTTGCTGTTATTCCAGAATCAGACTTTAAATCGGATCTTTATACAGAAGCTTATTTGACCTTTGATACTACCAAAAAATTAGCGGCTTATTCTAAAGAATATGAAGATCAGATTGACAAAGAAATCAAAGCTGTTGAAAAGAAAATTAACCAACGTCCTGAAGAAAGACTAGCAGAACTTAAACAAACTGGCGCAGAAAAAATAACTGATGGAACCACTAAAATCACAGAAGCAAAACAACAATTAGCAGATGGTCAAAAACAACTTGATGAAGCAAAAGCAAAGCTAGTTAGCGGGGAGTCAGACTATCAAACAGGACTAGAAACGTTTCAGTCTGAGATAGCAAAAGGCGAAGCAACGCTAACTGAAAATCAAGCAAAGCTTACTTCAAGTCAAGCAGAGCTTGAAGCAAATGAAACTCAATTAAATGAAGGGAAAAAACAGCTTGCGGCTGCCCAACAAGAATTAGCAACGAAAAAAGCAACGGCGATTGAAAGCATCAATCAAGGTCAGAACCTTGTCACATCTATCCGAGACAGTTTAAAAGTACCCATTGCCTTAGTTCCAGAAGCAACCAAAACTACTTTAATCACTAGTAGTACACAAGTAGATAAACAGTTGGGAGAACTAATTGCTGCCTACTTTGCAGGTGCAGTATCAGCTCAAGAGGTGACGGTCTCTCTTGATACAATAGAAGTAAAATTAAGCGCTAGTCAAACAGAATTAGACCAAGCAGAGTCTGCGTTAAATCAAAAAGCGACAGAATTAGCGAATGGAGAAACGGCTCTTCTTAATGGAAAAACACAACTTGACGCTGGAAGAAGGGCTTTATCAGAAGGTCAACAAAAATTAGCTTCTGAAAAAGCGACGGGTGAAAAAAAATTAGCCGAGGTAAGAAATCAACTAGATGAAGGAAATAAAGAATACGAGTCAGCTAAAGCTGAATTTGATCAAAAAAAACAACAAGGAGAAGCTGAAATAGCCAAAGGCGAACAAGAGTTAGCAGAAGCAAAAGAGCAGTTAACCACGTTAAAAAAACCTGAATATTTTGTGATGGATCGGACTTCAAATCCTGGCTACGAAGAATTTAGTGATAATGCCAATCGAATTTCAGCCATTGCACAAGTCTTTCCAGTCTTTTTCTTTTTGATTGCTGCCTTAGTGAGTTTAACGACGATGACTCGAATGGTTGAGGAGCAACGACTTCAAATTGGAACGTTAAAGGCACTAGGCTATACAAGTTTTGATATTTCTAAAAAATTCCTGATTTATGCCTTATTAGCAAGTGGTAGCGCGAGTTTGATTGGATTATTTATTGGTTATCAACTCTTTCCAACAATTATTTTTAATGCGTATGGGGCCCTTTATAACTTACCGGCTATTCGAATTACCTATTATCTAAGCTACGGAATTCTGTCGTTAGTAGTTGCACTATTTTGTACCGTATTGCCTGCTTTAATCGCCACCAGAGTTGAATTAATGAGCAACCCTGCAGCTTTAATGCGTCCTAAAGCACCTAAAAATGGCAAGAGAATTTTGTTAGAGCGCATAACCTTTCTTTGGGATCGTTTTAATTTTATTGAAAAAGTAACCGCTCGAAATTTATTTAGATACAAACAACGAATGCTGATGACGGTTTTAGGTGTGGCAGGTTGTACGGCTTTAATTTTAACTGGATTTGGTTTAAAGGATTCAATTGCGGATATTGCAGGATTACAGTACGGTAAAATTATGAAATACCAAGCAATTGTTGCTTTTAATCCAGATGCTAAACAAGCAGATAAAGAAAAATACAATCAGTTAATTACAGATACTAAAGAAATTAAACATCAATTAGCAGTTAATCAAGAAAATTTTAAAATGGAAAAACAAGGAGTCAATACACAAGAAGTGACGCTGTTTACTCCAGAAAAAACAACAAATTTCGATCAGTTCGTCCTTTTGAATAATCGTAAAACAAAAGCCAAAGAAGAAATTTCTAAGCAGGGTGGCGTGATTACTGAAAAGCTTGCAAAATTATTTGATTTAAAAGTAGGCGACAAACTCTCTATTAAGGATACAAACAATAAAACCTATTCTTTGAAGGTTACTGGCATTACTGAAAATTATGCAGGCCATATGATTTATATTAGTCCCACTTATTATCAGAAACTCTTTAAAAAAGAACCTCTCTATAATACTGAACTATTAAATTATAAAGCGAATCAAAAATGGGAAGATCAATTTGGCACTCGATTAACGGAGAATGGAAGTGTCGCACGAGTAACCTTTGTTGACCGTGTGGGCAGCTCCTTTAAAGACACCATGTCCAGCTTAAATATTGTGACTCTGGTATTGATTATCTCTGCGGCAGCACTTGCTTTTATTGTGTTATATAATTTAACCAATATCAATGTCTCAGAACGAATTAGAGAACTTTCAACAATCAAAGTTCTCGGGTTTTACGATGGGGAAGTTACGATGTATATCTATCGCGAAAACATTATCTTAACCATGATGGGAATTGTGACAGGATCCTTTTTAGGCATCTTCCTTCATGGATTTGTGCTACAAACCGCAGAAGTTGATATGATGATGTTTAGCCCAACCATAAAAGTGTTAAGCTACGTCTATTCGGCAGCTTTAACATTCCTATTCTCTGGAATTGTGATGTGGGCAATGCATTTGAAATTAAAACATATTGATATGATTGAAGCCTTAAAATCAGTCGATTAAAAATTTAAAAGGGTTATTAGAACAACTTTGTTTTAATAACCCTTTTTTTCACGTTAATGTTATTCCTTATATTGTTATTTTAACGAAAATGATATCTTTCTCATAAAAAGATTGATACAATATTTAATATAGAGGGGATGTGAAAAAAATGTTGTGGGGATATAGTTTGGAAACTATTTATTTTTACGTATTAATTGTAACCGCATTATTAGCCGTGGTTAGTTTTTTTATTGGAGACATTATCAATTTTGATGGCCCTATTGATCCGGTTTTAATTGTTCCTTGGTTTGCATTTATCGCTTTGTTTGGTTATTTAGGAGAAGCACATACTGAATTTCATAGTGGACTCATCATACTTACCAGTGGGATCCTTGCTTCTATTATTATTTTTTTACTGAATTTCTATTTAATTGTTCCATTAAGAAAATCTGATGCAACTCTTTCTTCATCTGAAAAGGACTTAGAAGGTCGAGTGGGAACGGTGATTACACCGATTCCACTAAAAGGGATGGGCGAAATCAGCATTAAAAGCGTCACTGGTTCGATCACAAAGCCGGCAAGCTTGTATCAACCTCTTTCGGAAATTAAGGCAGGAGAAAAAATATTGGTGATTGAGATTAACAATCGAGTTGCCTACGTGATGCCGTACGAAGAAAATTTTTAAGCGTGAATAAAATTGAAAGATGAAAAGGATGGGGAAAAATGTCAATTATAGTAATTGGAATATGTGGTTTTGTTGTGTTAATGTGTTTGCTAGTTTTTATTTCAAAATACCAAACAGCAAATCCAGATGAAGCATTAATTGTCAGTGGAAGTTATTTAGGTTCAAAAAATGTCTTTAAAGACGATGCTGGCAATAAAATTAAAATTGTTCGTGGTGGCGGTACGTTTGTGATGCCCGTTTTTCAACGATCAAATCGTTTAAGCTTATTATCAAGTAAATTAGATGTTTCAACACCAGAAGTCTATACAGAACAAGGCGTTCCAGTTATGGCAGATGGAACATCGATCATTAAAATTGGTTCCTCTGTTGAAGAAATCGCAACAGCAGCAGAGCAATTTTTAAGTAAATCTCGTGAAGAGCTAGAAAATGAAGCAAGAGAAGTCTTAGAAGGACATCTACGCTCAATCTTAGGTTCAATGACAGTCGAAGAAATCTATCAAAACCGTGATAAATTTAGCCAAAGTGTTCAAGAAGTTGCCAGCGTTGATTTGGCAAAAATGGGCTTAGTTATCGTTTCATTTACCATCAAAGAAGTACGGGATAAAAATGGCTATTTAGATTCACTTGGAAAACCAAGAATTGCGCAAGTGAAACGAGATGCGGATATTGCCATTGCCGAAGCAGACAAAGAAACACGTATCAAACGTGCGGAAGCTGAAAAAAATTCTAAGAAATCAGAATTAGAACGTGAAACAGAAGTCGCCGAAGCATTAAAAGAAAAAGAATTGAAATTGGCAGCGTACAAACAAGAGCAAGATATTGCCAAAGCGAAAGCCGATCAAGCCTATGGGTTAGAAAGTGCAAAAGCACAACAAGAAGTAACGGAACAAGAAATGCAAGTAAAAATCATTGAGCGTCAAAAACAAATTGAATTAGAAGAAAAAGAAATCACTCGTCGTGAAAAACAATATGACTCAGAAGTGAAGAAAAAGGCGGATGCAGATCGTTACGCACAAGAGCAAGATGCACTTGCAAATAAAGCTAAAGAAGTAGCTGAAGCCGAAGCGGATCAATTCCGTGTAGAAGCAATGGCAACAGCCAATGCAAACCAAGTCCGCTTAGAAGGACAAGCCTTAGCCGAAGCTATTTTAGCTAAAGGTCAAGCCGAAGCCGAAGCAAAACAAAAAATTGCTGAAGCCTTCAAGGAATATGGCGAAGCAGCAATTCTTTCAATGGTTGTTGAAATGCTACCAAGCATGGTGAAAGAAGCTGCACAACCAATGGCAAATATCGAAAAAATTACTGTAATTGACAACGGACAAGGTGAAGGCAGTGGTGCAGGAGCCAATCGTGTGTCAAATTATGCTACCAATCTTTTAGCGACAACTCAAGAAACCTTAAAAGAAACAACAGGATTGGACGTTAAAGAATTAATTGAAAAATTTGTTTCAAAAGCGCCACAAACAATCCATCAGGATATTCATCAAGATAAATAAACCAATAAAAAACCAAGAAACTAATCAGTTTCTTGGTTTTTTTCTTCGTTTTCTTTTTTAGTTAACAAAACATTCAGTTCATTTTCTTCTGTTTGAATGTCAGAAAGTTCTTCTTTAAGATCAGCTACTTCTTCATGAGCAGGGACCTTAATTAAGTGATTGACAGCAACGGCGACAAATGTACCAATAAAGGTATCAAATACACGCTCTAAGGCATAAATAATGGTTTCATTAGGTGGAATCGAAAAATAAATAATTAATAAAGTAGCAATAGCCCCAATGATTCCAGAGTTATAATTGATACCATCGCAAATGACAATAATCAACATAACAGCTACTGGAACACCAATGACTTCAAGAATAAACAAGTTACCAGACGAACGATAAAGTAAAATAAACAAAGCAGCCAATAAAGCGCCAAGTGTATTCCCTAAAATCCGCGATTTCCCAAATTTTACAGTTGTTTCCATATCTTGTCTTAATGCAAACACAGCAGAAAGCGAAGCAATCATTGCTGTTCCGCGACCACTATAATGAAATAATAGGATGCAAACGGCAACAGCAATTCCTGTTTTAATTGTTCTCATTCCTAATCTGAAATTTCCAAGTTCCATCAATTCATCACACTTTCACCTATAAATTTATCACTCAACAGCCTTATCTAAAGCGTTCATACTCGCATTTCCAGAACTTAAATCAGCAGTAAGAACTTCTAATTGTTGGAATAAAGCGCCATGTGCTAAATTGATTTTACTTAAATAAGTAGCAATGTCTTCTTGACTCAAGTCAGCTTTGTATTTTTTATAAAAAGTTTCTTCGCTTTCTTTAGCTTCTGTTGCATAATGAGCGAATGCTTCATAGGTTTTATTTAATTGTGTTAAGGTAGCAATTGCTTGGGTTACATCCTCTTTAGGCAAATCCACTGCATTTTTTTGTTGATAATCTTCTAAGGTTTGAATCGTTTTTTGAATGTTTAACATTTCGTCTTGAACGATAGTCAGCTCTTTTTGACGCGCTTTGAAATTTTTCCCAACTGCGCCTTTTTGTTTAGAAATCAAACTTTCAGAATGTGAGCTTTTCAAGTCTTTCGCCAAAGCGTCCATCATCTCATCTTCTAAAGTCTCAAATTTCTCTAAAGAAGTGTCAACTTTTTTTAGACTAGCTAAGTTTTGTTGAGCGATTTCTTGTGTACCCGCCCGTTCCTGAGAATGACCACAAGCTCCAAGAATGACAAGTAAGCAGCCTGTTATCAAGATCGTTAGTGTTTTATTTTTCATAAGAAATCCCCTTTAACACGTTAAATTTTATAGTACTAATAATATAGTAAAATCAGATAATTGCAAGTTCACAAAAAAGACTATAAGAATAAATGGAAATCATGGTATGATAAAAGAAAAATGCAGGAGTGAAGCCATGAAAATTGGATTGCGTACAATTAAAACAGCCTTAGGAGCTGCTATTGCGATTTTTATTGCAGATTACTTAAAGTTAGACTATGCCGTTTCAGCCGGAGTGATAACGATATTAAGTGTTCAAAACACAAAGAAAAAATCCATTACTTTAGCAGGACAACGCTTCTTATCAACCGCATTAGCCATTGCCATCGCTATTTTCTTCTTTTTAATAATTGGATTTAATCCAGTATCATTTGGCCTTTATTTATTAATTTTTATTCCAATAGCTTCAAAACTTCAATTAACAGACGGTATTGTCGTTAGCTCAGTTCTCGTTACACATCTCTTGATAGAAGAAAGTGCTTCTTTTCACTGGGTTTTAAATTGTTTTTTATTAATGTTTGTTGGAGTAGGAACAGCAATTGTATTGAACCTATACATGCCTTCTAGTGAAAAAAAATTAAAAGAATTGCAATTGATGATTGAAAAAGACATGAAATTGGTACTCTTGGACTTTTCAAAAGCCTTAAAACACGTTACGGAACCTCATCAATTAGACGCTTCTTTGCAAGAATTGAATGTTACAGTATTAAAAGCAGAAAAATTAGCCATGGAACAATTTAATAATCGACTGTTTGATCAATCCTATTACTACATTAAATATTTCGATATGCGAAAAATGCAATTGTATGTCTTAAAACAAATCAAAGTAGACATTACCTTGTGTCAGTTGCCAACGGAGCAAAATAAGAAACTAGCAGAAATTTTTGTGGCTACAGCAGAAAGTCTTCATGAAGACAATCCTGTCATCGAGTTATTAGAAGAAATCAAAGCGCTATTTGATTATTTTAGAAATAGCCCGTTGCCAACGACGCGACCTGAATTTGAAAATCGTGCGATGTTGTTTCAAATGCTGAATGACTTTAACTATTTTATTGAAATAAAAAAAGTATTTTATGAAGAATTTCGAACGGAAAGACAGCTTACACAAGAAGAATAAAGAGGGAAGGGACTTATAAAGTTAATTTCTAAGAGGTTACAAAAAATTAAATCGTCTTTGCAAGTCAGTAAAGAGGTTGGGACAGAAGTATTTGACTCCGATAAAATAAGAGGAAATTCACAAAGATTGATCTTCAATTTTTTATGAATTTCAAGTTATTTAAGAAGGAGTCACTTCTGCTCCAACCTTATATTTGGATTACATATCGCGAAGACGTGACTAGAAGAGGTAATTATGTCACGGTATGTTTCTAATGTAGTAAATAGTGATCATTAATGATTCATTTCGTTTATAAGCTTTTTTAATTGTACCTTATTGATTAGATAGCCCTTGTCTTCTTTGATCAAATAACCTTCTTCCGTCAGTTTTTTTAAGACATGTGTATAGTGCCTATAACTAACGCCAAGGTATTCTGCAATTTCAACGTGTTTTTCATGGTAAATGCCATTCATTTCAGCTTGTAAAATAATTTCTGCCAGCCGATATTTTAATTCATAGGATTGATTTCTAGAAAAATGCTCTACACGAATAAGGAGTTTTTCTCCGATGTATTTGGCTATTTTCTTGAAAAAAAGCCCCTCTGATTTTTGAATTTCCTTCAATGGTATAGCCAAACAAACTGTATTACCTATCGCTAATACATCCTTAGGTACCTTCTCTGCTCCAACTACTGTTAAATCTCCAATAAAATCTCCAATTGTTAAAAATTGAAGCAAGTTTCTTTTCCCATTTTCGTGAGTAATATAAATTTTTGCTCTGCCTTGCAGTAAAAAGAAAAGCTGGTCTAACGGTTTCGTTGCTTGCGTAATATATTCATTATTTTTATATTCTCTGATTTTAGCCATGTCTAGCATCTGATTTGAAAAATAGCGCTGTAAGCTTTCAAAATCAGTCATGTTTAGTCCTGAATAAACTTGTAAACTAGTTTCCTTCATTTTTCCACCTCAATAATAGGAGATATCTCCTATTATCATAGCATACTTATCGTTTATACTGAATAGGTAAGCCAAAAGGATTAAAGGAGTGTTTCTCATGAATAACATCATTAAAACGTTTGCTTTTTATATCTTAAGTGCTTTTGGTATCAGTCTAACCATTAAAGCCAGTATTGGGGTAAGCAGCTTCAACTCCATGAATGTCGCATTAGCTGAAGTCTTTTCTATTAAAGTTGGTACGATTACAACCGCGACCAATTTAGGGTTCCTTTTATTGTGCCTTCTGCTTTCTAAGAAAAATATTTTAAAAGACTATCTGCTCATGTTTAGCGCACTTATTTGCTTTGGCATCGTCATTAATTTTTTCCTCTATGATATTCTTGCTAGCTTTACCCTTAATACTTACTTCTTAAATGTTGGTCTCTTTATTCTAGGTACAGTTATTGCTGGTTTTGGAACGGGACAAGTATTAGCGATTGGTGTTCTTAAATTTCCAATCGAAAAATTTTGCGAATTAATGGCTACTAAAACTGTGCATTCATTTGCTTGGTATCGTTATGGGCTTGATATTTTTTTTGTACTCACTTCACTCACACTATCATTTTTATTTCATTTTCCAATTTTAATTAGAGAAGGAACCTTAATAAGTTTGTTGCTATTATCTGGCATCATTTCTTGGTCAAAAAACTTAAGCTTAAACAACAAAAAAGAGATTGAATCAGAAGTGTAGTGACCCCAAAAGTTAGAACAAATAGAAAAATTAATTGGCGGACTGAAGTCGGTATTGTACTGGATTTAGCCTAGCCAATTTTTCTTAAAAAGAATTAAAATTTTTTTATAAATTCTATAGCTAGCTCTATTTTAAGAACGATTAATTTTCATACATAGTAGCTAATTCATTCACTCTACGCTTCATTTCTGTGCGAATATGTTGTGGCTCTAAACATTCGCATTTATTTCCAAAGCTGAAAAGAATAGTGTAGTAATAGTCGTTTTCGATGAAAGGAAAATCAACAATATAATGCTCATCCCCGTCTGGTGCAAATTGTTCATAAGCACAAAAATCAAGCACTTTGTCCATAACGGATTGATGAATCCGAATCTGGATAGTTTCTACCATTGTTGCCACCTCATTAGTAAAATCTAACTGAGGTTTTTCAAAATCGCGTGGTGTAAAAAAAGTATCTTCTAGTTGTAAATTAGACATCCGAAACAATCTGAATAAGCGGAAATCATTTCGTTTCAGGCAATACCCATGCACATACCAATGGCTATTTTTCATTACCAATTGATAAGGCTCCACTGAACGAGTAGTTTTATTTCCATAGCGATCTGCATAGTCAAAGGATAGATTATTTTTTTCATGTAAAGCTTTTTTGATCATTTCTAAATAATTTTGTGCATCTCTGCCACCCATCCATGGACTTAAGTCTATATAAATTTGGTTTGCTTTTAGTTCAATATCTTTTGCGCTGTTAGCAGGAATAAAACTTTTTACTTTTGCAAGTGCATTTGACAGTTCCTTACTTTGCATCATATTAGAAATATTGGAAAGCCCCATTAAAATAGCAGAAAGATCATTAGTTGAAAATGTTTTTCGATCAATCTTATAATTTGGCATAATCTCAATACCGCCTCCCACACCGGATATCGATCGAACAGGAATACCAGCCATGTTTATAGCATCTATGTCACGATAAATAGTGCGAAGAGAAACTTCAAACCTATCCGCTAATGTTTGTGCACTAATGCGTTCCTTATCGAGGAGAACCATAATAATACTAATAAGTCTTTCAACTTTCATCTAAAGAAGCATCTCCTAACTGATTTTTTAATTAGTGTATATTGTTGACATCCTGATGTCAACAATAGCTTGATATACTAAGGAAGTAAAGGAAGGAGGGGAAGTTCATAAAAAATGATTATTAGTCGATTATCTTCCAATAGCAAAAAGGAAAGATTTTTTCAATAAAGATAGAAACGATTGTTGCTTAAATATCTTGTTTATTTAAGCCTAGTTTTATCTTAAGAACAGGCATTAGCAACAAATTAAATTTGGAGGGGATTTTTATGGCTACAGTTTATATTTATGTTTTGGATACATTAGCAGATTGGGAATTGGGGTATGTTACTTCAGAGTTAAATTCAGGTCGCTTTTTTAAAGAGGGCGAGCAACGACTATCGCTTAGGATGGTTAGTTATTCTAAGGAAACCATTCATACAATGGGGGGACTTGCAATAGAGCCAAATTATCTAATTGAGGATATTGAAGTGAGTGAAACGACTGTGCTATTATTACCAGGCGCAGAAACATGGAGTGATCCAAAACATGGCGCCATTATCGAAAAAACAAAGGAACTTCTAAAAGTAGGTGCAACTGTGTGTGCTATTTGCGGTGCTACTGCTGCCCTTGCAAATGCGGGTCTATTGAATAATCGTCCTCATACAAGTAATGGATTGGAATTTCTTGAAATGGTTTCTCATGGCTATAAAGGACAAGGCTTTTATATAGAAACCCCTTCTGTAGTGGATAACAATCTAATAACGGCAAGTTCCACTGGCGCTTTGTTATGGACAAAACAAATTATTGAACATATAGGGGTTTTTCAGTCCAGTACATTAGAATTTTGGTATGACTATTTTAGTACGGGCAATCCTAAAGACTTCTTTGCTCTCATGGAGACATTACCAGCTAACCATGAAAAATTAAGGTAAACAAAGATGTAGTCGTTTAGTAGTAGAGAGCGTCCTTTTAAAATACTTCTTAAAAAGCCAATCATTTTGTTACTTTTTAAGAAGTTTATTTTATCGAAATTTTTCAAAAATAAATAAATACGAAAATTCTATACAAAACAAATTATTAAAAGATTAGTACCCTAAGGTTAAAAAGAATCTTTTCTTTTTTTATACAGAAAACTATTGCTTAAATTGTCAGAATATTCTATACTGTCTAACAAGGAGATTAATTGTCAGAATATTTAAATAATTAAACCTGAATAGAAGCACATTGGGAGGAAAAGATATGAAAAGATTCGTTGCAAGTTTAGCAGTATTGGCATTGTTTGCTACAGGATGTGGTGCTGGGGGCGCTGCAAAAGATTCAGACACCATCAAAATTGGAGCAAACTTTGAATTATCAGGGGAAGTTTCAGCTTATGGAACAGCAGAATATCAAGGAGCAAAACTAGCTGTTGATGAGATTAACAAATCCGGTGGCGTTTTAGGAAAAAAATTAGAATTAGTCAAATTAGATAATAAATCAGAACCAACTGAATCAGCAAGTGTAGCGACCAAATTAGCCACGAAAGAAAAAGTAGTGGCAATTGTTGGCCCGGCAACATCAGGAAATGTAAAAGCAGCAACTCCAAGTGTCACAAAAGCAAAAGTTCCATTAGTTACCCCTTCAGGGACAGATGACTCTGTCACAGTTGAAAAAGGACGTCTTCAAGAATACATTTACCGTGTTTGCTTCCAAGATTCTTTCCAAGGTGTAACCTTAGCGAATTATGCTAACAAAGATTTGGGCGCCAAAAAAGCCGTCATTATTGGGGATAGCTCAAGTGATTATGCAAAAGGATTGACTAAAAGTTTTGAAAAAAGCTTCAAAGGAGAGATTGTTGCAAAAGAAAGTTTTACAACAGGAGATAAAGATTTTAAAGCTATTTTAACAAAAATCAAGGACAAAGATTTTGATGTCCTATATATGCCTTCATACTATGAAGAAGCAGGATTAATTATCAAACAAGCTCGTGAATTAGGCATTCAACAACCTATTCTTGGAGCAGATGGTTTTGGAAATGAAAAATTAGTTGATTTAGCATTGCCTGAAAATTTAAACAATATCTATTATACGGCACATTATTCGGATCAAAGTACAGATAAAAAAGTCCAAGATTTCGTAGCGGCTTTTAAAAAGGAAAACAAAAAAACACCTGATGCGTTTTCAGCACTTTCATACGATTCTGTATACATGATTGCAAAAGCAATTGAAAATGGAAAAGAAGCAACACCAGAAAAAGTAAATGATGCTCTTGGTAAAATAAAAGATTTTGAAGGCATTACAGGGAAAATTACAATGGATAAAGAACACAATCCAGTAAAATCAACCCTTGTAATCAAGCTTGAAAATGGGAAAGAAGTTAGCAACACAGTAGTAAATCCTTAATCCAAGTAAAAAGGTGACTAGGTGTAACGCTTGCCTAGCGCCTTTTTGATTTAAAAATGGCAAAGATTTCTTTGCAAACTAATGAATAGTGAGGTGTCAAATGGATAACTTAATTCAACAACTAATAAACGGACTGTCCTTAGGCAGTATTTATGCATTGATCGCGCTAGGCTATACAATGGTTTATGGCATTATCAAATTAATCAACTTTGCTCATGGTGAAATCTACATGGTTGGCTCTTACGTGGGATATACTGTTATTCGTAATTTTAATCTTGGACTTATTCCAGCTTTACTTTTTTCAATGATTTTTTGTGCAATCTTAGGAGTTATAATTGAACGTGTAGCCTATAAACCTTTACGAAAGGCAACCAGAGTAGCGGCTTTGATTACCGCAATTGGTGTGTCCTTCTTATTGCAGTACACAGTGCTGCTGATTATGGGACCTGAAGTTCGGGCGTTCCCTGAGACAATCAAAAATAAAAGTTATGAATTTTGGGGCATTACCATCAATGAACAACAGATTACTATTTTTGTTGTTACCGTTGTTTTGATGTTGGCGTTGCAGTTTATTGTGAAAAAAACCAAAATGGGGAAAGCCATGCGTGCAGTAAGCGTGGATGCAGATGCGGCTAAATTGATGGGAATTAATGTAGACAATACTATTTCATTTACCTTTGCGATTGGTTCCGCATTAGCGGGTGCCGCGGGTGTTTTGGTAGGGATTTATTATAATTCGATTGCGCCAATGATGGGAACAGCACCCGGATTGAAAGCTTTTATCGCAGCTGTTTTAGGTGGAATTGGCATTATTCCAGGAGCGATGTTTGGAGGATTTACTATCGGAATTATTGAAACATTAATTAGCGGATATGGCAATTCAATGATTAAGGATGCAGTAGTTTATGGCATCTTAATTTTAATCTTAGTTGTGAAGCCTTCTGGACTTTTTGGAAAAAATACAAAAGAAAAAGTGTAGGTGATAAAAATGAAACAATTTAATAAATACAATCTTGGCTGGCTCATTTTTATTGCGGGCGCTTATTTACTCATTTGGTTAGGAATTTATCTTGGATTAATTGATGCTTTTTATGAAATCACCCTGATTACAATTGGTCTTAACATCATTTTAGCGCTAGGGTTGAATTTGATTATCGGATTTTCGGGACAATTTTCATTGGGTCACGCAGGTTTTATGTCGATTGGTGCGTATTGTTGTGGAATTATGACTTTAAAAATTCCTACAATGCTAGGGTTTGCAGCGGGTATTTTACTTGGGATAGCCGTAGCTAGTTTGGTGGCGTTGGTAGTTGGAATTCCAACGTTACGTTTAAAAGGAGATTATTTGGCCATTGCAACATTAGGTGTGTCAGAAATCATTCGAATCGCTATTTTAAATATGGGAGATTTGACAAATGGAGCTGCTGGTTTAAGTGGCATTCCGTACTTTACAACATGGCAAATTTTATTTATCTTTGTAGTTTTAACAACCATTATCATTGTAAATTACATTCGTAGTAGTCCGGGAAGAGCGACAATTGCTGTTCGAGAAGATGAGATTGCAGCAGAATCAATGGGAATTTATACAACAAAATACAAAACCATTGCCTTTATCATTGGCGCAGCGACGGCAAGTATCGCAGGTTCGTTACACGCGACTTACTTCAGTGTGATTAATCCATCTGATTTTGGTTTTATGAAATCTGTTGATATTTTAATTATTGTGGTTTTTGGTGGTTTAGGGAGTATTACCGGAACCTTTATTGCAGCTATTCTATTAGGGATTATCAATATTGTTTTGCAAGATTTTGGTGCAATTAGAATGATTATCTATGCGGTAGCATTGATTGCGATTATGGTATTTAAACCTTCTGGTTTGTTAGGCACAAAAGAATTTACGATTAAAGGATTGCTTGATCGATTGCATAAAAATTCTCCTAAAAAGGAGGGAGAAGAATGAGTTTATTAGAAGTAAAAAAATTAACGAAGAACTTTGGCGGTTTAGCGGCTGTTTCAATGGTGAATTTAGAATTAGGAAATAATGAATTGGTGGGCTTAATTGGGCCAAATGGTGCGGGGAAAACGACCTTATTTAACTTGTTAACAGGCGTTTATGCTCCATCCGAAGGAACCATTGATTTAACTGTAGACAATAAAACGCAGAGACTTAATGGCAAGAAGCCCTATAAAATTACTGATTTAGGTTTAGCAAGAACGTTTCAAAACATTCGTTTATTTAAAGAACTAACTGTGTTGGACAATGTTTTAATTGCGATGCATGGCAAAGATAAGGTAGGTACTTTACGAAGTATTTTAAGAACCCCAGCGTTTTATCAATCGGAAGAAAAAATGAAACAAGAAGCCATAGCGTTGCTTAAATTGTTCAAATTAGAAACAAAAGAAAAGGAATTGGCTAAAAATTTACCTTATGGGGAGCAACGAAGATTAGAAATCGTTCGTGCTTTAGCAACAAAGCCTAAAATTTTATTTTTAGATGAACCGGCAGCTGGGATGAATCCGCAAGAAACAGCTGAGTTAACAGCCTTGATTCGCCAAATTCAACAACAATTTCAAATGACTATTTTGTTGATTGAACACGATATGTCTTTAGTAATGAAGGTTTGTGAACGAATCTATGTTTTAGAATACGGTCGCATGATTGCACATGGAACGCCAAATGAGATTAAAAATAATGAGGCTGTTATTAAGGCCTATTTAGGTGGTGACTAGCATGTTAAAAGTATCCGATTTATCAGTTCATTATGGAGTAATTCAAGCAATTAACAAGATTAATTTTGATGTTCATGAAGGCGAAATCGTGTCGTTGATTGGTGCCAACGGGGCTGGGAAATCAACGATTTTAAAAGCAATTACAGGCTTACATCGAAGCAGTCAAGGAGAGATTCTCTTTAAAAATCAAGCCATTCAAAAAGCGACGACTAAAAAAATTGTGGAAGCAGGCATTTCTCTTGTTCCGGAAGGACGCCATGTTTTCAGCGGTATGACCGTTTTAGAAAATCTTGAGTTAGGTGCTTATTTAAGAAAAGATAAAGCTGAAATCAAAAAAGACCTCGAACACATCTATGATCGTTTTCCTGTTTTAGCCGAACGAAAGAAACAAGATACCGCCACATTATCAGGTGGTGAGCAACAAATGGTAGCAATGGGGCGAGCAATGATGTCTCGACCAAAGTTGTTGCTTCTCGACGAACCGTCAATGGGGCTAGCGCCTATCTTCATTAAAGAGATTTTTAATATTATCGAAGCTATTAATCAACAAGGAACGACAGTGCTTTTGATTGAACAAAATGCGAAAGCCGCTCTTTCAATAGCTGATCGAGGATACGTTCTTGAAACTGGGAAAGTTGTATTAACAGGAACAGGAAAAGAATTATTAGCCAGCGATGAAGTTCAAAAAGCTTATCTAGGAGGGTAACCAATGGATGTCCATACGTATATGTCAAAAGAAGTGATTACCATTTCGCAAGATACAAAAATTTTAGAAGCATTGGATGTGATGAAAGCCCATAAAATCCATCGCTTGCCAGTAGTTGAAAAGGGGCAGTTAATTGGGTTAGTAACAGAAGGTGTAATTCAACAAAATTCACCATCCACTGCAACGAGCTTAAGCATTCATGAATTAAACTATCTGTTGACTAAAACGACGGTTAAGGAAATTATGCTAACCGATGTTAAAACGATTTCCCCAAATGCTTTACTAGAAGAGGCTGCGGTAAGAATGCGAGAGAATCAGATTAGTGTCTTACCAGTCGTTGAAAACCAAAATCAAGTAGTGGGAATCATCACAGAAAAGGATATTTTTGATGCATTTATTGATTTACTAGGCTATTACAATCAAAGCTGTCGCGTTGTAGTAGATATTCCAGAAGATCATACTGGTATTTTAGAAAACATTACTCACTTATTTGCCACAGAAAAGATGAGTATCGATCAAATTGCCGTATATCGTAAGACAGGGTTAACGCAAGTCGTGATTCAAGTGGCAAGTACCGATGATGCGAAAATTAAAGAGATGTTAACCCAGCAGCACTACCATGTAAGTTCGTGTCTTTTGAAAAATGGCAAATAAAATAAAAATCATAGTATGTATTGGTCTCATACCAATACATACTATGATTTTTTAGTTTTATTCAAAGTCGTAATGTAATCCCCATCGTTCACGAACAGTATCCATTATAGTTAAGACATCGTATGAAAGTGGTAAGAAAGGATCTTTTTTATTTGCTAATATCCAATCTGTCAGGGCAGTAGCCTCGTAATTTAACGCCTCTCCACTATTTCCAGCTTCAATAAGTTCTGTTTTTCCATCAGGTCGAGTTAATGTCGCTGACGTTGCACGAGGGTAATCATCTACAGTGATATAACCATCTTCGCAAGCGATGATTCCTCGTTTTGGCATTTTAGCACGGAAGGTAAGTGAGACAACAGCCATTTCATTGTCTTTATTTTTTAAAATAATCCCTGATTGCTCATCTACCCCTGTTTCAAATAGATTCATAGTGGTTAAGATCTCATGTGGCTGACTATTTAAAAAGAAACGAGTAAAAGATAACGCATAAGTGCCAATATCAAGTAAGGCGCCACCAGCGAGGGCTTTATTGTAAAAACGATTAGTAGGATCAGTTTCCTTTAAGCTTCCAAATGACACTTGGAGCATTTTTAATTTTCCAATGGTTCCACCATCTACAAGTTCTTTTAATTTATGATAAAGAGGCATATGGTAAATCGTCATAGCTTCTGATAAAATCAAGTGCTTTTCAGATGCCAAATCCATAGCGGCTTTTAATTGTGTGCCATTCATTGTAATGGCTTTTTCACAAAGAACGTGTTTGCCTGCCTGAAGACTCTTCATAATCAAGTCGTAGTGATGGCTGTGAGGCGTTGCAATGTAAACGATGTCGATGGCTTGATCATTTAATAGTTCGTCGTAATTGCCATAAGCGTTTTCAATTTGATGCTTTTCTGTAAATGCTTTTGCTTTTTCAAGAGAACGTGACCCCGCTGCATAAAGCGTAGCGTTTGGTGCCTTAAAGCTAGTGGCAAAGCTACTTGCGATATCCCCTAAACCTAGTATTGCCCAGTTGACTGTTTTCAATATAAAAACCTCCTAAGAATGAAGATAAATCAATCATCTTTCAGCATCATTGTAACAAAAGAAGTAGTCAATTCATAGTATAAAAAATGGGCTGAATTATTCCTTTTTCAATAATCAATTAAAGAAATCACTAAAATCGTCTTGATTTTTTCAAAAACGATTTTCTTATAGTGTTTCATAGGTTAGAATAGAAATGAAGGGGTTGAAGGTGAATGACAACATGGGAGAAGTTTAGACAAAATACGTCACTAAGACGTTTTGTCGTTTTTTTAGTAATTTGTTTGGTTTTATACTTAATTAAAGAAGTTTTAAGCTTAATTTTATTAACTTTTATTTTTACCTATTTAGTAATGCGGTTAGTAAAATCAATTCAAAAACGAGTTAAAATATCCCCTAAAATTATTGTGGTGGTTACGTATTTATTGATTGTTTCTTTATTTTATTTTGCAGTGACACACTACGTACCAAAACTGATTTTTCAAACGGGACAAATGATTGAATCGGTTTACCATTTCTATGAAAAACCACATAATAATAGTGTGATTTTAGATTGGATCGGTCGAAATTTAGATAGTGCAGAAATAAAAGATCAAGTGAAATCGGGAATTGCTTTGATCTTTAGTTATATTACAAGCATTGGTTCAATGAGTTTAACGTTCGTTTTATCATTCATTTTAAGCTTTTTCTTTTCAGTAGAAGAAGAGCGTGTTGCGAGTTTTAGTAAGTTATTTTTCAAAAGTAAAATTGGTTGGTTTGCTAAGGATGTCGCTTATTTAGGTGGGAAATTTATTGATACTTTTGGAGTTGTGATTGAAGCGCAATTCTTAATTGCGATTGTGAATACAGTGATTACGATGATAGGGTTGTACATTTTAGGCTTTCCTCAATTATTAACACTGGCGATTATGGTCTTTATTTTAAGCTTAATCCCAGTAGCAGGAGCTTTTATCTCTTGTATCCCTCTAAGCTTAATTGCCTATACAGTAGGTGGTTTCCAAGATGTGCTTTATGTTTTAGGAATGATTTGTATCGTGCACATGCTTGAATCCTATGTTTTAAATCCTAAATTAATGTCTTCAAAAACAGAGCTTCCTATTTTTTATACCTTTATTATTTTAATGTTTTCTGAGCGTTTCTTTGGAGTCTGGGGGTTGATAGTTGGAATTCCAATTTTTATTTTCTTATTAGACTTACTGGATGTGAAAACGATTCGCCGTAAACTGACTAAAAAAGAAAGTTAACTGTTTAAAAGTTCCTTATTAATATATTAATAAGGAACTTTTTTTGATATTCAGATATCATAATAGTTGTAAATTCACTTATTAAGTGTAAAATAAAGGTAGTTGTAGCAATCATTTAACTTTTTATTCTAAGGAGGAACCAATGATGAATCAAGCACTTGTTAGAATTGTTTTAATGGCTATTAAGGAAAAATATGTAAGTGAAAAGGCATTTTATAAAGATCAATTAGGAATCACCCCTCAAAGTTGGGATCGCTGGAAAAAAGGCGAGCAAGGACTGAAAAGTGAAAATATGCAGAAAATCGCTCGATTGTTTACGGAATACGAATGGATGCTTGTTCAAAAAGTATGCCGAAATGCGACAATTTTACCAGAAGTTGAAGCCAATTCAGTCACTGAATTTCAATCAATCAAATTTCATGTTGCAAAAAAATGGGTAGATACTGGAGTAGCAACGCTTAAATTCAAACAGTCAGATCAAAAGACAAATCAATCGTCTCAATTAAAACCAGCCGTAACAACACTAAGCATTGAAATGAATTATGACTTTTGGAGCTATAAAGATCGAATTGAGTTGCGTTTGCCAGGTGTGATCCAGCAGCAGATTGAAACAGAAAAACAAGATCTACTAGAATGGTTTAATGAAAATATTGAAGAAGAGTTTAAAATAATTGAATAACGATTATAAAAGGAATTTGTGAATAAAAGCAAATTCCTTTTTTTATTTAAATAATGAAAGGAAGTAAATTGCTTATTAAAAAATTAACTTTTTAATGGTATGATAGCTCTAGATGTTTAATGGTAAAAATTATTTTATTAGCAAGAAGCTTATTTTTGTCCATTTTTATTTTTGATAGTAGTTTTTAAATAACGATAACAATAGATTTATCTTAAAAATAGTCTTGTTTTTTTGACAAATTTTAAGTTATCTATTAATTTTAAAAACAGTTGCATTTAGTAAATGAGTCTACTTTAAGAATCGCTTCTATTAAAATAATTATTCGAAAAATATCTCAGACTGTTTATTGCTCTGATTATTTATGAACAACTTACATAAATGACTGGCACATAAAATTTGAATAAAAGAATTGGAGTTTTAAGTTATGTACAAAAAAGTATCAATCGTGTTATTAAGTTTAACAATTCTAAGTGGATGTCAATTTTCTGGAACAACTGCAGAATCTAATAAGGACACTTCCCATTCAAAAGAAATAGCCAAAGACACAGCAACAAAAACAAAGAAACAAGAAGATCCTTTACCTAACGTATCTTCAAATGATTGGAATTTAATTTTAGTCAACAATGACCACCCAATGGAAGCCATTGAAACACCATTGAAGGTTTTGCCAAATGGCCTACAAATTGATGAACGAATGGAAACAGATTACAATGCTTGGATGAACGCAGCCAAAGAAGCTGGCTTTAATATGGTATTAGTTTCTAGCTATCGTTCATATGATTTACAAAAACAAGTATACAACCAATCCATTTCAGACAACCAAAGCCAAGGGATGAGTTATGATGATGCGGTTGCTGAAACAAAAAAATATGTCGCTTTTCCTGGATCAAGTGAACATCAAACAGCTTTAGCGATTGATATTGTTGACGATGAATGGTTGGCAACAGGTAAAGGATTAATTCCTGAATATGATCAAACTGCCTCTCAAAAATGGCTTGTTCAAACAATGAAAGATTATGGCTTTATTTTAAGATTTCCTAAACACAAAGAAGATCTTACTAAAATTAGTTATGAGTCATGGCATTTTAGATATGTGGGAAAAGAAAATGCTGCCTACATTATAGATCATGATTTATCGTTAGAAGAGTATATTACCAAACTTCAAGAAGCGGGAAAATAACACATTCTAATGAGATTAAATAGAAAGGAGAGAAGCTTGTTGGTAAAAAAGAAAAGTAAATTTGTATTTTTTGGAAAGAAACGCACGATTTTCCCTAGTTATATTGTAGCCAGTTTATTTATTGTGACGCTTATTTTTTTCGGCACCCTTTCTCTTCTTTCTAAAGTTTCACCAAAAGAAGAAGCAACAGTTGAAATTAGCCAAGAAGAACAGTTTATTCAAAAAATCGCTAGTCATGCACAAGTTCTCTACCAACAATATCAAGTATTGCCAAGTATCAGTATTTCCCAGGCAATATTAGAGTCAGATTGGGGCACAAGTGAATTGTCAACTTTGAATAATAATTTTTATGGTATCAAAGGAACCGATGCAAGCAATACAGTTTTGATGACCACGAAAGAATTTGAAAATGGTCAATGGATTGAAATCAACGCACGCTTTAGAAAGTATGAAGACTGGAAAGAGTCAATGGAAGATCACGCAAAACTCTTTGTTAATGGAACAACTTGGAATGCAGATCAATATGCGACTGTTAGAGCTGCTAAAAATTATCAAGAGGCTGCACATGCTTTACAAGCATCGGGTTATGCAACAGACCCAGACTACCCAGCTAAATTAATTGAATTGATTCAACAATACAAACTTGATCAGTATGACCAAAAAGGACCATAAAAATTTATTTTTTTATGGTTTTTCAATAGCTTCTTTTTTGTAAAACAAGTAAAATAGAGCTACGAAGGAGTGATACAATGAAAGGTAAACAAGAACAAACGATTCCGACAATTACAACGGATTTACGAAAAGATATTATTACTGTTCCGAAGTCTATTAGTCAGGCAAGTGGGATTCGTATTTTTGGAAAATTGATTCGATCTATTATTTTTACAACAGATATAGCGATTATTTGCAACAATGATGCAGATGCAGTGATAGCTGTTTATCCTTTTACACCTCACCCAGCGATTATTCAAAGCATTACCTTAGCAGCCAATATTCCTGTTTTTTCAGGAGTAGGTGGTGGACTTACTCATGGGAAACGATCAGCGAATATCAGTTTATTTGCTGAAGCACAAGGCTCATTAGGCGTCGTAGTGAACGCGCCAACACCTACAAGTACGATTAAAGAGATCAGTGATAATATCGATATTCCAATTATTGGAACCATCGTTTCAGAATTTACAGATATTCAAGAAAAAATGAATGCTGGAATCAGTATTTTAAATGTCAGTGGTGGTGCGCATACAGCAAAAATGGTGAAAAAAATACGCAAAGATTTCCCCGATATTGCCATAATCGCCACTGGTGGACCTACCGAAGAATCTATTATTGAAACAATTGAAGCCGGTGCAAATGCTATCACCTATACGCCACCATCAAATGGTGTTTTATTTAGTAAAAAAATGGAAAACTATCGTGATAAAGAGGAAGCCCAGTTTCAAGAATAAATCAAAAGGAGGAAGAGAAGATGATTATTACAACAACTAATTCAGTAGAAAATAAAACAATCAAAAGCTATGAAGGCATCGTATTTGGTGAGGTGATTTCAGGTATCAATATGCTAAAAGATATGGGAGCAGGCCTTCGCAATATTTTTGGTGGACGCTCACAAGGATATGAGAACGAGTTGCTAAATGCTCGTACTGAAGCGTTGAAAGAAATGGAAGAACGAGCTAAAACAATGGGAGCCGATGCTGTTATTGGAGTGAAGATGGATTACGAAGTATTAGGTGCTGATAATGGAATGTTGATGGTAACTTGTAGCGGTACAGCAGTTAAATTAAATTAAAAATATGAAAAATTAGAGGAAGAAGTACAAATTCTACTCTGATTTTTTTATTTCTTAACAATTTTTTTACTATCATTCCCTATTTTGTTGGCATATAATATAATAAAATAGAGAGTGCTTTAAATTGAAAGGAAGTTGATAGTTTTGGGAGAGTCTCGTAGTCAAGAAAAAAAGCCAACTAAACTAGGATTGATTATTGGTGCAGTTGTTTTGGTAGTTGCAATCATTGGAGGAACAAGTTATTATTTTTGGAGCAATAGTCACAAAGATGAAAATGCAGCTAATAATGCTGCTAAAGAATTTACAACTGCTTTAAAAAAACAAAATTTTAAAAAAGTCAGCCAACTAGTATCTCCTCAATCTTTAAAAGCAGTGGATTATACAAAAGAAAGTTTGATGGATAAATACACAACTATTTTTGATGGTATTGGCGCTAATAATATTGAAATCAAAGAGTTAAAAGTTGAACCTGTTACAAAAAATAAAGAATATAAAATGAGCTACACAATGAATGTTACTACCAGTTTAGGTGAATTGAAACCAGAAAAACATGAAGCGAAGTTAACCAAAGCTGGAGATGATTATTTAGTAGACTGGGATGCCCATTTGATTTTTTCTAAAATGGAAGCAACGGATAAAATCAGTGTGACCACAACAACCGCTACTCGTGGAGAAATTCTCGATAAAAATGGAGAGCCTCTAGCCAATTTAAAAAAAATACCAGAAGCGGGTATCGTCCCAAATGATTTAGGGGAAGGCGATGCGAAAACCGAAGCAATTAAGACTATTAGTGAAAAGCTTAGTGTACCAGTTGAAACGATTGAAAAAAAATTAGGTGCAAGCTGGGTAAAACCTGAGCTATTAGTTCCAATTAAAGTCATGAAAGCAGGAGATACGCCGGTTATTCCAGGTGTCCAATATACATTAAGAGAAATGAGAAATTATCCTCTTAATGAAGCAGCTGCCCATTTAATTGGTTATGTCGGAGAAGTTTCAGCAGAAGACATTGAAAAAAATAAATCCTTAAATGCTGGAGATATTATTGGGAAATCTGGCTTGGAAGCAGCTAAAGATAAAGAATTACGTGGTAAAAATGGTGGACGCATCGTTATCAACGACAAAGACCAAAATTTAAAAGCAGTTCTTCAAGAAGTGGATAAAGTCGAAGGGGAAACAATCACCTTGACAATCGATAGCAAGATTCAAAAGCAAGCCTACGATCAAATTCAAGGTCAAAAAGGCTCAGCAGTAATGATGAATCCAACGGACGGTTCATTGATGGCTTTAGTAAGTAGTCCATCTTATGACGCAAATTTAATGACAAGTGGCATTTCGTCAGCAGAATACGACCAATATGCAAATGACAAAAATTTACCATTCTTAGCTAGATACGCTAGTAATTATGCGCCAGGTTCGACGTTCAAAACGATTACTGCAGGAATTGGGTTAGATGCAGGAATCACAACACCAGATAAAACCCATGATATTAGTGGCCTAAAATGGCAAAAAGATTCCTCTTGGGGAGATTATTTTGTCACACGAGTAAGCGACGTGCCAACTGTTAACATGACACAAGCCCTTGTTTATTCTGATAATATTTATTTTGCCCAAGAAGGTTTAGCAATGGGAAAAGAAACCTTTGAAAAAGGGTTAAACAAATTTATTTTTGGTGAAACGTTAGACTTGCCAATTGCGATGGATCCAGCACAAGTAGCCAATAAAAAAGGCCTTAATAGCGATATCTTATTGGCAGATACAGCCTACGGACAAGGTCAATTGCTAATGAGCCCAATCCAACAAGCAGTATCTTACACGCCTTTTGCAGACAACGGTCAAATTAGGTATCCAAAATTACTATCCGATCAAAAAACAGCTGAATCAAAACAAGCGATTACGGATAAATCAGCAACAATTGTAAAAGATGCGTTAATTGAGACAGTAAATTCCCCACAAGGAACAGCACATACGTTAGCTATTCCAGGGCATCAAATTGCCGCTAAAACCGGAACCGCTGAATTAAAAGAAAAGCAAGACACTAAAGGAGACGAAAATGCGTTCTTACTAGCCTTTGACGCTGACAATAACAATTATTTATTAGTAGCGATGTTAGAAGGCGGAACGAGTCGAGATGTTATTTCAAGAATGCGTCCTGTTCTTGAAGGTATGTATTAAAAAATAACAAAAGCAGTTATCTTTTCTAAGGTAGCTGCTTTTCCCTATTCAAAAGGAGAGCAAGCATGATAAAAGTTGTATTGACTCAAAATTCAGCCAAGCAAGAAGCGATGGCGAAATACATGAAAAATCAGTTCCCATTTGCAGGGATAAGTGCACCTCTTAGAAAAAGCCAATCTAAAGAGATGTTAAAAGAAAGTAAAACTTGGCCAATTCAAGAAGTTTTATCAGAAGTTAAACGCTACTATGCGCTAGAAAGTCGTGAATACCAGTATATTGCAATCGATTTATTGCAACAAAACATTAAGCGACTCAGCTATGAAGAGTTTGCTCCATTATTTTACTTAGTGACGGAAAAGGCATGGTGGGATTCTGTAGATTCATTAAGAGCAGTTATTTCAAGATGGTGTTTAGTAAATCCTGAAAAATTTGATTTAGTATTTCAGCATTTTACAACAAGTAAAAATTTTTGGAACCGACGAGTAGCCATCAATTTGCAATTAGGCTACAAAGAAAAAACACAAACAAATTATCTGCAAGCAGCAATTGTTCAAGATATAGATACGAATGAATTTTTTATTCAAAAAGCAATCGGCTGGTCACTTAGAGATTATAGTAAAAGCAACCCAGCTTGGGTAAGAAAGTTTATTTTAGAAACTCCTAATTTAAGTTCACTAGCTGTTCGAGAAGGGACGAAGTATCTTTGATAAAGGCGAATATTAAAACAAGCCATTTTTTTAATGTCTTGTTTTTAATCATTCTCCAAAGAGAACGTTTTCAGCTGATTTTCATCAAATTAGTGTTGCTCTTTTAGGGTTTGTGTGTTAATTTAATAGAAATAGAAATCCTATATTTACTGGTTTAAATCATTAAAATAAAATTGGATTGTTGGTCTTTTGAGAAACATCCTTCAATAAAAACTTATATAATAGCCAAAATAAGGTTGGCGAGTATCTACCCAGAACCGTAAATTACTGGACTATAAGTAAAGAAATTAATGAACAGTTTGACTGTGTTTTTTCTTTGCTTTGGTAAAAAAAGCAAAGGAAAGACACAGTTTTTATTTTTTTTAATTTAAGCACTAAATTTAGGCGATTTAACAAAAAAAGGAGTTTATCAAACATGAAATTATTAGAAGACCGTATTTTAACAGATGGCGTTGTCCTTGGGGAAGATGTATTGAAAGTAGACAATTTTTTAAATCATCAAATTGATCCAGTATTGATGCAAGAAATTGGCAATGAATTTGCACGTATTTTTAAAGGCCGAGGAATCAACAAAATAATTACTATCGAGTCTTCTGGTATCGCTCCAGCAGTATTTGCAGGACTTAAAATGGAAGTTCCTGTTATTTTTGCAAGAAAACATAAAAGTTTAACATTAACAGATAATTTATACAGTGCGAGTGTCTATTCTTTTACAAAAAACGTTACAAACGAAATTGCAGTGTCAAAAAACTTTTTAGATACTTCTGATAATGTGTTATTGATTGATGATTTTCTAGCAAATGGACAAGCTGCAATTGGCTTGATTGATATTTGTAAACAAGCAGGTGCGAAGGTAAGCGGTATGGGAATCGTCATTGAAAAGTCTTTCCAAAAGGGTCGTCAAATTGTTGAAGAAAGTGGTGTTGATATTGCATCACTTGCTCGAATTGAAGCATTTGTGGATGGCAAAGTAACCTTTGTGAAAGAGGAGGAAGCGTAATCGTGTTATCTAATGGAAAAGCAGCAGCTTTAGGATTACAACATGTTTTAGCTATGTATGCTGGAGCGGTTATTGTACCTCTTTTAATAGGTGGAGCGTTAGGTTTTAATGAAACGCAAATGACGTATTTAGTTTCCATTGATATTTTTATGTGTGGTGTCGCGACGCTTCTACAATTAACAGTTAATAAATTTTTTGGAATTGGACTACCGGTTGTATTGGGTTGTGCAATTCAAGCAGTATCCCCACTAATCTTGATTGGTTCTAACCAAGGAATTAGCGCAATGTATGGATCAATTATTGTTGCAGGAATTTTTATTTTGTTAATTTCTGGTATTTTTTCAAAAATAAAACGATTTTTTCCACCGGTTGTAACCGGAACGGTAATTACTGTAATTGGTTTAACCTTGATTCCTGTTGCGATTGAAAAAATGGGTGGCGGATTAAAAACAGCTCCAAATTTTGGAGACAGTCAATTTTTAATTCTATCCTTTTTAACAGTAGCTGTTATTTTGGGTATACAAGTTTATGGAGTTGGATTTATGCGATCAATCGCCGTTTTAATTGGTTTACTGGTAGGAACGATTGTAGCTGCAATGATGGGGCTAGTAAGTCTATCTCCTGTTTTACATGCCTCTTGGTTTCATATGCCAACACCATTTTACTTTGGCACCCCAACATTTGAATGGTCTTCTATCGTGACGATGATTCTTATTTCGCTGGTGAGCATGGTAGAATCAACAGGTGTTTATTTTGCACTTGGTGAAATTACTGAAAAAGATATTAGCGAAGATGATTTGAAACGTGGCTATCGCGCAGAAGGCTTGGCCGTTTTATTAGGCGGAATTTTTAATACATTCCCCTATACCGGATTTTCTCAAAATGTAGGGCTAGTTCAATTGTCTGGTATTAAAAATCGTAAACCAATTTATTTTTCAGCCGGATTTTTGATTTTACTAGGATTGTTGCCTAAGATTGGCGCGATGGCAACCATTATTCCTGAACCGGTTTTAGGTGGAGCGATGTTAGTGATGTTTGGAATGGTTGCGATTCAAGGAATTCGAATGCTGGTTAAAGTTGATTTTATGGTAGATGCAAATCTGTTAATTGTTGCTGTGTCAATTGGATTGGGACTTGGGGTCACAGTTGTTCCTGATATCTTTAAGCAATTTCCTGCAACGGTACAATTATTTACTGGTAACGGTATTGTGGTCGCAAGTATCACATCAATTGTTTTAAATTTAATTTTAAACCCAAGAAGTTTGAAGCAAACCAGTCGAGTAGTTGGCAGTGAATTTGCTGAAACTGGAAAATAAAAATGAAAACAGTGAAGAGAATGATTTCTTTTCATTGTTTTTTTTGTTTCTTTTCTTTATCATGGAGGTTGTAAGGAAAGAAGGTTTTAAAATGGGAATTGATTTAAAAATAATCGGCATGATTTTTGTGATTAACTTTTGTTACATCACACTAAATACAATTCGTTTTATGCTAACGATGAAAGGGTATCGTTTAATAGCGCCAATCGTTAGTGTTTTTGAGATTACTATCTATGTTGTAGGACTAAGTATGGTCTTAAATCGTCTGGATAACCCTTGGAATTTGGCTGCATATGCAATCGGTTATGGTGTCGGAATTGCAGTGGGCATTAAAATTGAGGAATACCTAGCTTTGGGTTACATTATGGTCACAGTAATTATTCCAGATGTGGAAAGCAATGTTCCAGAAGAATTAAGAGATTTGGGGTATGGGGTAACGATGAATTATGCCTATGGACGTGAAGGTGAGCGGATGATTTTAGAAATATTAAGTCCTCGTAAAACCGAAAGACTTCTCTATAAAGAAATCCATAAATTAGAACCAAAAGCATTCGTCATTTCCTATGAGCCTAAGTACATCAGCGGAGGTTTTTGGACAAAAAAAGTTCGAAAAAGAAGAAAAGCCATGCAAGACTAAAACACATAAAAACGAAGTCAGACATAAAAAATTGTCTGACTTTTTTTTATGCCGTGAAATAGAGTATTTAGGCTTATAAACGGTCATCATGATTTAACTGAATAAGAACCCCAAAAGGATCTTGAATAACGCCGTATGCCTCACTAAAGGCATTGCCAGATAAAGGGACAAGTACTTTTACTCGAGGTGCACTCACTAAGTTAGTATAAAACTGTTGAATTTGTTGCAAATCAGCACTTTGAATACATAAAGAAAGGTTGTTTCCAATTTGAAAAGGTCGTTCCAAGTCCATACTTTCTTCAGCAATCATGACTTTAGTTTTGCCAATTGTTAGAACAGAGTGAGAAATAAACTGTTTATTTTCTTCGGTTACTAGGAGAGAAGAGTCACGCTCCGCCATTTCCTCATAAGTAATTTTAAATTGTTCCTTGGCATGTAAGTGTTTTTTGTAAAAAGTGATTGCCTCTTGTGCTTTGCCATTCATTGAAAGAAAAATACCGATTTCTAACGTTTGATTCATTCTAAAAAACTCCTTTTTATTTTATTGATAATCGCTTCATTCAGTTGATTGATTATCTTGACTTCAGTATAGTAGATAAAGAGATCAAAACATGACACCTTTTAAAGGAGCAGAAGAATGAAAAAATCAGAACGGTTAAATGATATGATTCGATACTTGAATGATCGCTCTTTCTTCAACTTGAAAGAACTAATGGAGCGTTATACTATTTCCAAAAGTACTGCACTTCGTGATGTGCGTTCTTTGGAAGAGTTGGGAATGCCCATTTATACTGAGTATGGACGCTATGGGAAATATGGTATTTTGCAAAATAGACTCTTATCGCCAATTTTATTTACGATTGATGAAATTTATGCTCTTTATTTTGCGATGCTTACATTAGAAGCGTATCAATCCTCACCATTTCATTTAAGTGTAAAAAAATTGAATGAAAACTTTGAAAAATGTTTATCGAAAGATCAATGGCAACATCTTCATAAAATGAAGAAGGTTCTAAATTTTGAATCATACCCGCATCCTAATGTGAGTTCTTTTTTAGATCAAATTTTAGAAAGTATTTTAACTGGAAATGAGTGTACTGTTAGTTATTTAAAAGGAGAAGTGGAACAAGTTTATTCTGTCCAATTCTTTAAAATATCGGCTAAATTTGGACAATGGTATGTCAGTGGAATTAATTTGAAAACAAAGCGCATGATTGTTTTTAGAGGTGATAAAATAACTAGTTTTGATGTAGAAAATAGACCTTCATCGTTTCTTTCAGAAGAATTATTACAGTTATCTATTCACCAACAGACGAAATTAGGAACAGATTTTGAAGTCGAGATAAAAGAACAAGCTAAGGATCTATTTTACAAAGAAAATTACCCATCTATGAAGTTGATTGAAACCGATAAAATTATAATTAAGGGAAGCTACCAACAGCATGAAGAGCCTTTTATTGCTAATTATTTATTACGATATGGAGAGACTATTTTGGCTATTAGGCCTCCAGCATTAAAAAAAATAGTTGAAAATAGAATAAACGAGTTAGCAAAATATTATCAAAACATAAAATAAGCTTAAAAGCGAACGATTTATTAAAAATTAGATATAATATTCGATAATAATTGACTCCTTTACATGGCCTTGTTAAAATCAAAGAGAAGAGATTGGATGAGGGGGAAATAATTTGATCAATGAAGTCGCTGTTATCATGGGAAGTACTTCTGACTGGGAAACAATGCAATATGCGTGCAAAATTTTAGATGAATTTAAGGTTCCGTATGAAAAAAAAGTGGTTTCCGCTCATCGAACACCCGACTATATGTTTGAATTTGCAAAAACGGCTCGTTCTAAGGGGATTAAAGTAATTATTGCTGGTGCAGGAGGTGCGGCTCATCTACCAGGAATGGTGGCGGCAAAAACAACTTTACCTGTAATCGGAGTCCCAATTGAATCAAAAAGTTTAAAAGGAATGGACTCCCTGCTTTCAATTGTACAAATGCCAGCCGGTGTTCCAGTAGCAACGGTTGCGATTGGAAAACCAGGAGCCACAAACGCTGGATTATTAGCTTTACAAATGTTGTCAATGACAGATGAGGCAATTACTGATAAACTAAATAAGAGAAGAAAAGAAATAAAAGAAAAAGCAATGGAAAGTAGTGATGAACTTGTCTAATCTGATCGTTCCAGGAAAAACAATCGGAATCATTGGTGGAGGACAACTTGGGCGTATGATGACCTTATCAGCTAAAGAAATGGGTTATCGAGTAGGAGTCTTAGATCCAGAAGCCAACTGTCCAACCGCTCAAGTAGCAGACTGGCAAATTATAGCAAAATATAACGATGCAGAAGCATTAATGGAGTTGGCTTTAAAGTGTGATGTTATTACCTATGAATTTGAAAATGTTGACGTAGATGCATTAAGCAAAATTGAATCTATTGTGAAAGTTCCACAAGGTAGCGATTTATTATCTATTACACAAGATCGTTTATTAGAAAAAGCGTATCTAGAAGAAAATAATATCAATATTGCACCTTATGCGACAATTATTGATTTAGAAGATATTCGTTTAGCTATTGATAGTATTGGATTTCCTTGTGTTTTAAAAACCATTCGTGGCGGATATGATGGTAAGGGACAAGTTGTTTTATATAGCGAAGAAGACATTCCAAAATGTGAATTTTTACTACAAACAGGCATTTGTGTGCTAGAAGCATGGATTCCTTTTGAACGTGAGTGTTCCGTTATGGTGGCGCGAAACGAAGCAGAAGAAATTACTGTATTTCCAGTTGTAGAAAACTTGCATCGTAAAAATATTTTACATGAAACGATTGCTCCAGCAAGAATTCCTTTAGACGTTGCAGAAGAAGTTAAACGCGTCGCGATTGTGATTGCAGAAAAGTTAGAACTAGTGGGGGTCTTAGGCATTGAGTTATTTTTAACTTCAACGGGCACACTCTATGTTAACGAACTAGCGCCTCGTCCACACAATTCGGGACATTATTCAATTGAAGCTTGTACATTTTCACAATTTGATGCACACATTCGCGCAATTTGTGGATGGCCATTGCCCCAAGTTGAATTGCTCTCACCAGCAGTAATGGTGAATGTATTAGGAGAACAAATCGAAGAATCGTTATTTCAAATTTTATTAAAACCAGATTGGCATTTCCACTATTACGGAAAAGGAATTGCAAAACTAGGCCGTAAAATGGGACATATCACGATTTTAACAAAAGACATTGAACGAACATTAGAAACCATCGAAGATACTGGAATTTGGGAATAGGAGCGAATTAAACAATGATAGAACGTTATACAAGACCGGAAATGGGTAAATTATGGACAGATGAAAACCGTTATGATACTTGGCTAGAAGTCGAAATATTAGCAGACGAGGCATGGGCGGAACTAGGAGACATTCCAAAAGCTGATGTAGAAAAAATTCGTAAAAATGCTCGTTTCGACGTAGCGAGAATTCTAGAAATTGAGCAAGAAACAAGACACGATGTTGTAGCATTTACCCGTGCAGTTTCAGAGTCACTTGGGGAAGAACGTAAATGGGTTCATTATGGTTTGACAAGTACAGACGTTGTCGACACAGCTTACGGTTATCAATTAAAACAAGTGAATGATGTTCTTCGTCAAGATTTGACTAACTTCTTAACGATTATTGGTGAAAAAGCGAAAGAACATAAAATGACTGTTATGATGGGAAGAACTCACGGAGTCCACGCTGAACCAACAACATTTGGCTTGAAATTAGCTTTATGGTATTCCGAAATGAAACGCAATATTGAACGCTTTGAACATGCTGCAAAAGGTGTTGAAGCTGGGAAAATTAGTGGCGCTGTTGGAACCTTTGCGAATATCTCTCCCTTTGTTGAGGAATATGTATGTGATAAATTAAGGATAAGAGCGCAAGAAATCTCAACTCAAGTATTGCCTCGTGATTTACATGCAGAATACTTGTCTTCGATTGCATTAATTGCAACAAGTATCGAAAAATTTGCCACTGAAATTCGCGGTTTGCAAAAATCTGAAACTCGCGAAGTAGAAGAATTTTTTGCAAAAGGTCAAAAAGGTTCATCAGCAATGCCTCATAAGCGTAACCCAATTGGTTCAGAAAATATGAGCGGCTTAGCTCGTGTGATTCGAGGACATATGGTAACTGCTTATGAAAACGTAACGTTGTGGCATGAACGTGACATTTCACATTCATCTGCAGAACGGATTATTTTACCTGATGCAACGATTTTATTAGATTATATGTTAAACCGTTTTGGCAATATTGTGAAAAAATTGACAGTTTTCCCTGAAAATATGAAACGCAATATGGAGGCAACATTTGGTTTGATTTACAGTCAACGAGTATTGTTGAAATTGATTGACAAAGGAATGAGCCGTGAGGGAGCCTATGATTTAGTTCAACCTAAAACAGCTATTTCATGGGACAATCAAGTACCATTCCGTCCATTATTAGAAGAAGATGCTGAAATTATGTCGATTCTATCAATGGAAGATTTAGATGATGCATTTGACTATCATTACCATTTAAAGAATGTTGATACAATTTTTGATCGAGTTGGTTTAAATAAATAAACTAAAAACTTCCCTTCTTTAGGGAAGTTTTTTTTATTAAAAAAAAAGCCACCTGAATTAAATCAGATGGCTAAAAGGAGTTGGTTCTTTACTTTGGAGGAGTAAAGAATGAAAAAATAAAAAAGTTGGTTGTTGTTTGGTTATAAATATAGTATAAGCAATAAATATGACGAAATAATGATTAAATTGGTACGAATATGTAAAAAAAGTGTGAATTTTTTTTGAATTTATCCTAAATTTAGTTTTCTCTTAGTTCTTTCTTTAGAATAAAACGCGAAAATAGAAGCGAAGGAAGTGGGCATATGAAGGTTGTTAAAGGGATTTTACAGTTTACTTATCAGCAAATACAGTGTTGTTTATTTCCTATAATTATTGTTATATCACTTGGACTAACGAAATACATATCAATTGGAATGATTCCTCGATACGATCTGTTGTTGCTAATTTGTATCTTTACACAAATCACACTGCTTTATTTTAAACTAGAAACCAAGGATGAATTAAAGGTTATTATGTTATTTCACATTATTGGATTAGTATTAGAAATTTACAAAGTTCAATTTGGATCATGGAGTTATCCAGGTGCTGGTTTTTGGAAGATTGGTGGTGTCCCGTTGTATAGTGGTTTTATGTATTCAAGTATAGGGAGCTATATTTGTAAAGCATGGAAGGTTTTTGATTTGAAAATGAGTACGTGGCCAAATACTAAAGTAGTTATTTTATTGTGCAGTCTGATTTATCTGAATTTTTTTACCCACCATTTTATGGTTGATTTGCGTTGGTTTTTAATTGTAGCCGTATTTTATTTATTTTATCCTACATGGGTCTATTTTACAGTCGGTGAAAGTCGCCTGAAAATGCCGCTAAGCTTTTCTTTTCTATGCATTGCTTTCTTTATCTGGGTAGCAGAAAATATTGCAAGTTTTTTTGGTGCGTGGGCTTATCCAGATCAATTAAAACAATGGCGCTTCGTACATCTTGGGAAAATAACAAGTTGGTATCTACTGATTATTATCAGTATCATGATTGTTGCGCAACTAAAGATGACTAAAAATGAACTGAAAAAATAAGCTTACAAATAATAAGCGAAAATACTTGCTATTTTTCTTGAATGGGTGTATAACTATCTTAAGAGTTGGTCAGTGATGGTCAGACTCTTAATCAAGAACATTAACCAAGGAGGTTTGTAAGTTATGGCAAAACAACATTATGAAAGAACAAAAGAACATGTAAACATTGGAACAATTGGACACGTCGATCACGGGAAAACAACATTAACAGCGGCAATCACATCAGTTTTAGCGAAAAAAGGTCTTGCAAATCCTCAAGATTACGCTAGTATTGATGCTGCCCCAGAAGAACGCGAAAGAGGAATTACCATTAATACAGCTCATGTAGAGTATGAAACAGAAAAACGCCACTATGCTCATATAGATGCACCAGGACACGCAGATTACGTAAAAAACATGATTACTGGAGCTGCACAAATGGATGGCGCAATTTTAGTGGTATCTGCAACAGATGGTCCTATGCCACAAACACGTGAACATATTTTGCTTTCACGTCAAGTTGGAGTAGAAGATTTGATTGTTTTCATCAATAAAGAAGATTTAGTCGATGATCCAGAATTAACCGATTTAGTTGAAATGGAAATTCGTGAATTATTAACAGAATATAAATACCCAGGTGATGACATCCCTGTGATTCGTGGTTCTGCTTTAAAAGCATTAGAAGGAGATCCAGCAGCAGAAGCAAAAATTATGGAATTGATGGATACCGTTGACAGCTATATCCCAACACCAGATCGCGATAATGCAAAACCATTCTTAATGCCAATTGAAGATGTCTTTACGATTACAGGTCGAGGAACTGTCGCAAGTGGTAGAATCGATCGCGGTACCGTTAAAGTTGGCGATGAAGTCGAATTAATTGGACTATTCCCTGAAACGAAGAAAACAACCGTGACAGGAATTGAAATGTTCCGTAAAACACTTGATTTTGGAGAAGCAGGCGATAATGTTGGAATTCTATTGCGTGGTATCGGTCGTGAAGAAATTGAACGTGGTCAAGTATTAGCAAAACCAGGCAGTATTACACCTCATACAAAATTTAAAGGTGAAGTATATGTCTTGTCTAAAGAAGAAGGAGGACGTCATACCCCATTCTTTAATAATTACCGTCCACAATTCTACTTCCACACGACTGATGTAACTGGAGTGATTGAACTTCCAGCAGGAACTGAAATGGTGATGCCTGGTGATAATGTAACAATTGATGTAACGTTAATTGCACCTATCGCCGTTGAAATGGGAACGAAATTCTCCATTCGTGAAGGTGGTAGAACCGTTGGTGCAGGAGTTGTAACTGAAATTGAAGATTAAACAAAAAAAGACACTTTTGAAGAAAATTCAAAAGTGTCTTTTTTTGTTTAGTTAGGAATAACTTCGATTTTATAACCATCTGGATCTGTAATAAAATAATAGCCAAATTCCAAACCAGGCAATCCTTTGAAATCCGTGACATTCAAACCAGCTGCCACTTGTTTTTCATGAAGCTCTTTAATATTATCCACGCCAATAGCAATATGACCATAGCCATTCCCTAAGTCGTAAGCCGTTTCTTGGTCATAATTATAAGTTAGCTCCAACTCATAGTCACTGTTATCAAAAGCGAGATAAACCAGTGTAAATTGATGCTCTGGAAAATCAAGACGACGACTTTCTTTTAAACCCAGTACATTTGTGTAAAAATCAAGAGATTTATCTAAATCTTTAACACGAATACAAGTGTGTAACATTTTTGAAGACATTATAAGCCACTCCTTTTGAAATTTAATTATTCTTTGTATTTAGGATACAGGGAAATGTGGAATAAAACAAGGGAGGAGTTTATAAAATTACCAAACATTATTGTAACGATAGTAATTTTATTCTTTATGTGATAAACTCAAAATAACTATAAATTATTTGGAGGTATTTATGAATGAAACAGTAAGTAATTTTGTTAAAGAAAATTTTTTTAATATAGTGACTGTTATAGTGACTGTTATACCACTTATTGTAGGAAAACCTTTAATTACGTATCTTAAAAAAAGAACTTTAAGAAAAAAAAGTTATCCACATTCTCTAAGACCAGACATTAAATATTTTACTGATCGAAAAGAAATTACTGAAGAAATATTTAATGAAATGAAGTCAGTAAAAGCTGGAGAAATTTTTACAATTTATGGCTCTGCTGGTATTGGAAAAACTGAATTTATGAAATTAATGAATTTATTTTTCAATTCGGTTTATATTAATAAGGATGAAAGAGGAAAAGAACTATATGCTAGATATACTACGCACAAAATATCCACAAAATCTGAATCTTATATGTATGATTGTAAAAAATTAGATATCTATCAAATAATTAATTTAATTTATGATTCTTTTGGATTAGAATATAAAAATTATAAAAACTTTGATAGAATTTCATCAGATCTTTGTCAGAAAAATAAGAAAAAAAATCAAATTGTTTTTATTTTTGAAAATATTGAAACTAATGACCTTGCTAGTTCTATTTATGAATTTTTTTCTTCAATTATTACACACAGTAAAAAAACGAAATTTTTCTTTTTTGCAGTTTACTCAAGTGCAATTATACCTAAGGATTTAAGTACTAGCAAAATAAAAAAATTAACTAATTTTTCTTTAGACCACACATCTGAATTTTTTTCAAATCATAATCTGATTTTTAGTGAAAATGAAATTGTAAAAATACATCAGATAACTAATGGTAATTTAGAATTATTAAAGACTGTTGTCCAATTTATACAGAGTAGAGGGCACAATGAATTAAAGCTAATACTAAAATCTAAAGATATGGCAAGTTATTATTTCGAACATTTAAATGAAAACAGTAATGATTTAGAATTTTTTAAGGCTTATTTAGCATTATCTATCTCTAATAAAGATGTTGGGAGTACAGATATCCAATTTTTTTTAGATAAGGATTTTGATATTCCAGTGACAGTTACTAGATTATTGAACGCTGGATTTATCTTTCAGTCAGTTAATTCTTATACAAAATTTTCAATATCAAAAACATTTTTACCGATTCTTTATGAATTTAGCTATTCAGATATAATTAGTAAACAAAAAAGAATAAATGAACTTATTGAAAAAAAAGTTATTTTTCTAGGAGATTTTAAAATTATTCATCAACTTTTTGATAATAGATATTCCAATAATATTGTAGATATATTAAATACAAAACAATCAGAAAAAAATTATACGATAGCATTGAAAATTTATGATTTGATGACATCTAGTGTAAGTTTGACAGAATATTTGGTTAATTTTAATGAGCAGTTTAATGAAATACTCTATTGTGTATTAGAGGCGCTTGTAGGCTCTGGAAGTTATAGTCAAGCCGAGGACATTATAGAAAATCAGCTATATGGAAAATATTTTAATATAAGAAATAAAAATATCACTAAAAAAAATTTAAAACTACATTTTTTTCAAGCAAACTTGTATCATCTTCAAAATAGATATGAAGATGCATTGAATATTTATGAATCTCTTTTAAATTCTGATTTAGTAAAAGAAAAAAATTATCCAAAAGCTAAGGCTAGCTGGGGTATTGCTCATGTATATAGACATATCGGAAAATTTGAGGAAGCAAATAATTATTATGAAGAGACGATTGAAATTTGTAAGAAAAAAGAAAAAGAGACGATTGATATATATATAAAATGCATGAATGAACGAAATAGTATATACATGTATTTAGATAGACCTATACCGTACGAATATGATTCTTATTTTGATAAAATTATTTTTAAATGTGAGAAAATTAGGAACAACAAAGTTGCTGAACTTTCTACAAATAAGTATAAAGCAATTTATCATACTAAAAATCAAAATTACATTGAAGCACTTAAGCTGATTAACAAGACAATTGATGAATATGAGTTAAAAAAAGAAAGGTTAAGATTTAATTTATACTATGAAAAAGCAGAAATTTTAAGGCAAATGGGTGATTATGATGAAGCTCTATACTACTATAAAAAAAGTCTCCATTCTTCTATGCATAATGGAGACAAAAATATTCAATTATATAGTTTATTAGGTATTATTTGTTTGGAATTAAAAACAAATAGATTATTAATACATGAAAACCAAGAAAAACAAATAGAAACGCTTGAAAGATGCTACTTACTTTGTAAAAATGGTGAAGAAATTTGTTTTCAATTAGGGCAAGAACATGTATATAAATTAAAAAAAATTGTAGATTTACAGAATGAAAATGATCTGTTTCTTAATACTATGTTGCCTCTGTTTTGAAGGTGAACTCAATTTCTCTAGGAATATTTAATTGATCCATTAAAGTCAATGTATCTTTTTGATTATCTTTAAGTGAGTCTATAATATTAGCTATTTCTTTGATGGGAGAATAATCCCACTTTAACCTTGCTATTTCTTGAGTACCTAATCTTATACCGTGAATATCAAATAGTTTTTTCACTTTTTTATTCAATGTAATATTGTATTTAAATGCATTTGAGTAAATTGTATTCATTAACTTTTCAGATGTTTTTATAAATATTTGATGTGTGTAGGTAGCTTGATTTCCAATAAAAGGAATATCAAATTCTCTTTTTCTCAATTCTAATCCTAATTCTTGGGCATAGTTGATTATTCTTTTTGAATATTCTACACCAAATATTTCCATTTCAAATAAAGCATACAATAAACTTACTACTTGATGCATTTGAGTATGCCGAATATATTTAGGACTTATATTAGAATCGATTTTTAGAGCCCATTCTTTTGAACATGTCATTATTAATCCGTTTGCCGGTCCAGGTAAAGTTTTATGGGTTCCTCCGAATACAATACTATTATCAATGGTGATTAATGGGTTATCCAGTTGATTTCCAGCTATTAATCCTAATGTTTGGCTAGCATCATATAAAAATACTGTATTTTCAGGTAATTTTAATTTACTATAGTTTGGAGGGTTTATAATATCAGAAGGGGCATAAAGAAAATAATTGATATTTTCTTTTTTTAATATTTGATATGTTTCATCATAATCAATTGAATAGTTCTCGAAATCAAAAGGCATATTAAAAATAATCAAACCTAACCTTTCGCAAACATTTTTCATAGATTGATGGCCTCCACATTGACTATCTGATACCATGATTTTATCACCATTTTCTGTAATTGACATTAATAATGAAGTTACACAATTCATACCAGATAATGTTCGGGCATCTGCATAGATAGAGCCGAATAATTTTGTACACTGCAAATTTATCAAGTGATAAATATCAAAAAGAAATGTACTTCCTATGAAATTATTTAAAGGGTCGTATGAATGTAATCCATTCATAATATAACGTTCCTGATAATCACTTGATAATGGAATCTTTACAAAAGGGGATATTAAATTTTCCGCTGCACATAATGGTAATGTATTAATCTTAGTTTTTAGGAAACACTTCTCTATATCTTGATAATTTTGATAGTACTCTAATTTTTTTAACTCATTCATTTAAAAACCTCCAAATAATTTATAGTTATTTGGAGGTTTTTCTATTCTTTTTTATTTTCAAATAATGAATTTCGGTAATTGTATTTCTCTAGAACGTATTTTTTTCGATTTGTTGAGACTTGTGTATAAATTTCAGTCGTAGAAATACTAGAATGTCCTAAAATTTCTTGAACTTCTCTAATATTTGCACCATTATTTAATAATTCAGTAGCAAAGGTATGTCTTAAAAAATGTGGCGTTGCAGCTGAATTAATATTGGCTTTTTCTTTATATTTTTTGAAAATATGCTCAATTCCAAAAATCGATAGCTGTTCTCCGTATTTATTAATAAACAGATGATCGGTTTTTGGTAAAAGTAAATCTCTAAGAGCTAGCCAATTTTGAATCGCTAATCGAACCTCGGTACTTGAAATGTAAATCATTCGTTCTTTTCGATTTTTACCATAAATAATAATGGTTTGTTCAATAAGATTGTAATTTTCCAACATAATACTAGAAAGTTCACCAATTCGGATTCCTGTACAAAAAAGTAATTCTATAATGGCAATATCTCTTGTACAAATCATTTTGCGATAAGTTGTTTTTAAAATAGTGTGCTCTAAGTAGATTGTGTGGATTAAATCGGCTATCTCATTTTTATTCAATGTTTTAGGTAAATTTTTTGGAATGATAAAATCATTTTTTTTAAGACGTAAAGGTTGATGTCCAACAATCATTTCTTTTTCAAGAGCATAATTGAAAAACATTTTATAAGTCGTTAGTTTTCTTCTTAGTGTTCGGGGTTTTAATTTTTGTTCTTTTTGCAAATAGGTTAAGTAATCGATGGTTCCTGAAGTCCAGTCTACTTTTCGTTCTTTGCAAAAAAGGTGCAATCCACTAAGGTCACAGCGATAGGCGTAAATAGATTTTTCAGAAAGATTGTTTAAGCTTTCTTTTTCTTGTAAAAATTGTTGAATGATTTTTTCCATTAGTCTGCTCCAATTTAAAAGAATGTGCGTGTAATCCCGCTTCCTTAGTATAATCATAATCTATAAAAAAAGAAACATGCTCCTAATGCGAATTATTTATACATTAAAAGTTTTTAATGTTCGTTATTTAAGTTGACATCGAATTGGCAGATTGTTAAAATGAATATGTGTTTAAGACGAACGATTTATAGTTTAAAACCTTTTATTGTTCATTTATAAGATAATGTTAATTGGAGGTCTTTTTTTGGAAAAGCAGGAGCTTTTATATGAAGGGAAAGCAAAAAAATTATATAAGACAAGTGAATCAGATGTGATATGGGTTGAATATTTAAACCAAGCAACAGCATTAAATGGGAAAAAAAAGGATTTGATTCAAGGCAAGGGTGAATTGAATAACCAAATTACAAGCCTACTTTTTAGCCTGTTAAAAGAAGCAGGTGTTCACAATCACTTTATAAAAAAACTGTCAAAAACCGAACAATTAATTGATTCAGTTACAATGTTTCCTTTAGAGGTCGTTCTAAGAAATATTTCTGCTGGAAGTTTTTCAAAAAGATTTGGCGTGAAGGAAGGAACTCCTTTAGCTAATCCAATCATTGAATTTTACTTAAAGGACGACAAGCTAGACGATCCGATGATGAATGAGGAACATATTCAATTATTAGAGCTAGCAACAGCAGAAGAAATCAAAAAAATTAAAAAAATGACATTAGAAGTAAATACAGCCTTACAAAAAGTATTCAAGAAAATCGATATCCAATTGATTGATTTTAAACTAGAATTTGGCAAACAAGCAGATGGAAACATTCTACTAGCTGATGAAATATCTCCTGATACTTGCCGCTTATGGGATGTGAAAACAGGCGAACATTTAGATAAAGACGTTTATCGCCGGGACTTAGGGAATCTAGTTCCCGTCTATCAAGAAGTATTCGAACGTTTGTTAAAACTTGAATCAATCTAAAAAAATAATAAAAAGGGAGTTGCTGATATGTATTTTGTAAAAGTTTACGTCACTTATAAACAATCGGTTTTAGATCCACAAGGAGAGGCCGTAAAAGGGGCCGTTCATCGTTTAGGTTATCAAGAGATTGAAGAAATTCGAATCGGAAAATATTTTGAAATTAAAGTGAAGAAAACGACTCGACCAGTTCAAGAAACCATCGAAGAAATTTGTGATAAATTACTCAGCAACGTTGTGATGGAAAGCTATCGTTACGAAATACAGGAGGAAAACTAAATGAAATTTGCAGTCATTGTTTTTCCTGGTTCTAACTGTGATGTGGATATGCTGACGGCGATAACAGATTGTTTAGGAGAGGAAGCAGAGTATGTTCGCCACGATGAAACCAGTTTAGCAGGATTTGACGGTGTTTTATTACCAGGAGGTTTTTCTTACGGTGATTATTTAAGGTGTGGCGCAATTGCACGCTTTTCTTCGATTATGAGTGAAGTCATCCGTTTTGCAAATGAAGGCAAACCTGTTTTTGGAACATGCAATGGGTTTCAAATTTTATTGGAAGCAGGCTTGTTACCAGGTGCGTTACGTCGTAATGAATCTTTGCATTTTGTGTGTAAAACAGTCGAATTGGTAGTTAATAATCAAACACCGTTTACATCTTGTTATCAAGCGAATGAAACTATTCAGATTCCAATTGCCCATGGGGAAGGGAATTATTATTGCGATGAAGCGACATTAAAAGAATTACAAGAGAATCATCAAATTGTGTTTACTTACGGAAATGAAAATCCAAATGGAAGTATTGCGAATATTGCAGGCATTATCAATAAAGAAGGAAATGTGCTAGGCATGATGCCTCATCCAGAAAGAGCGGTTGAACAATTACTAGGTTCCGATGATGGCTTAAATTTCTTTAAATCAATGATAGAGAACTTTAGAAAGGTGACAAACTAATGACAACAATCCAATACACAGAGCCGACAGCAGAAGAAATTAAAGAGCAAAAAATTTACCAGCAATGGGGCCTAACGGATGAAGAATACACAACGATTAGCGAGGAAATCTTAAAACGTTTGCCTAATTACACAGAAACAGGTCTTTTTTCAGTGATGTGGAGTGAACATTGCTCTTACAAAAATTCAAAACCGGTTTTACGTAAATTTCCAACTACAGGAAAACAGGTTTTACAAGGCCCCGGTGAAGGTGCTGGAATTGTCGATATCGGAGACAATCAAGCGGTTGTGTTTAAGGCGGAAAGTCACAATCATCCTTCTGCTGTGGAGCCTTATGAAGGAGCAGCAACAGGTGTTGGTGGAATTATTCGTGATATTTTCAGTATGGGGGCAAGACCCATTGCTATTTTAGATTCCCTACGCTTTGGCGAGCTAAACAACGAGCGAACAAAATATTTGTTTGAAGAAGTTGTAGCGGGCATTGCAGGCTATGGAAATTGTATTGGAATTCCAACAGTCGGTGGTGAAATTGCCTTTGATGATTGTTATGCAGGAAATCCACTTGTGAATGCTATGTGTGTAGGTTTAATTGATCATAAAGACATTCAAAAAGGACAAGCTAAAGGAATAGGGAATTCTATCATGTATGTTGGCGCTAAAACAGGGCGAGATGGTATTCACGGTGCGACCTTTGCTTCTGAAGAATTCAATGATGAAGAAGAAACCAAACGTTCTGCCGTTCAAGTAGGCGATCCTTTTATGGAAAAACTGTTATTAGAAGCCTGTTTAGAGTTAATTTACGATTATCAAGAAATTTTAGTTGGGATTCAAGATATGGGGGCAGCTGGGCTCGTTTCGTCAAGTGCAGAAATGGCTTCTAAAGCGGGGAGTGGCTTGATTCTTAATTTAGATGACGTACCACAAAGAGAGACACAGATGACACCTTATGAAATGATGCTTTCTGAATCACAAGAGCGTATGCTGATTTGTGTGAAAAAAGGGGAAGAAAACCAAGTAGTTGAGCTATTTAAAAAATATGAATTAGATGCTGTAACAATTGGAGAAGTGACAGACGATGGCATGTATCGACTGTATCATAAAGGAAGCCTAGTGGCTGATTTACCTGTAGATGCTTTAGCAGAAGATGCTCCAACTTATTATAAACCCTACACTGAACCAGCTAGAATCCAAGCTTTTAAGGAGATGGAAGATTATCAACCAGAAGCTAATTCGTTTATCGATACACTAAAAAAGCTGCTACAACAACCCACAATTGCTTCTAAAAAATCTGTTTTTGAAAAATATGATTCAATGGTTCGTACCAATACAGTGGTGGGACCAGGAAGTGACGCAGCCATTTTACGCGTTCGGGGAACAGATAAAGCCATTGCAATGACAACGGATTGCAATGCACGTTACTTGTATTTAAATCCTGAAGTAGGTGGACAAATTGCGGTTGCCGAAGCAGCTCGAAATATAGTGTGTAGTGGAGGGAAGCCTCTAGCAATTACAGATTGCTTGAATTACGGAAACCCCGATAAACCAGATATTTTCTGGGAATTATGGACGTCAGCTGACGGGATTTCAAAAGCCTGTGAAGTTTTAGATACTCCTGTAATATCAGGAAATGTATCTATGTATAACGAATTTAATGGTCAAGCCGTTTATCCAACTCCAGTGATTGGAATGGTTGGTTTAGTAGAAAAATTAACGCACATAACAACACAAGGCTTTAAAAAAGCAGGAGACTATATTTATGTCATTGGAAATACCAAAGCGGATTTTAATGGTTCTGAATTACAAAAAATGGAATTAGGAAAAATTGAAGGAAAGTTAATGGACTTCGATTTAGCAGTCGAGCAAAATCGCCAAGCTAAAGTACTATCAGCCATTCAAGCAGGTTTAGTTGAAAGTGCTCATGATACGAGTGAGGGTGGTTTAGCAGTTGCGTTAAGCGAGTGTGCGTTTGAAAATGAAGTAGGAATCGATGTGGCGGTTGATTTGCCAGATATGTGGCTATTCTCAGAAACGCAATCACGATTTGTGCTTTCCGTTAAGCAAGAAAATGCAGCAGCTTTTTCAAAACTGATGGGAGAAGAGGCTGTTTTAATCGGAGAAGTCACAGCTGAACCAATCGTGACAATGAAGACCCAACAAGGAACTTATCAAGTAGCAACAAATGAACTAAGACAACTATGGGAGAAGGCGATTCCGTGCTTACTGAAGTAAAAAGTTTAAACGAAGAGTGTGGTGTTTTTGGTGTTTGGGGTCATCCAGAGGCTGCACGCTTAAACTATTTTGGATTACACAGTTTACAGCATCGAGGGCAAGAAGGTGCTGGTATCGTGGCAAATCATCAAGGCGCGTTAAAAGGCCATCGAAACGTCGGCTTGATTTCAGAAGTCTTCAAAGATGAGAGAGAGCTAGAGCGTTTAAAAGGCGATTCAGCAATCGGCCATGTTCGCTATGGAACAGCTGGTAGTGGAGGAATCAATAATATTCAGCCCTTTTTGTTTAAATTTTATGACGAAGAGATTGCTTTAGCTCATAACGGCAATTTAATTAATGCCAAAAGTTTACGGTTAGAACTAGAACAGGGAGGTGCAATTTTTCATTCCAATTCGGATACAGAAGTTTTAATGCACTTGATTCGTCGAAGTAAGGAAGCCCAATTTATTGATAAATTAAAAGAAAGCCTTAAAACCGTTAAAGGTGGCTTTGCTTATATATTAATGACAAGTGATGCGATGATTGGAGCACTTGATCCAAACGGATTTAGACCTCTTTCAATCGGACAAATGAAAAACGGAGCCTATGTGTTAGCAAGTGAAACCTGCGCACTAGACGTTGTTGGAGCAACCTTTGTCAGACAGGTGATGCCTGGTGAGATTGTCATTATTAATGACGAAGGGTACACCATTGAAACGTACACAGATGACACCACAATGGCAATTTGTTCAATGGAATATATTTATTTTGCGAGACCAGATTCTGATATTGCTGGTGTGAATGTGCATACGGCTCGAAAAAATATGGGACGTAGATTGGCAGAAGAAGCGCCAATTGATGCAGATATTGTGATTGGTGTACCGAATTCTTCCCTATCTGCTGCTAGCGGATACGCTGAGAAAAGTGGCATTCCATATGAAATGGGTTTAATTAAAAATCAATATATTGCTAGAACTTTTATTCAACCAACACAAGAATTAAGAGAACAGGGAGTTCGTATGAAGCTGTCGGCTGTTCGAGGTGTTGTAGCTGGTAAAAAAGTGGTGATGGTAGATGATTCAATCGTTCGTGGAACGACAAGTCGCCGTATTGTGCAACTTTTAAAGGAAGCTGGAGCAAAGGAAGTTCATGTTCGTATTGCTTCTCCGCCATTACGCTATCCTTGTTTCTATGGAATCGACATTCAGACTAGAGAAGAATTGATAGCAGCCAATCATTCCGTTTCAGAAATTAAAGACTTAATCTTTGCAGATAGCTTATCTTTTTTAAGTGAAGAAGGATTGATTGAATCGATTGGTTTAAATTTTGATGCACCTTATTCTGGATTATGTATGGCCTACTTTAATGGCGATTTTCCAACAGATTTATATGATTATGAAGCAGATTACCTCAAATCATTAGAAACAGCACCGGTACTCAAATAAAAATGGTATCAAAAAGCAAAGAATTTGGAGGGAATTAGATAATGGCAAATGCTTATTCAAAAGCAGGAGTAGACGTTGAGGCTGGATATGAAACCGTTGAACGCATTCAAAAACATGTGAAAAAAACAGAACGCAAAGGTGTTATGGATGTAATTGGTGGATTTGGTGGTTGCTTCGATTTAACCCAATTAAATGTAAAGGAACCTGTTTTGGTTTCAGGTACAGATGGGGTTGGAACAAAGTTAATGATTGCTATTCAACAAGATAAACATGACACAATTGGAATTGATTGTGTGGCAATGTGTGTAAACGATATTGTGGCCCAAGGAGCAGAACCTCTTTATTTTTTAGATTATATAGCGACAGGAAAAAATGTTCCTGTTCGTTTGGAAAAAGTAGTTGCAGGTGTAAGTGAAGGGTGCATTCAAGCAGGAGCTGCTTTGATTGGTGGCGAAACTGCAGAAATGCCTGGTATGTACAACGATGATGACTATGATCTAGCTGGTTTTGCTGTTGGTGTAGCAGAAAAAAAGCAATTGATAAAAAAAGCGGATATTAAAGAAGAGGACGTTTTGATAGGTATTGCTTCAAGTGGGATTCATTCAAACGGGTATTCATTAGTTCGTAAGGTTTTTTTTGAACAAAATGAGTTTGATTATGACTCGATATTACCCGAATTAAAAGGTGAACCATTAGGATCTATTTTATTAACACCCACTAAAATTTATGTTAAAGCGTTGCTTCCATTAATCAAAGAAAGAAAAATTCATGGAATCGCTCATATAACTGGTGGCGGGTTTGTTGAAAATATTCCACGGATGCTTCCTAATAATTTAGCTGCCCATGTGCAGTTGGGAAGTTGGGATGTATTGCCTATTTTTCAAGCATTGCAACTTTACGGTACTATTCCTGCTCATGAGATGTACGAGATCTTCAATATGGGGATAGGAATGGTAATTGCTGTTTCAAAAGATGACGTTAAAAGCGTTTTAGAACAATTGAAAAAGGCCGGAGAAACAGCTTCAGTTATTGGATGGATTACGAAACGAACGGATGAAGCATTGATTTTAGAAGAGGTGTAGGGATGAAAATAGCCGTTTTTGCTTCTGGAAACGGAAGTAATTTTGAAGCGATTGCGAAAAGCATGAATCAAGGAGAAATTGAAGGTGCGATTGTGTTGGTTTTTTCTGACCGCACAGAGGCGTATGTTTTAGAGCGAGCAAAAAGCTTACAAATTCCAGTTCGGTCTTTTTCACCGAAACAATTTGCAAATAAAGTTGAATATGAAAGAGAAATTTTAAAAGAACTGGAAGCAAAAGAAGTGGAGATGCTTGTTTTAGCAGGATATATGCGTTTGATTGGTCCAACTTTACTAAATGCTTATCCAAATCGTATTTTAAATATCCATCCTGCCTTACTTCCTGAATTTCCAGGTTTGCATGGCATTCGAGATGCTTTTGAAGCAGGAGTTAAGCAAACTGGCGTGACGGTACACTATGTTGATAATGGCGTGGATACAGGTCCCATTTTAGCTCAAAAAAGAGTTAATATAGAAGAAAATGAAACATTAGCAAGTTTGGAATTAAAAATCCATCAAGCAGAACATCAGCTTTATCCAGAAGTGGTTCAAGAAGTCATTCAGGCGATTAAAAAAACTGGAAATTAAACATAAAGGGGCGTTTTTCAAAATGAAAAGAGCGTTAATCAGTGTGTCAGATAAAGCAGGAATTATTGAATTTGCAAAAGCATTAGTTGAAAATCAAGTAGAGATTATTTCAACAGGTGGCACAAAGCAAGTTTTAGTAGAGGCGGGAATTCCAACGATTGGGATTGAGGAAGTTACCAACTTCCCTGAAATGATGGATGGCAGAGTTAAAACCTTACATCCGTTAATTCATGGTGGTTTGCTAGGACGTAGAGACTTAGTGAGTCATACAAATGCAATGGAGGAGTATGGCATTCAACCAATTGACTTCGTTTGTGTAAATCTTTATCCCTTTAAAGAAACCATTCTGAAAAAAGATGTGACGACAGCAGATGCGATTGAAAATATTGATATTGGTGGGCCTAGTATGCTTAGAAGCGGAGCGAAAAATTACGCCTCGGTTACTGTTGTAGTAGATCCTGCTGACTATGCTCTTGTGATTGCCGAATTGACAGAAAATGGTGGAACAACTTTAAAAACAAGAGAGCGTTTAGCTGCCAAAGTATTTCGTCATACTGCTAGTTATGATGCACTGATTGCGAACTATCTAACAGATTTAGTTGGAGAAGAGGCGCCTGAAAAAGTAACATTTACTTATGATCGTAAGCAAAGTCTTCGCTATGGTGAAAACAGTCATCAAAAAGCTAGTTTTTATGAAGACCCTTTAACGGTTGATTTTTCAATTGCGAATGCAAAACAAATTCACGGCAAGGAACTGTCTTATAATAATATTAAAGATGCGGATGCTGCGATTCGAATTGCAAGAGAGTTTAGTGAACCAGTAGCGGTAGCAGTGAAACATATGAACCCATGTGGTGTTGGAATTGGAGAAACAATTTATGAAGCATTTGAACACGCCTATCAAGCAGATAAAGTCTCCATTTTTGGTGGGATTATTGTGCTAAATCGCGAAGTAGATCTTGCAACAGCTGAAAAATTACACACTATTTTCTTAGAAATTATTATTGCTCCAAGCTATACGAAGGAAGCCTTAGCATGTCTAACCAAGAAAAAAAATCTCCGTTTGATGACCTTGAATTTTGAACAGCCGGTTGTAAAAGGGACAGAACAAGTGAGTGTGTTAGGTGGACTGCTTATTCAAGAACAAGATTTATTATTAGGAGAAGCTCCTGAATGGGACGTTGTAACGGAAAGAATACCGACAGTTGAAGAATTAAAAGCAATGGAATTTGCATGGAAAGTCATGAAACATGTGAAAAGCAATGCAATTGTAGTAGCAAATGACCACCATACATTAGGGATTGGTGCAGGCCAAATGAACCGAGTAGGATCTGTTAAAATTGCGTTAGAACAGGCTGCTGGAAAATTAGAAGGAGCAGTTCTAGCAAGTGATGCGTTCTTCCCAATGAGTGACAGTGTTGAATATGCGGCAACACATGGAATTGAAGCGATTATTCAGCCAGGCGGAAGTATTAAAGATCAAGAATCAATTGAAATGGCAAATAAATACGGTATCACAATGGTCTTTACAAAGGTTAGACATTTTAGACACTAATAAAACCTGCCTTTACTAGTTTTAGTAAAGGCTTTTGCATTCTTATAAAATCAATCAAAGGCGGGATAATAATGAAAGTACTTGTAATTGGTAGTGGGGGAAGAGAACACGCGATATGTAAAAAATTAGCAGCAAGCCCGAAAGTATCAACTGTTTATTGCGCAAAAGGAAATGAAGGGATGCAACAAGACGGCATTCAGCTTGTTGATATTGAAGAAAACAATCACGCAGCGTTGATAGAGTTCGCTAAAAAAGAACGGATTAATTGGACCTTTGTGGGGCCAGAAATGCCATTAATGAATGGAATTGTGGATGATTTTCTTGCAGCAGGATTGAAAATATTTGGACCAACTAAAAAAGCAGCTTTGATTGAAGGTTCAAAAGATTTTGCTAAACAGCTAATGACAACCTACCAAATTCCAACAGCAGCTTACCAAACATTTACAGATTATGAACAAGCTTTATGTTATGTAGAAGAAAAAGGAACGCCAATTGTCATTAAGGCAGACGGATTAGCAGCTGGAAAAGGGGTCGTAGTTGCTGAAGATATGAATGTTGCAACGTTAGCATTAAAAGATATGTTGTTAGATGGGAAATTTTCAGGAGCAGAAAAGCGAGTAGTCATTGAAGAATTTTTAAGTGGCGAAGAATTCTCATTATTGGCGTTTGTAAGCAATAATAAAATTTATCCAATGCCGATTGCCCAGGACCACAAGCGAGCTTATGAAGGAGATAAAGGACCTAACACAGGAGGGATGGGAGCCTATTCACCTGTTCCACAAATCCCCGAGAGCATGATTGAAGAAGCTGTTGAAAAAGTTTTAAAGCCTGCCGTACAAGGAATGCGTTCTGAAGAAAGAGAATTCACTGGGATTTTATATGCAGGCCTTATTGCTTCTGAAAAGGGAGTCAAGGTAATTGAATTCAATGCTCGATTTGGAGACCCAGAAACGCAAGTTGTCTTAAATCGCTTAACAAGTGATTTTGCACAACTCATTGATGATTTATTAAATAATCAAGTTCCAGTTGTTGAATGGCAAAAAAAAGGATATGATATTGGCATTGTCATTGCAAGTGATGGGTATCCAGAAGCCTATCAAAAAGAAATAATACTACCTGATTTAACGAAACTTGAAGAGGTACAAGTTTATTATGCAGGAGTCAAAAAAAATAAAACTGGAAATTTAGTTTCAAATGGTGGTAGAATCTATTTAATAGAAGCTCAAGGTGATACCTTAAAGGAAGCTGCAGATAAAGCTTATCAGCAATTGAAAGCAGTGGATACTGAAGGAACCTTTTATCGAATGGATATCGGGAAAAAAGCAATGAAACAGAATTGAAATAAATACTGAAGTTGGTGGGAATTCATTATGCCTAGGTCGAAAAACTTAGAAAAAGTTGCGTATCATTATTTAAAGGAACAGATTCAATCAAAAGAATGGTTGCCACAAACGCATATCACAGAACAAAAGATTTCAACTTGTTTAGGAATTAGTAGGACGCCTATTCGAAATGCTTTTTTAAAGCTACAAGAAGAGGGCTATTTAACGATTATTCCTCATAAAGGTGCAGTGGTAACAGAACCTAAAATTAAATTTAAAGAATACGCTGACCGACTAGAGTATATTGAATTGATGATTGTTCATCAACTTCATTTTATAGAACTAAAAGAGATTCAACTTGACTTTCCTAAATTAGATTGTTTATTGAATCAGATGATCGCCTGTATTGAACAAGGTGACGTTCAGTTATATGACGAAAAAGAGCGTCAACTGATTCGTGTGTTTTTACAAAGCGGGAAAAATGATTACATGATGAGCAGTGTTATGGATACGATTCGTAGTCTTCACCAACAAAAAGACTCTGAATTAGCCTGTATATTGAAAAAAAATATTCCTAAAAAAATTCATCACTATTCTCTAATTGTAGATCTTCTAAGAAAAAGACAATTTGGACTGGCTAGAAAACAAGTCCGAATCGCAGTTAATCAGTTAGTATTAAGTGTTTTAAATGATTAAAATTTAACTAAGAATTTTCTATTATATGAATTTTTTTGTAACCGCAATGCTACTATAGAGATTGTGGTTATTTTGTTTGAATGAGAGAGGCGATTGTTTGAAAAATAATAAAACAATTTTTTTTGTAGGTATTCTTTTTTTGAGTGTCCTTTTGTCGTGGTTTTTTGTAACGCATAATGCGCATTTATATCAACAGACGGTTGTGAAAATAACAAAAAATACCGTTGTAAAGTCAGTTGAGACAACGGATGCAACACATAATAAAGATCTGGTCACAACGCAAGAATTGACAGGGATTGTAAAAAATGGCGCTCATCAAGGCGATAAAATTTTATTGAAAAATGAGTATTCTTTATCAGGGGCTCATGATGAAAAATACCGAGTTGGAGATGAACTTTTTGTTTCCATTTCAAAAAAATCAAAAACACCTTTGGAAGGCTCTATTGATGGTGTTAAGCGAGATCAATATTTGTTAATTGTCGGATGGATTTTCCTACTATCTGCTTTATTTGTTGGAAAAAAAAGTGGCGTTTTTTCAATTATTAGTTTGATTCTAAACATTGTGATTTTATCAATTGTACTTGATTATTATATTCGTTCTGAAAATGGCAATTTACTGATTATTTCAATGGGAATGGTTGTACTATTTACGGTGATTTCACTCTTTTTAGTCAGTGGAAACAACAGGAAAACCTATGCCGCAATTATTTCCACGTTAATTGGAACGTTTATTTCCTTTTTCATTGCTTACGGAGTGATGAACCTACTTGGTGATCGAGGGTTAAGATACGAAGAAATGCAATTTTTAACTCGTGCACCTCGAAAAGTTTTTTTAGCAGGAGTATTGATTGGTTCGCTAGGTGCAGTAATGGATGTAGCTATTATTATGGCATCAACAGTACAGGAGTTGGTTACTAAAAATAAAGAGATTTCTAAAGAAGCCCTTGTGAAATCAGGGCTGGAGATTGGCAAGGATATTATGGGGGCCATGACAAATGTACTGTTTTTTGCATATATTAGTGGGGCAGTTCCAATGGTCTTACTGTATTTAAAAAATGGTGCCGCAATTGGTTACACACTTTCAATGAATTTATCGTTAGAACTAGTACGAGCTTTAGCAGGAAGTATTGGGATTGTCTTGACGATTCCAATTGGGTTGTACATTTCTATTTACTTCATCCATAAGAAAGGCGGGATCAAATGACTGTACTAGTGGGTCTTGCTATTATTTTATTTATTTTAATGAGAATAATTGGTGGAGAAAAGGGAACTAAATCTTTTATTGCCTTATTTTTAAATTTTGTCATTGTTTTTATGATGATGTTATTAACGGTCTATGAAAAAGACCCGATATTCTTAACCTTTATTGCCTGTATTTTAGTAAGCTGTGTCAATTTGTTTTACATTAATGAAGTCAATTTAAAGACAAAGACAGCTTTTGTGGCAACTTTAATGACGGTTTTTATTTTATTCATCTTGGTTTACGGGTTAATGGAGTTTGCCAAAATCCAAGGATTTGGTGAAGAAGAAGTAGAAGAACTAAGCACTTTTTCATTCTATATTGGAATTGACTTTATAAAAGTAGGGATTTCAACCATTTTGTTAGGAATGATTGGAGCAGTTACCGATACAGCAATTTCAATTGCTTCTGCAATGAACGAAATCTACTTCCATAATCCATTGTTGACTAAAAAAAATCTTTTTAAATCAGGTATGACGGTTGGAAAAGATATCTTAGGCACCACCACTAACACCTTATTTTTTGCGTTTGTAGGAGGATACCTAGCGCTTATTCTTTGGTTTAAAGATATTTATTATTCTTTTGAAACTATTATTAATTCCAAAGTATTTATGGCGGAAGTTTTATCTGTTCTTTGTATTGGAATTGGTGCTATTTTGATTATTCCAATTACGGCTTGGCTCACATCAATGGTTTTGACAAAGGTAGAAAAAACGTAACGGAAGAAAGGACGAGCTGCTAAAAAAGCTTCGTCTTTTTTATTGGATAGTTTGAAAACTCTTATTCTTTTTTTAAAGAAGTTTTCGTGTTTTTTTGCTATAATGGACTAATGTATAAAATGAGCAGATAGTGTCTAGTTTTTGAAAATTCGATCCAATGGATTTAAAACGTCTAACGTTCACGAAATTGCTTGAAATAGGAGGATGTTATTAATTGGTATTAAGAGATGATTTATTAAATGGAATGAATCCACGTCAAAAAGAAGCTGTGATTCACACAGAAGGGCCTCTTTTGATTATGGCTGGTGCTGGTAGTGGAAAAACACGCGTGTTGACACATCGTATCGCGTATTTAATTGAAGAAAAACAAGTAAATCCATGGAATATTTTAGCCATCACATTTACAAATAAAGCTGCTAAAGAAATGAAAGAACGGGTCGCTCGTTTAATGAAAACAGGAGGCAATGATGTTTGGGTTTCTACTTTCCACTCAATGTGTGTCCGCATGCTACGTCGTGACATCGATAAAATCGGTTACAATAAAGCCTTCACTATAAGTGATCCAAGCGAGCAACAAACTTTGATGAAACGTATTTTAAAAGAACGTAATATTGATCCAAAAAAATATGATCCTCGTGCAATTTTAAGTCAAATCAGCAATGCAAAAAATGAGTTGATGACACCCAATGATTACCGTGAAACTGCAAGCAGTCCTTTTGAAAAAATAGTCGCCGATTGCTATGATGATTATCAAAAAGAGCTACGTCGCAATCAAGCAGTAGATTTTGATGATTTAATTATGCTAACAATTCGTCTATTCCAAGATAGCCCCGAAATGTTAGATTATTATCAAAATAAATTTCATTACATTCATGTGGATGAGTATCAAGATACCAACCATGCACAATACACACTTGTTAATTTATTAGCGAAACGGTTTAAAAACCTTTGTGTCGTGGGAGATGCCGATCAAAGTATCTATGGCTGGCGTGGTGCAAATATGGAAAATATCTTGAATTTTGAAAAAGATTATGCTGACGCAGAGGTTGTTTTACTAGAGCAAAATTACCGATCAACTAAAATGATTCTTAAAGCGGCTAATGATGTGATTGGCAATAATAGCAATCGTAAAAAGAAAAAATTATGGACAGACAATGATGATGGAGAAAAAATTACCTATTATCGAGGTCAATCCGAACACGATGAATCTCGTTACATTGTGTCAAAAATGCAAGAAGAAATGCGCGAACGTGGTTTAGCATATGGCGATTTTGCCGTGTTGTACCGTACGAATGCACAGTCCCGTGTTATTGAGGAAAACCTGTTGAAATCCAATATTCCCTATAAAATGGTCGGCGGACATAAATTCTATGATCGCAAAGAAATTCGGGATGTTTTAGCTTATCTAAGATTAATTGCAAATCCGGAAGACAATATGAGCTTTGAACGGGTTGTAAATGTTCCAAAACGAGGAATTGGTCCAGGAACCGTTGATAAATTAAGAACAGCTTCAAATCAATATGGTTGGTCAATGCTTGAAACAGCTCTTAATGTGAGTATTACACCAATTGCTGGAAAAGCTGCAGGGGAATTGGAAGCATTTGGTTTTATGATGAAAGACTTAAGACAAATGCAAGAATACCTGCCAGTAACAGAATTAGTTGAAGAAGTTTTAAAACGCAGTGGTTATTTAAAAGCCTTAAAAGCAGAACAAACCTTAGAATCTGAAACTCGAATTGAAAATATTCAAGAATTTCTATCTGTAACGCAGCAATTTGAAAAAGATAGTTCGGAAGACAAAAGTTTATTAACCTTCTTAACGGATCTAGCACTTGTTTCTGATTTAGATAATCTAGAAGAAGAACAAACCAGTGAAGTAACCCTAATGACTCTTCACGCAGCAAAAGGTCTTGAATTTCCCATCGTCTTCTTGATAGGTGTGGAAGAAGGTGTCTTTCCACTTTCAAGAGCCTTGATGGAGGAAAATGAACTAGAAGAAGAACGTCGTTTAGCCTATGTTGGGATTACTCGTGCGGAACAAAAATTATACATTACAAATGCCTATTCACGGATGTTGTATGGACGCACGCAAGCTAATCCAGCCTCTCGTTTTATCGCTGAAATTAGCGAAGAAGCTTTAGAGTCTGGTAACCAATTTACTGGGAATACACCCTTTAGAAGTAGCGGCAGTCCAGTTAGTCGAATGCAAGCTACCAAAGCCACAAGTAGTATTTACCAATCGCCTGTTTCAAGCAAAACAGAAAGCGGCGCGGAAAAATTAGGTTGGTCTGTTGGCGACAAAGCACTTCATAAAAAATGGGGAACAGGAACAGTTGTTAAAGTCAGCGGTGACGCGAATAATTTAGAATTAGATATTGCTTTTCCTGAACAAGGAATTAAACGTTTATTAGCAGCCTTTGCACCAATCGAAAAAGCTTAAAATTAAGAAAAGAGGGGTCTTAAATGACTGAAAAGTATTCATTTGATCAAGCCAAAGAAGAAGTTTTTCAATTAAGAACTAAATTAGAACAATATAGTTATGAATACTATGTAAAAGATAACCCCTCCATTGAGGATCATGAATACGATAAACTTTATCACCGTTTAGTTGAACTTGAAACGGAATTTCCCGATTTAGTAACTGGAGATTCCCCAACCCAACGAGTGGGTGGCACTGTTTTACCAGGCTTTACAAAAGTAGTTCATGAAATTCCAATGCTAAGTTTAGGCAATGCCTTCAATAAAAACGATTTGCTTGATTTTGATCAACGAATTAAAAAATTAGTTGAAGGAGAGGTTGAATACATTTGCGAGTTAAAGATTGATGGACTGGCAGTGTCGTTGAAATATGAAGAAGGAAAACTAGTTCAAGCAGCTACAAGAGGAGATGGAACAGTTGGCGAAGATATTACGCAGAATATCAGAACGGTGAAATCAGTCCCACTCCGCTTAAAAAAACCTTATTCAATTGAAGTTCGTGGCGAATGCTATATGCCAAAGTCTTCATTTTTAAAATTAAATAAAGAACGAGAAGAAAATGGCGAAGATGTTTTTGCTAATCCAAGAAATGCGGCAGCAGGTAGTTTGCGCCAGTTAAACCCTAAAATAGCGGCTAAGCGTAATCTGAGTACTTTTTTATACACAGTAGCTGACTTTGGTGAATTGACAGCGACTAGTCAAGAAGAAGCTTTAAATCAATTAGACGAATTAGGCATCAAAACAAATCATGAACGCAAGTTGTGTCAATCAATAGAAGAAGTGTGTCAGTATGTCGAAGCGTTTCATGAAAAAAGAAGCGAATTACCTTATGAAATTGATGGAATTGTAATCAAAGTCAACCGTTTTTCAACACAAGAAAAACTAGGTTTCACAGTTAAAGCCCCCCGCTGGGCTATTGCGTATAAATTTCCAGCAGAAGAAGCTCAGACGATTGTAAGAGAAATTGAATGGACAGTAGGTCGAACAGGAGTTGTAACACCAACAGCTATTATGGACCCCGTTCGTTTAGCTGGTACAACAGTACAACGAGCAAGCTTACACAATGTAGACTTAATTAAAGAGCGCGACATTCGTTTACTCGACACAGTTGTTATTCATAAAGCAGGAGATATTATTCCAGAAGTAACGAGAGTAGTCCTTGATAAACGTGAAAAGACAAGTGAACCTTACCAAATCCCAACCCATTGTCCCGCTTGTGACAGTGAATTGGTTCACTTAGAAGAAGAAGTCGCACTGCGTTGTATGAACCCAAAATGCCCTGCTCAAATTACGGAAGGCCTGTCTCATTTTGTTTCAAGAAATGCAATGAACATCGATGGTCTAGGCAATAAAGTCATCATTCAAATGTACGAAAAAGACCTTGTACACGATGTAGCAGATTTGTATAAACTCACATTTGAAGAACTGCTTACACTAGATAAAATCAAAGAAAAATCAGCTAATAATCTATTGGCGGCGATCGATAATAGTCGAAGCAATTCAGTTGAGCGCTTATTATTCGGCTTAGGGATTCGTCATGTTGGTGCTAAGGCTGCTAAATTGGTAGCAGAAGAGTTCGGCTCAATGACTGGAATCCGTCAAGCAACGAAAGAAGAAATTTTAGCAATCGATGGAATAGGTGACATTATTGCAGAAAGTCTTCAAACTTATTTTTCATTACCTGAAGTAACGGAATTGATAAACGAATTAGCAACTTTGCAAGTGAATTTAGATTACTTAGGAAAGAAAAAAAACGAAGTCGTACAAAGTGATTCAGTATTCAATGGGAAAACGATTGTCTTAACTGGAAAACTAACGCATTTCACGCGAGAAGAAGCCAAAGTTCGAATTGAAAATCTTGGTGGCAATGTAACGGGAAGCGTATCGAAAAAAACGGATATTGTCGTAGCAGGATCGGATGCGGGTAGTAAACTAGCAAAAGCTGAAAAGTTAGAAATTACGGTTTGGAATGAAGATCAATTACTAGAACAACTGGAAGGAGAGGAATAACTTGATGAAACGAAAATTAATAGTGTTAGCAGCGTCATGTGGATTGCTTTTAACCGCATGTGGTGACGTTACAGGAAACAATCAAACGACAACAACAGATACTTCAACAAGTGAAAAGGCGAAAGCAACTACTAGTCAATTGTCTAAGGACTATTATCGAAACGTCATTAATGATGGGCAATACAAAGTGAGTCAATCAAGAGGGGTTAGTTTAAGTTTAAACTCAGGATACAACATCAAGGCATTTGAAACAGGTTTAATGAATCTGTCTCATTCAGAATTCCCAACGGACACTTACTATTTTCAAGAAGGACAGCAACTAGATGCGGAAACAATTTCTAAGTGGATAAAACGTAGCTCAGGCGATAATCCAGAACCTGATTTAACAGTGAGTGATCCTGAAGGATTGAATCCAGTAGATAATGGGGAACTTGAACCAGATAAGCGTGCACCTAAATATTTAAGCCAAATTTTAGAACAAAATTACATGGTAAAAGATGGCGATAACTTTAAATTAGCAGGTATAAGTATTGGCTTAGCATTAAATAGTGTCGATTATTACCAAAAAGTACAATACGGAGCAGAATTTAAAACCGACATCCAACGAGCTAACTTAGAAGCTGAAGGGAAGAAAATGGCAAATGAAATTGTTGCACGTTTGCGTAAAATGGAAGGCTTAGGAAATATTCCAATTACAGTAGGTCTTTTTGAACAAACGCCTAAAGATAGTTTAGCTGGCGGTGTTTTCTTTAGCGAAGGCGTTAGCAAAGATGGCGCTGCAACTGTTGCTAACTGGAAAGACATTAACGAAAAGAAAGTGATATTCCCAAGAACAGATGGCGAAACCAGTAATGAGACAACGAGTTTTGAAAACTTTAAATCTCAAGTTCAAAGCTTCTTCCCAAATTTAAATGGTGTTACCGCAGAAGCGACATACAGTGGAGATCAATTGATTAAAATGAAGGCAACCGTAACGACTCAATTTTACGGTCAATCTGAAATCATTGCCTTAACACAACACGTGTCAGACAATGCATCAAAATATTTACCGCCGAATATTCCAATTGAAATCTCGATTAATTCAATTGATGGAATGGAAGCCTTCTTAAATCGGGATAGTGGGGAAAAAGAATTTCAATCTCATGTTTTCGATTAATTATCTTAAAAATAGCAGAAGTTGAAGTAAAGTTTCCTACTTTACTTCACTTTTTTTGTAAATAAGATAGTGCCCTTAAGCGGTTTATGATAGAATAGGAACTGAGTTTCCAATTTGGAATAAAGAAAAGAAGAAAGAGGGTTGAATAAAATTGGCAATTACTGAATCAGAAGTAAAACACGTTGCTAAGCTATCGAAGCTAGCATTTAAAGATAGTGAGATTGCTCATTTTACAGAGCAAATGGATCAAATCATTGGAATGGTTGAACAACTTGAAGCCATCGATACAACTGGCGTACCCATCACAACACATGCACTAGAAACAGTAAATGTAATGCGTTCTGACGTTGCAACTGAAGGAACAGATCGTAAAGAGCTCTTTAAAAATGTAAAAACAGAAAAAGATGGACTAATTCAAGTTCCAGCAATTATGGATAACGGGGAGGCTGGAGCATGAGTTTATTAGAGAAAGACTTAACCGAATTACATGACTTATTGATTTCAAAAGAGATTACTGCCGTAGATTTAATGAACGCTACCTTTGACCGTATCGAAGCAACGGAAGATAAAGTAGACGCTTTTATTACAGTCAGTAAAGAAGAAGCGTTAGCGTTAGCTAAAAAACTAGACGAAAAAGGCATTGACGAATCCAATGTTTTAGCAGCAATGCCAATCGGAATTAAAGATAATATTGTTACAAAAGATATCAAAACAACTGCAGCAAGTAAAATGTTGGAAGATTTTATTCCAATTTATGATGCAACGGTTATGAATAAAGTATATGAATCAGACATGATTCCAGTTGGAAAATTAAACATGGATGAATTTGCAATGGGCGGAAGTACAGAAACGTCTTACTTTAAACAAACCAAAAACCCATGGGATTTAACAAAAGTTCCTGGTGGCTCTTCAGGTGGATCAGCAGCAGCCGTTGCGGCTGGACAAGTTCCAATTTCACTTGGTAGTGATACCGGTGGAAGTATTCGTCAACCAGCAGCCTTTACGGGTATTGTTGGAATGAAACCAACTTATGGTCGTATTTCGCGCTTTGGTTTGATTGCTTTTGCTTCAAGTTTAGATCAAATTGGACCATTTACACGTACAGTAAAAGACAATGCCTACGTGCTAAATGCAATCAGTGGATATGATGCCAACGATTCAATGAGCGCTAAAACAGAAGTACCGGATTTTACAGCTAAATTAAACCAAGACATCAAAGGTATGAAGATTGGTGTTCCAAAAGAATATTTACAAGAAGGTGTAGCTGAGGACGTTAAAAACGCTGTTCTTGAAGCAATTGAAACCTATAAAAAATTAGGTGCAACGGTTGAAGAAGTTAGCTTACCGCATTCAAAATATGGGATTGCCGTGTATTATATCATTGCATCAAGTGAAGCTTCATCAAACTTGCAACGCTTTGACGGCATACGTTACGGTTACCGTTCGCCAGAAGCAAAATCATTAGATGATTTATATGTAATGAGCCGCTCAGAAGGCTTTGGAATGGAAGTAAAACGTCGTATCATGCTTGGAACCTTCTCACTAAGCTCAGGCTATTATGACGCTTATTTCAAAAAAGCAGGCCAAGTTCGTACATTGATCAAACAAGATTTTGAAAAAGTCTTCAATGACTACGATCTAATCTTAGGTCCTACAACGCCGACAACTGCCTTTAATTTAGACGAAAACATGGACGACCCATTAACGATGTATATGAACGATATCTTAACCGTTCCAGTTAACTTAGCCGGTGTACCAGCGATTTCAATTCCTTGTGGTTTTTCAAATGGCTTGCCAATTGGGTTACAACTGATTGGAAAACATTTTGATGAAGCAACGATTTATCAAGCTGCTTACGCATTTGAACAAGCAACTGAATTTCATAAAGAAAAACCAAACTTGTAGGAGGAGAAAACCAGATGAACTTTGAAACAGTAATCGGACTAGAGGTCCATGTAGAATTAAAAACAGAATCTAAAATGTTTTCGCCATCCCCTGCTCATTTTGGAGCAGAACCAAACACGAATACCAATGTGATTGACTGGGGATACCCAGGCGTATTGCCTGTAGTCAATCAGCAAGCCATCGATTTTGGGATGCAAGCTGCGTTAGCTTTAAACTGTAAAATTGCTAAAGACACAAAATTTGATCGTAAAAACTATTTTTATCCCGATAATCCCAAAGCCTACCAAATTTCTCAATTTGATAAACCCATCGGCTATGATGGCTGGATTGAAATTGAAGTAGACGGCGTTAAAAAGAAAATCAGAATTGAACGTGTTCATTTGGAAGAAGATGCTGGGAAAAACAACCATGGAACAGATGGTTATTCATATGTTGATTTAAACCGTCAAGGAACACCTTTAATCGAGATTGTATCAGAAGCAGACATGCGCTCACCAGAAGAAGCATACGCGTATTTAGAAGCGTTAAAACAAATCGTACAATTTACAGGTGTCAGTGATGTGAAAATGGAAGAAGGCTCAATGCGTTGTGATGCCAATATTTCACTTCGTCCAATTGGCCAAGAACAATTTGGAACAAAAGCAGAACTTAAAAACTTAAACTCATTTAATTTTGTTAAACGTGGCTTAGCTCACGAAGAAATTCGTCAAGCACGTGTGCTCTTATCAGGTGGCATCATCCAACAAGAAACACGCCGCTTTGATGAAACAACAGGTGAAACAATTTTAATGCGTGTTAAAGAAGGTTCAAGTGATTACCGTTATTTCCCAGAACCAGATCTTCCTAATTTCGTCATTGATGACGAGTGGATTGAACGCGTTAAAAATGCCATTCCAGAAATGCCAGCATCTCGTCGCAAACGTTATGTCGAAGAGCTTGGTTTACCTGAATATGACGCTATGGTACTAACGTTAACAAAAGAAATGTCTGATTTCTTTGAAGCAACATTAGCAGAAAATGCAGATGCAAAACAAGCGTCTAACTGGTTGATGGGTGAAGTTTCTGCCTATTTAAACAGCGAAAGACTTGAATTAGCCGATACAAAATTAACACCTTCCAACTTAGCAGGTATGATTACGTTAATCGCTGATGGAACAATTAGTTCTAAAATTGCGAAAAAAGTTTTCCGTGAATTAATCCTAAACGGTGGAGATGCGAAGAAAGTCGTTGAAGCTAAGGGATTAGTCCAACTATCAGATCCAGCACAACTATTGCCAATGATAAATGAAGTCTTAGATAACAACGCACAATCAATTGAAGATTTCAAAAATGGGAAAGATCGTGCAGTTGGTTTCTTAGTAGGCCAAATCATGAAAGCGACAAAAGGACAAGCGAATCCAGGCGTTGTGAACCAATTGTTAAATCAAGAATTAAGTAAACGATAGAAGTTATATTGGAGAGGAAACTTTCCATGAGGAGGATTTATATGAGAGCAAGAGTCATTTACAATCCAACTTCAGGAAGAGAAGTCTTAAAGAAAAATTTAGTCGACATCTTACAAATTCTTGAAGCTGAGGGTTATGAAACAAGTGCTTATGCCACGACGCCAGAGCCTAATTCTGCCAGAAATGAAGCTGAACGAGCAGCAAAGGATGGCTTTGAATTGATTGTAGCAGCTGGTGGCGATGGAACGATCAATGAAGTGGTTAATGGCATTGCTGGACTTGAAAACCGTCCGAAAATGGCCATTATTCCGGCGGGAACCACAAATGATTACGCACGAGCACTTCATATTCCTAGAAATGATGTAGTTGCAGCTGCTAGGGTTATCACAAAGAAACAAACGGTGAAAATGGACATTGGAAAAGCAAATGACACCTATTTTATCAACATTGCAGGTGGCGGTTACTTAACGGAACTGACCTATGACGTTCCATCCCAATTAAAATCAGTTTTTGGCTATTTAGCTTATTTAGTAAAAGGCGCAGAAATGTTGCCAAGAATCAAACCAATTCCAATGAAAATCGAGTATGATGAAGGGGTTTTTGAAGGAAAGGCCTCCATGTTTCTACTAGGACTAACCAATTCTGTTGGCGGTTTTGAACAAATCGCACCAGATGCCCATTTAGATGATGGTTATTTTTCACTAATTGTTGTAAAAACAGCCAATGTTGTAGAATTGCTACACTTAATCGCGTTAATGCTAAATGGTGGAAAACACATTGACCATCCTAAAGTACTGTACACAAAAACCAAGATGGTTAAAGCCCAACCACTAGATGATTCAAAAATGATGATTAATTTAGATGGAGAATATGGTGGAGATGCCCCAATGACCTTCACTAATTTAATTCAGCATATTGAAATGTTTGGCGATGTGGATGCAATTCCAAATGATGCTGTAACAGCAGAAGATGAGGCTTTTGAAGATGCTGAAGAAGCCTTTATCAAAGAAGTTGAAGGCTTGACAGATGAAGATATTAATGGCGATGGCATCATTTCTAAGCCTGAATCTGAAGAAAAAAATTAAAAATCAATAAATGAGCTTTGAGTTTGCTGTCCTTTTGTGAGATACTCTAAAAGGACAGCAAATTTTTATGTTGAGAATTCGAACATGTCACTTAATTCACGAACCAAATTTTACAGATAGATGGTACCAACGAAGGGAGCTTTTTATGAAAGCAAATAAAGAAATACCAGTTAAAAAGAATGAGAAATACACAGTTAAGGTTGAAGATTTAACACACGAAGGAATGGGTGTTGCCAAAATCGAAGGATACCCACTATTTATTGAAAATGCACTTCCAGGAGAAGAAATGGAAGTTAAGATTCATAAAACAGGAAAATCATTTGGTTTTGCAAAAGCAATGAAACGTCTAACTTCAAGTCAAAATCGTGTTGAATTACAAGACGAAAACTACACACGCGTTGGAATTACTCCATTGCAACACATGTCGTACCCAGCACAACTTGACTTTAAACGTCAACAAGTGCGCAATGTGATGCAACGAATTGCTAAATTACCAGAAGTACCTGTTTTTGAAACAATCGGAATGGCTGAACCATGGGGCTACCGCAATAAAGCTCAAATTCCAGTACGTAAAATTGATGACAAATTAACAACAGGTTTCTTCCGTAAAAATAGCCACGACGTTATTCCAATGGAAAACTTTAAAATTCAAGACCCTAAAATTGATAAAGCGATTCTGGTTGTGCGCGATATTATGCGTGAATTTAATGTGAAACCATACAACGAAGGCCCAAATACTGGGAACCTACGTCACATTATCGTCCGCCGTGGTTATTATACCGGTGAAATGATGATTATTTTAGTAACAAGAACACCAAAATTATTCCCAACAAGTAAAATTTTACCTGCTATTACGGAAGCTCTACCAGAAGTAGTCAGTATTGTGCAAAATGTTAATCCAACACGTACAAATACGATTATGGGAGACGAAAATATTATCTTATGGGGTCGCGATAATTACCGTGATTCATTGTTAGGAAATACTTTTGAAATCTCAGCTCGTTCATTCTATCAAGTGAATCCAAAGCAAACAGAAAAACTATACCAAACTGTTTTAGATTATGCAGAACTAACTGGAGAAGAAACGGTTATTGATGCTTATTGTGGAATTGGAACAATTTCCCTTTCATTAGCTAAAGCTGCAAAACAAGTTTACGGAATTGAAATGATTGAAGCAGCTGTTGAAAATGCGAAAAACAATGCTGAAATCAACGAAATCGATAATGTGACGTTTGAAACAGGATTGGCTGAAGAAGTAATGCTTCAATGGAGCGACGAAGATATGAAAGCTGATCTTGTAGTTGTCGATCCACCACGTAAAGGATTAGAACCAAGCTTTATCGAAGCTGTTGTAAAAATGCAACCGACAAAAATGATTTATGTAAGTTGTAACCCAGCAACATTAGCAAGAGATTTAGCGTTGCTAAACGAAGGTGGCTACAGTGTTGAAAAAATTCAACCAGTTGACCTATTCCCTCAAACTCACCATGTTGAGAGCGTAACATTACTTGTCAAAAAATAAACTCGTAAAAAGGTACTCTCCTATTTTTAGGACAGTACCTTTTTTATTTATATACTTGTTGGAAGACACTCACCCTGCAATTTTTTACGATATTGGTAAGGTGAAAAGCCCGCTTTTTTCTTAAATAATTTACTAAAGTAAGTCGCATCAAGGTATCCTACAGTACCAGCAATTTCAGTGATAGAATCATCTGTTTTCATCAATAGCTGCTTCGCTTTTTCGATTCGATAATTGGTTAAATAATCAATAAAATTCATTCCAACAGCTTCTTTAAAAAAGCGACTAACATAATGCCGGTTTAAATGCATGACATCTGATAACGTCGTTAAATTAATTTCTTCATCAAAATGGTCATGAATATAATCTAACATCATATTGACTTGTTCTTTAGCTAAATTTGAAGGCTTATTATTTAAAATATCCATTAAAGATACTTGATTAAGGGATTTAACTGAACGATCGATTGCAAACTTCAATTCATCCAAATCAATTGGTTTAACTAAATAATCTAAGAAGCCACAACGCAACGCATGATGGACAGTTTCAAAGTCATTTTTTTTTGTAAAAATAATGGTTTTTAAATTTGGTAACTGCTGAGAAAGTTTTCTTTCTAGCGAAAATCCATCTAAAAAAATGGTATCCATATCTAATAGCATCATTTCAGGGAGAAAACGGTCTGAAATCTTAAGAGCTTCTTCTTCTGTTGTTGCATCAGGCAGTATTTTAATATTCATAAAGGTTTCTTCAATTAATTTTCGAATAGCCCTTCTTTCAGATAAGTCATCACTAACGATTAATAAACGACACATTTTACCAACTCCTTTAATATAAGATTTAGTATGTAAGTCACATTTGTGAAATTTCCCTTGTTATTATATGATACCTTTAATTCAATAAGGTTTCAAGTATCTTTCTTTGTGAAAAAATAAATAAGTCGAAAGGTAAATTTTTTCCAAAAACATCTCAAAATATTCCCTAACAAATAGGGTAAAATAAACTAAACTTATGTTGTAAGCGTTTTTAATAAAAGCGAGGGAGCGATTTAAATGACAAACTATCAATCATTCAATGAAGTAGAAGAGTTAGTAGCGAATGCTAAAATAGCACAAGAAAAATTTGCAGATTATACACAGGAACAAGTAGATAAAATTATTGAATCAATTTATCAAAATACATTGAAAAATGCAGAAAAATTAGCGATTTCAGCAAATGAAGAAACAGGATTTGGGAATGTACCTGATAAAATAATAAAAAATACCTTTGCAAGCGAGCAAGTCTATAACAGTATTAAAGATCTTCCAACAGTAGGCATAATCAATCGTCGTGAACAAGATAAAATTATTGAAATTGGCATACCATTAGGAATAGTAGCAGGATTGATCCCATCAACAAATCCAACATCAACGGTTATCTTCAAAGCGATGATTGCATTGAAAACTAGAAATGCTATTATTTTTTCACCCCATCCAAAAGCGTTAAAGTCTATTTTAATGACAGCAGAAATTATTGATAAAGCAGCAATTGAAGCTGGTGCACCAGCAGGTTTAGTTCAAGTCATTACACAGCCAACACTTATTGCAACAGAAGACTTAATGAAACATAAAAATGTAGCCTTAATTTTAGCAACAGGTGGAAAAGCAATGGTAACAGCAGCCTATAGTTCAGGGACTCCCGCAATCGGTGTAGGACCAGGCAATGTACCAGCATTTATTGAATCTTCAGCAAATGTTGAAGAGGCCATTGAGGCGATTGTTAGCAGTAAATCATTTGATAACGGTGTTATCTGCGCATCAGAACAGGCTATTGTTGTTGAAGAATCTATTAAAGCAGAAGTTGTAGCAAAACTAAAAGAAAAACAGGTTTACTTTATGAATTTAGAAGAATCTGAAAAAGTAAGTAAATTTATTTTACGAGAAACAGGCGCTTTAAATCCTGAGATAGTTGGGAAAAATGCAGAAGCAGTGGCGGATTTAATTGGTATTTCGGTACCTGCTGGAACAAAAGTTTTAATTTCAGAACAAACAGAAATTAGCAAACACAATCCTTATTCAAGAGAGAAACTAACACCTATTTTAGGACTTTACACAGTCTCTTCATTTGAAACAGGAGTAGCTACTTGTAAAGCATTACTTGAAAATGAGGGAATGGGTCATACAGCTGTAATTCATACAACAAATGAATTGAAAGCTGAACAGTATGGATTAGAAATGCAAGCATCGCGAATATTAGTAAATACACTAGGAGCATTAGGTGCAATAGGCGCAACAACGAACCTAGCACCGTCAATGACTTTAGGATGTGGAGCAATGGGTGGGAGTAGCACCACAGACAATGTCACAGCGCATCACCTATTAAATGTAAAACGTATTGCATATGGGGTAGAATAAGCTAAAATTAAAAAGAGTAGAAACTTACTATAGTAAGTTTCTATTTTTTTGTTTTTGAAAAAGAAAAACTCCCAAATATTGTAAATTATGATAAACTAGACGAAAAGCAATCTCGTATTTAGTGATAAATAAGACTAGGAGGTTTTGACGATCTATTATCTGCAAAAAGATCCTAAAATAAATAAAATTAAGTTAACGGCAATCATTGGTGTCATTTTGCTAGTTAGTATGGCAATTAGTTTATTTGTCGCTAAAGAATCAAATTGGTCACTTTTCAAAGAAGATACAAAGTCATTTCCGGTCAAAGGCATCCAAGTGTCACAAGAGGATGGCTACTTAGATTGGCAAGGAATTGAAAGCAATCAACTGTCTTTTGCGTATATTAAAGCTACAGAGGGAAGCAATTACACAGATGACCAATTTGCAATTAATTGGGAGAGAATCCAAGGAACGTCACTAAGAAGAGGTGCTAGTCACTATTTTAGTTTTGATAGCCCTGGAGCAACACAAGGTAGTCATTTTAATCAAGTTGTTTCCACTCAAAAAGGCGACTTACCTTCAGTTGTGATGGTTGAATTGTACGATCAATACAAGCAAAATCCACCTGAAAAAGAAAGTGTTGTCAAGGAATTAAAGGCATTTATTCAAGTTGTTATGGATGAAAAAGGACAGAACTTAATTTTATGTGTGGATGCTAATGTCTATCAAAAATTTATAAAAAATGAATTTGTAGAATCTGATATTTGGTTAGTTGATACAAAAAATAAACCAAGTAAAGAAGAGAATATTCCTTGGAAGTTCTGGGAATACACAGAAGAAGGCGATTTATCAAAGGGCAGTATTAAACAAAAAAGCCTAGATTTAGCGGTATTTAATGGTGACAAAGATCAATTTGAAAAATTTGGACAATAGGAAAAGAAAGGGTATGGAGGCTATTTTATGAATTATTTAATTTTAGGTATCGTTATTTTGATAGGAGTGGGACTCTATTTATATAGTCAGAATCATTGGATTAAAATTACACAGTATAATATTGCGATTCCTTACCTAGCAACAAGTCTTAAAAAAACAAAGATTGTTCATTTATCTGATTTACACATTCCAAGACACAATGTTTCTTTGGATAAATTGGTTGCAAAAGTAAGGGAAGCCAAACCAGCTTTAATTCTTTTAACGGGTGATTTAGTAGACATCCGAGTAGAAGAGTTTCCAAAATTGGAATTATCTCGAATAGCGAGTGAATTAGTAGCAATCGCACCAACCTATGCCGTCACTGGAAATCATGATGTATCAAGTGGACACTTACAGGAGTGGGAAGATATTCTAAGTTCACAAGGAGTTCGAGTTCTAATTGATGAAGCTGAATGGTTGCAAATTAGCAATGCAGGCCTTGTTATAATGGGGTTATCTGAAAAAGAGAATTTTAAGTTGCAATCAACTCCTATTTTAAGTGGAATTGAATTGAGTGAAGGAATGCTAGAACAACCCAAAATTTTATTAGCACATCATCCTGAATTTTTTGAAAGCTATCATTTGGATCAAGTTAAATCTCCAGATATTACCTTTAGCGGACATGCACATGGAGGACAAGTAAGAGTACCTTTTATTGGGGGACTATACGCTCCTGGACAAGGAAAATACCCAACTTTTTCAGAAGGCATTCATTATCACTCACAATTAAAAAGTAAACGATTAGTGATTAGTCGAGGTATAGGAAATTCGACGTTTCCATTTAGAATCAATAATCGACCAGAGCTAGTTGTTGTGACACTCAACTGATATGACTAAACTGTAAGGTTGATAGACTAAATTGTAAGTTCATTAAAAGGACTTTTTTCTTTCAAAAAGAGATAATGTAAGAAAGAAAAGAGGGATTAAGATGAAAAAAGGAATTGCATTAATTATTTTAGTAGTAGCTGTTGCAGCAGGATTTTTTTATCAAAAAGAATATACTGGTAAAGAATATTACACACAAATCATAACTGACGGTCATAAATTTATTCAAAAGGATGATCAAGGTCGAGAAAGCATTAACTATTCTTATAATCAAAAATTTTACAACGAAGATGGAGAATTACAAAAATTATCTTTTAATGGAGGATTCGATCGCCCATTAAAGAAAAATGCTTACTTGAAAGCTAAAGTTCACCCTAAAAAAGGTGTCCTTTCATGGGAAGAAGTTTCAAAAAGCGAAGTTCCTAAAAAAGCTTTAGAAGAAATTGAAAAAAATCAATAAACATTATTTTCTGATGTCTAATCATACTTGAATCTAATCTAAAAAAACCAAAAGAATTTTTGGTTTTTTTTATTTACTTTTTTTTAGCAAGTTAATTCAGAATCTTTAAAAGCAAATCAGATGCAAGTGGAAACTTAATCTATTATACTAAGTGTAGATTTGATAAACTATTAATAGAGAAATGCAAATTGTTATAGAGGAGATGAAGCATGGAGTTCGTTATTTTAGCAAGTTGTTTTATTATAATAGGTATGGTGGTTTTATTAAGAGAGCGTCGCAGTTTTTTTGGAGGAATGAGTGTAGCATTTGGAAGTATTTTTCTTACGCTAACTTTGTTGTCATTACTATTAGTTCAAATAGGTGAAGTGTCTAACAAAGGTTCATTTATTGTTCTAATGATTGTTTATTTACTATTTCCGGTATTATTTTTAGGTGTCAGTATTTTCTTTATTGTTAATACACATATTATGAATACTAAGGAAGGGCGTAGTGTAACTGCAAAACTTTCAGCGTTATTAGGATTGAATTTATTGATTGTTGTACCTGCTTTTTTTTATTTAATAACTATCGGATCAGGTGAAATACATTTAGTTCTTTTTTCAGCAATTTTATTTTTGATCTTAAGTGATCTGTTGATTTCTTTTTTCTTTATTTGTTATTTATTTTATTCTTGGATGTATCAAATGATTCCTATAAAAAAACAAATTGATTATATTATTGTTCTGGGTTCTGGAATAAAAAGTGAAGAAGTTCCCCCCTTACTAAAAAGTCGGTTGGATAAAGCCATTGAATATTACGTTAAAAATAGTTCTAGTAAAATAGTTGTGAGCGGTGGGCAAGGAGCAGATGAGCCAGTATCAGAAGCGTTTGCTATGAAGAAGTACTTACTATCTCAACAAATCCCAGAAGAAAAAATTTTGGTTGAAGATGCTTCAACGACAACCTATGAGAATATGAAATTTTCTAAAAAAATAATTTTCGAAGATTGGAAAAATGATAAAGAAAATCCAAAAATTCTCTTTTCAACTAATAATTATCATGTTTTAAGAGGTGCACTGTATGCCAGAAAAGCCCAATTAAAGGCAGAAGGAGTTGGAGCTCCAACGGCGCTCTATTTTTTACCAACAGCACTAATTCGTGAATATATTGCTCTATTGATGTTATACAAAAAATTTACTATTAGTATGATTTTTTTATGTCTGTTAATGGTAATTCTTAGCGCACTTCCTATTTAGCAGACACACTAAAATAGGTTTGACTAGGCTACTTTAGTATAAGGGTTATTCTTTGAATTCACTCTTTAAATTCGTTACACTTAACTTAATCTATAAAGGAGCGTGATACGAATGGTAGTAAGTTTATTAGACAGATTGCCTTTGAAAAACGGGTTAACGATTCCAGGTATAGGATTAGGAACATACGGTATGGACGACAACGAAGTAGAAGAAGTTGTTTTTACGGCAATTATGAATGGCTATCGCTTGATTGACACAGCGACAATGTACAATAATGAAGTCGGAGTTGGCCGAGGCATTAATCGAGCAATCAATGCAGGTATTTCAAGAGAAGAACTTTTTGTTGTGACGAAAATTTGGAAAAATGAGATGGGCTTTGATTCTACATTAAAGGCCTTCGAAGCAAGCTTTAAACGACTTGAATTAGAATATATCGATCTATTATTGATTCACTGGCCAAATGAATCAGATGATGTTAATTTAGATACCTGGCAAGCGATGGAAACTTTAGTGGAAGCTGGACGAGTAAGAGCGCTAGGAGTAGCAAACTTTACCCGTGGTGATTTAACACCCTTATTAAAATCTGCTAAAATAAAACCGACGGTCAATCAATATGAAATTTATCCTGGTCATAGTCAAGAAGAGCTACATGAATTTTGTGAGAGCAAAAATATTGTTTCAATGGCTTACTCACCCTTAAAAAGAGGCAAATTAACTACTGAAAATAAATTATTGAAAATTGCGAATAGACACAATAAAACAGTTTCACAGGTGGTATTACGATGGAATATTCAAAGAGACGTTATTCCTATCCCTAAAACAACCCATAAAGAACGATTAATTGAAAATGCAGCGATTTTTGATTTTGAATTATCAGATGAAGACATGGATATCCTTAATGAGATGGGTTAAAATAAAATCGAAAGGCTAAAAGAATTTCTTTTTAGCTTTTCGATTTTTTAGTATAGAAAAGAACAGACTAAATTAAAATAGATGAGGTGTTTTATGGTAGAGTATCGAGAGATTGTGAAAGGAACCTTTATCGAACGACCAAATCGTTTTATTGCTATCTGCCAAGTTGCAGGAAAAGAGATTGTAACACACGTTAAAAACACTGGACGATGCAAAGAATTGCTCATACCAGGAGTGACGGTATACCTAAATTATGTTCCCTCTAAAACGAGAAAAACAGATTATGACTTAATTTCGGTTTTAAAAGGAAATAGACTGATAAATATTGACAGTCAAGTTCCTAATGAGATAGTTGAGGAAAGCTTATTGACTGGAAAAATGCAGTTGCCAGGGGTTAAAGGAATCATCCAAACCTTAAAAAGAGAAGTTGTGTATCAAAATTCAAAATTTGATTTTTATTTTGAAACCGATAAATCTGAAAAAGGATTTATTGAAGTAAAAGGAATGACCCTAGAAAAAAATAACCAAGTGTCATTTCCAGATGCTCCAACTTTAAGAGGATTAAAACACGTTAATGAACTAATTCATGCCGTGAAAGTAGGATTCTATGGATGTGTTTGTTTTATTGTTCAAATGGAAGGAGTAGAATCTGCAACAATTAATCGAAAGATGCAGCCAGCGCTTCAAGAAGCAATGGAAAACGCATTAAAAACTGGTGTTAATACAATAGCTTATACTTGTCAGGTGACCCCTAAAACGATTACAATAAATAAGTCGATTCCTTTTAAACTAAATTGATTTAATAGAACGATGAAACTAATTGAGGACGTGAAGCAATGTTAAATTTAGGAATTATTGGAACAAACTGGATTACGAATCAATTTATTGATGCTGCCATTGAAACAAAAGAGTACCAGCTAGTGGCTGTTTATTCACGAAAAAAGGAACAAGCTGAAACTTTTGGAAAACCTTATGGAGCCACTATTTTTGAGACAAAATTAGAAGATTTTGCAAACCATCCAGGAATTGATGTTGTTTATATTGCTTCGCCAAATAGCCTACATTTTCAACAAGCGTTGACATTAATGAAAGCGAAAAAACATGTAATCGTTGAAAAGCCGATGTTTTCAAATCCAACAGAATGGCATGCTGCTAAACAAGTAGCCGAAGAAAACGATGTATTTCTCTTAGAAGCAGCAAGACATATCCACGAACAAAATTTTGCAATTGTAAAAGAAGAATTAACGAAAATAGATGATATCAAAGGGGCAACCTTTACTTATATGAAATACTCTTCTCGCTATGATCAAGTGCTAGAAGGACAAGAACCCAATATTTTTTCACCACACTTTTCAGGGGGGGCTTTATCTGATTTAGGTGTGTATGGTGTGTATGCTGCAATTGGTTGGTTTGGGATGCCGATAAGCTGTCATTATTTTGCACAAAAAATCGCAACGGAAGTTGACGGAATGGGAACCATGATTTTAAGATATCCAGGTTTCGATGTGACACTCTTAACAGGTAAAATGGTTGATTCGTACTTACCTTCAGAAATCTACACACTTAATCAAACCATTCTTATGGATGGAGTAAACGCCATTTCGTCAATTGAAGTCATTGACCGTAAAACAGCGACACGTCAAGAACTAGCAACACCCCCTCAAGAAAATCCAATGGTAGATGAAGCAAAAGCCTTTGCTAAAGTATTGAATCATCCAGAAGATAAAAAAAATCAAGAGCTTTATCAATCGTGGTTATTGCTAAGTCAACAAGTGAATGAAGTGCTGAAAAAACTTAGAGACGATGCAGGCATTGTTTTTGACGCAGATAAAATTTAAATAAGTAAACAAAAACCATTGGATGAAAAAATCTAATGGTTTTTTGATGATATAAATTTAAATTGCGGATAATAAAATAGAGTAATTTAAATAAAAAAGGAATTTATTAAAAATATCCAACAAAAGGACGTTTTTTTAAAGTATAATAGATAAGATGAACGATAGAGAAACGGGGAAATTACACACTATGGATAAACTAACAAACGAACTACAAGCATACTGGGAAAAATTAGCGTACAATCAACCTTCTGCAATTCAAGAAAAAGTATTTACGCCATTAATTGAAGGCAAAGATGTGATCGGCATTTCACCAACTGGAACAGGAAAAACAGTGGCTTACACACTACCGCTTTTAGAAACAATCGTGCCAAAGGCTGGGTTACAAGTTGTTATTTTAACACCCTCACAAGAATTAGCTGTTCAAGTGGCAGCCGTTGTAAAAGAATGGGCGAAACAAGTAGACATTAAAGTTCAACCCTTAATTGGTGGAGCCAATATTAAACGTCAGCTAGAAAAATTAAGAGACAAGCCTGAAATTATTGTAGGAACAGCAGGTCGAATTTTAGAAATTTCTGATTTAAAAAAATTAAAATTACACCAAGTGAAAACAGTCATTTTAGATGAAGCAGATCACTTACTTCAACAAGATCAGTTAGCAACTGTTAGAAAAGTAGTAGCTAAAATGCCAAATGAACGACAAATGGGTTTTTTCTCAGCAACCAGTAATGAAATCATGACTGAGATGCCAAAATGGTTTAATAGCGATCCACTATGGATTGATGTAACGAATGAAGATGAGTCACATGGTACCGTTGTTCATGGCTATATTGAAACGCCAACAAGAAAACGTGTTGAAGTTATTAAACGATTAACACAACTCCCTGACTTCAGTGGTTTGGTATTTATCAATAACGTAGCCAATTTAGTAACTGTAGCTGAAAAATTAAGTTATGAAGGTGTTTCCGTTGCGGTCTTACATGGCGAAAAATATAAAACAGAACGTCAACATGCTTTGCAACAATTTAGAAATAAAAAAGTAAAACTTTTATTAACAACTGATGTGGCGTCAAGAGGATTAGACATTCACGGTTTGCCTTATGTGATTCAATATGATTTACCGATGACTAAAGAAAGCTATATTCATCGTTCAGGCAGAACGGCTAGAATGGGGGCTGACGGAACAGTTTTAACCTTGGTGAATGACCGAGAACGTCGCGAATTTAAAAAAATTGTCGAGCCTTTAGAGATTGAATTAACGCCATTGTATCTATTTGGCGGAGAAATTGTTACTGAGCGTCCAGAACAAACAGAACAAGTTGAAGTAGAAAGTAAACCAGCTTCTCCAAAAGTAAAAAAAGAAAAGAAAAAAATTGCTCCCACTCCAGAAATTCCTAAAAAAAGAAAAAACAAAAAGAAAGATCAAAAAAACAAAGGGGCAAGAAGAAAAATAAAAGAATAAAGATAAAAAAGCCCATTTTATTTAAAAATAGAAGTTTGAACAAGTTTAGATTGGGGGAATACTAGTTGTCTAATCGAAAAAAAGATATTTTAAATTTTTTAGAAAATCGATCTGAACAATTTACAGCAGTTGAGATTGCAAAAGAATTGGATTTAGATCGTGCAAACGTAAGTAGATATTTAAATGATTTGTTTAAAGAAAAAGCCATTGAAAAAATAAACGGCAGACCAGTTTTGTATCAACGCCTTGATAAAAAGAAAGAACATGCGACAAATGATACCGAATCCTTTGCTCATCTTATTGGGAATAAAGAATCTCTTAAAGTAATGATTCAACAAGCAAAAGCGGCCATTTTATATCCCCCAAGAGGATTACACACTATTATTTTTGGTAAAACAGGAACAGGGAAATCCCTATTTGCTGAGTCGATGTACCACTTTGCAGTAGAGTCAGAAACATTAGCCGCAGACGCTCCTTTTATTTCTTTCAACTGCGCGGATTATGCTCAAAATCCTCAATTATTATTTGGTCATATTTTTGGTGTTAAAAAAGGTTCCTATACAGGGGCTACCGAAGATCGCCCTGGGTTAATGAATAAAGCAAATGGAGGAATTCTTTTTTTAGATGAGATCCATCGTTTGCCTCCAGAAGGACAAGAAATGCTCTTTACTTTCATCGATAAAGGGATTTACCGTCCGCTAGGTGAAAGCAGTCAAGTCCATGAAGCAAGTGTTCAAATTATAGGAGCGACAACAGAAAATTCTGATACATTACTGTCAACGTTTAATCGCCGTATTCCAATGATGATTACATTACCTCCATTAGAAGAAAGATCAATTGATGAACGCTATGAATTAGTTGCTACTTTTTTACAAAAAGAATCAGATCGTCTTGGCCAAAAAATTGTCGTAGAAAGAGAAGTATTATTAGCTTTCATGTTATACCATGCAGAGGGCAATATTGGACAAGTCCAAAGAGATTTAAAATTAGTATGCGCGAAAGCATTTTTACACTACCGAACTCACCAAGAAGAATATTTACGTATTTCCCAAAAAGATTTGCCATTACAAGTTCAAAAAGGATTGCTTTTAGTCAAAGAAGCGCCTGAACGTATGGAACGATTAATTGATCATAAAACCAGTCAATTTAGCTATGTTCCAAGTGGTCAAGAAACAGATAAAGATATGGGTGTATACAGTATTATTGAGGAAAAAGTAGATGAAATTTTAGCAACAGGTTCAATTGATGACATCAATTTAGAAGAATTAATGGCAACAGATATGAACAAATATTTTAGAGATTATGTTGAAAAATTATCGATGAGTGAAGTTCATCAAGATTTGATCCCAGAAGATATTCGAAGTTTAACGGACCAACTCTATGACTTAGCCGAAGAACGACTAGATCGAAGCTACAATCCAAAAGCGCGTTTTGCATTTGCACTACATTTGCAAAGTTCGATTGAACGTATCAAAGAAAATCGTCAAATTGTTCATCCAGATTTAAACAATGTTCGGAAAAATTATTCAAAAGAATTCCAAGTAGCCATTGATTTATCTGGTATGATTGAAGAAAGTTTACAAATTGAAATCCCTTTTGATGAAATCGGTTTTATTACCATGTTTTTAACGATTGATATTAGCGACGCAGTAGTACCGCAAGAAGAACTCGTCTCTATTATGGTTCTAATGCATGGGCGATCAACAGCAACTAGTATGTTAGAGACTGTACAAGAATTGCTAGACACCAAAGTTGGAGTCGCTATTGATATGCCATTGACGATGGAAGTTCAAAAGATGTATGAGCGCGTTAAAACAACAATACTTGCAGATCGAGAGTCTTATAAACATGGATTATTAGTATTGTCCGACATGGGTTCGCTAACTTCTTTTGGCAATATGCTTTCTGAAGAACTAGGCATTCGTACAAAATCCCTTTCTATGGTAAGTACGCCTATTGTGTTAGAAGCAGTAAGAATGGCATCAGTAGGAAGAACGTTGGAAGACATTTATCAAAATTGCCAACTTTCATTTGAAAATTATTCAAAACATCCTTTAACCAATGAAAAACCGCAAAAAAAAGCTGTATTAGTCACCTGTTTTACAGGGGAAGGTGTAGCAAAACATTTAAACGAGCGAATCAGCCCTGTAATTGATGAAAGTCGCACGAAAATTATTCAATTACAATTTTTACACAGAGAAGCATTCAAACAACATATTGATGATTTGATGGAAGAATATGAAATTAAAGCGATTGTTGGGACTGTTGAATTTGATTATCAAAACATTCCATATTTTTCAGCCTATGATATTTTTAATGATGAAAAATTAAATATTTTAAAACGAATTGTTGACGAAGAAATTCCTGTAGAACAAATGATTCAATCACTAGAAGGAACGATTCGTAATGTTGGTTCGGTTCATAAACTAGTGATGCTTTCTCAAAAAATTGTCCACCAACTTCAAACAGATATGCATATTATTGTTGAACCGGGTGTCGATACAGGAATTATGATTCACTTAGCCTTTTTAGTTGAACGCTTAAAAGTAGGGACGGTTATTCGTAATTTTCCTAATTTAGAAGAGTATAAAAAACAACATCGAATCGAAATGGATATTGTTAAAACAGCTTTAATGGCAATTGAAAAACAATATGGCGTTCTAATGGTAGAAGATGAAGTAGCCTATATTGTTCAAATGTTTATTGACAATAAAGTTCAATTAACAATTAATAAATAACGAGTTAAATAAATAAAAATACACAAAAATGAAAGTGTGTAAGGTACTGTAGCTATTGTGTATTAAATGAAAACCATGAAGAAAACTTGATTTTAAAGCTTTCTTCGTGTTTTTTTATTTTGGCACGATACTTGCATATAATAAACAATGTAAGGGGTTAAATTAAAAAAGTTAAAATAGAAAAATTTGTTTTAAGCAATTATTTATTGGCAATGATTTTAATTTAAACCTCAATTATAAGGAGGCAATAAAAATGGATGGATTTATTAATTTTATGGAGAAATACTTTATCCCACCTGCGTCAAAAATCGCAGCGCAACGTCACTTAGTGGCAATTAGGGATGCATTTATTGTAACAATGCCACTAATGATTTTAGGATCATTGGCAATTTTGATCAATAATTTACCAATTCCAATGTATCAAACATTTATGAACAATACTTTTGGTGAAGAACTTTGGAAGAGTTTCGGTGGAAATGTTTGGAACGGAACTTTTGGTATCTTATCAGTTTTAATCGCTTTCATGGTTGCCTACAACCTAACAAAGCATTATGGTAAAGATGGCGTAGCAGCAGGTGTTGTTTCTGTAGCATCTTTCTTTGCTCTTGGTGGAGCAACAGGAATGGCTTCAAACGGATTGTTTATCGCACTATTAGTTGGTTTGATTTCTGCTGAGATTTTTTCTCGTCTAGTTGGAAATGAAAAACTAATCGTAAAAATGCCAGAAGGCGTGCCACCAGCAGTAGCAAAATCATTTGCAGCGTTATTCCCAGCAATGATTACAATTAGTATCTTTGGTTTAATCACAACAATTTTCTTAGCATTCGGTGTTAAAGATTTAGTAGCGTCATTCTACGAGTTGGTTCAACAACCATTTATGGGATTGGCAAATTCATTGCCATCAGCAATGCTATTAGCATTTATTACACCATTCCTATGGTTCTTTGGATTACATGGCGCGAACATGGTAGAGCCATTAATGCAAACAATTAATTTACCAGCAATTGAAGCGAATCAAGCGGCAATCAAAGCTGGCGAAGTAGCACCCTATATTGTAAACAAACCATTCTTTGATTCATTTGTAAACTTAGGTGGAACAGGTGCAACATTAGGTTTAATTATTGCTATTTTCTTATTTGGACGTCGTAATAAAGCTTATAAAATCGTAACAAATTTAAGTACAGCACCAGGGATTTTTAATATTAATGAACCAATGATGTTCGGTTTGCCAATTGTGCTAAACCCATTAATGTTCATTCCATTTATTTTGACACCAGTTGTTTTAGTAACTGTTGCATACTTGGCAACTAGTTCTGGACTTGTACCAGCAGCAACGGTAATGCCACCATGGGTAACTCCTCCAATTATTGGCGGATTCTTAGCAACTCAAAGCGTTGCAGGTGGAGTATTAGCAGCAGTTAACTTATTAATTTCAGTTGTAATCTACGCACCATTTGTAAAAATTGCTGAAATTCAAGAATTAAAACGCGAAAAAGAAGTAGCTTAAATTTAAAGACATCCCACAATTTTAAGCGTGGGATGTTTCTTTATTGGTATTGACTATAATCAGTCTACTAAAATTAGCTTCAAGCGATAGTGTAAAGGGAAAAAGAAGCGTGCAATCAATAAAGTTGCTGTTTAAATGAAGTGTGTAAAAATTTAAGGTAGAGAGTGTAATTAAATGAATCCTAAAAACATTGGTATATCTGGATTTTGATGATTAAAAGTTGGCACGGAACTTGCATTATAGTAAAGTGTAGACAATAAGAGAAACGGAGTGAATAACAATGGCAGATAAAACAATCATGTTAGTATGTTCAGCAGGAATGAGTACAAGTTTATTAGTAACAAAGATGGAAAAAGCAGCAGAAGCAAGAGGACTAGACGCAGAAATTTTTGCAGTATCCGCTTCAGAAGCTGATACAAATTTAGAATCAAAAAATATTGACGTGATGCTATTAGGCCCACAAGTACGCTTTATGAAAGCCCAATTTGAACCTAAATTAGCAGAAAAAGGAATTCCATTAGAAGTAATTAATATGCAAGATTACGGTATGATGAATGGCGAAAAAGTATTAGATCAAGCGTTAAGCTTAATGAAATAAAAATACACAATTAGTAGATAGAGGAGCGTTTAATTATGGCAAATCAAGAAAATTTAGAAACAATCATGGGATTAATTATTAACGGAGGAAATGCTAAGAGTGATGCAATGGAAGCCATTCATGCAGCAAAAAAAGGTGATTTTGAGTTGGCAGATCAAAAATTAATTGATTCAGACAAAGCATTGGTAGAAGCTCATCATTCACAAACTAGTATGCTTACACAAGAAGCAAAAGGCGATCATGTAGCAGTAACATTGTTAACCGTACACAGTCAAGATCATTTAATGAATGCAATCACATTCCGTGACTTAGCAGCTGAGATGGTTGATTTATATAAAAAAATGGCTGGCGTTCCAATCGCTTAAGCACAAGCCACTAAAGTAAAGATAGGAGATATTCTCCTATCTTTTTTTAAGAAAGTAAATAGGAGGTACAACCAATTGGAAAAGAAAAAGATTATGGTAGTATGTTCAGCAGGAATGAGTACCAGTCTCTTAGTTTCAAATATGGAAAAAGCAGCAAAAAGTAAGCAGTTGCCTTTTGAAATATTTGCTCTTTCAGGTTCAGATGTGAATACCTATTTAGAAGAAAAAGAAATTGATGTCATGTTACTAGGTCCACAAGTACGTTTTATGAAAAAACAGTTTGCGCCTTTGCTAGAACCAAAAGGAATTCCTGTTGAAGTAATTTCAATGAAGGATTATGGCTTGATGGACGGAGAAAGTGTGTTGGATTGGGCAGATAAATTAATGAAGAATCAATGAAATAACTTATCTGTGTAAACAGTCCTCAAAGTGTGTAGAATAAAAAAGATATTGGAAACGTTATAATGATAGCGTTTCCGATATCTTTTTTATTGGCACGAAACTTGCATTATAATAAAGTGTAAACAATAAAAAGAAACGGAGTGAATGACAATGGCAGATAAAACAATCATGTTAGTATGTTCAGCAGGAATGAGTACAAGTTTATTAGTAACAAAGATGGAAAAAGCAGCAGAAGCAAGAGGACTAGACGCAGAAATTTTTGCAGTATCCGCTTCAGAAGCTGATACAAATTTAGAATCAAAAAATATTGATGTGATGCTATTAGGCCCACAAGTACGCTTTATGAAAGCCCAATTTGAACCTAAATTAGCAGAAAAAGGAATTCCATTAGAAGTAATTAATATGCAAGATTACGGTATGATGAATGGCGAAAAAGTATTAAATCAAGCATTAAATTTAATGAAATAATCGCAAAATCCTTATAAAAAAGAGTAGAATGCGGATGTTTGCTGAACAAAATTTAGAAATTATTATGGGATTGATTATCAATGGGGGAAATGCTAAAAGTGATGAGATGGAAGCCATTCATGCGGCTAGAAAAGGTGATTTTAAATTAGCCAATCAGAAATTACAAGTGGCTGATGAGTTTTTAATAAATGACCATTACTTTACAAACAAAGATGCGCACGAAAAAGCGAATGAGAACGATGTAGGCATAACTTTATTAACCGTACACAGTCAAGATTATTTAATGAATGCAATCTTATTTCGTGATTTAGCTGGAGAGATGGTAACTGTCTACAAAAAAATGCTTCAAGCATCTATTGATTAGCAAAAATGAATTAAAATTGGATATTATCAAAATAAATGAAAACGCTTTTATTTATTTTATAACTATTAATTAAATTTTGGGAGGAATAAAAATGAATGGTTTGATGAATTGGCTCGAAAAATATGTGGTTCCAGTTGCAACAAAAGTAGGATCACAGAAGCACTTGGTTGCTCTACGTGATGCTTTTATTGGTACAATGCCAGCAACTATGGCAGGATCGATTGCAGTACTGTTAAATGCCTTCTTACGTGATTTTCCTACTGAATGGGGATGGACAGGTTTTGTTAAAGCAATGGATCCAATCATTGGAGTTAATGGATTTGTTTGGACAGGAACTTTAGCAGTTGTAGCAGTTATTTTCTCAATGACATTAGGTTATAATTTAGCTAAAGCTTATAAAGTAGATGCTTTATCAGGTGCAGTGGTTTCACTAGCAGCATTTGTAATGGGATTAGCACAAGCAGCAACCGTTGATTTCCCACTAAAAGCTGTTTTATCTAAAAGCGCTGTAACAATGATTACAGATGCAGGTGGACAAGTAGCAACAGCAGATGGCGTTTCAGTTATTTCATCAACAGGTGGTAGTTATTTTAATATTGGCGCACACTTAGGTGGCACTGGACTATTTACAGCAATGTTATTCGGATTTATTTCAGTTATTATTTTCTCTAAATTAATGTTAGCAAATATTACAATCAAAATGCCAGAACAAGTTCCACCAGCAGTATCAAAAGCTTTTGCTGCAATTATTCCAGCAACAGTTGCGTTATATGTTTCAGGTATTATCAATTTCGTATTTACAAAAGTAACAGGAATGGCTATTATTGATTGGATTTCTGCAGAAATCCAAGCGCCGCTATTAGCGCTATCACAAGGCTTTAGCGTTGTACTACTAATTACTTTCTTAGTTCAATTGTTATGGTTCTTTGGAATTCATGGACCTAACGTATTAGCACCAGTTCTAGAATCTATTTGGGGAACTGCAGGGCTTGAAAATGTAAACGCTGCACAAAAAGGTTTGCCACTTCCTTATGAGTGGGTACGCGGATCATTTGATGCTTATGTTTGGATGGGTGGTTCAGGTGGTACGATTGTCTTGATTATTGCCATCTTACTATTCTCAAAACGCGCAGATCAATTAACTGTTGCTAAGTTATCATTAGCGCCAGGAATTTTCAACATCAATGAACCAGCAATGTTTGGTTTGCCAATTGTATTGAACGCTATTTACTTTATTCCATTCTTATTAGCACCATGTGTGATGGTAACAATTGCTTACTTTGCAACAACACTTGGTTTAGTAAGTCCAATCAAAGTTCAAGTGCTATGGGTTATGCCTCCGTTCTTAAATTCATTCCTTGCAACTGGCGGGGACTGGCGTGCACCAATTTTAACCTTAATTAATTCAGTTGTTGCTTTTGCAATCTGGACACCATTTGTATTAGCAGCAAATAAAATTGATCCAAATGCAGGTGAAGTAGACGCATAAAAATAACGGTTTGCTTCGATGGATCAGTCATCAAAGCAAACCGTTTTATTATTAGTGTGTAAATTTAAAAGGTATGTGTAATTGTTTAGACTAATTAAATCGTTTTAAAATAAGGTTTTCAGAGCTAACTACTTGGCATGAAACTTGCATTATAGTAGAGTAAGGAACCTAATCAAGAGAAAAGAGGGAACCCGATGATCGTATTAAATGCACCAGTTCAACAAGATAAAATAATTGAAACGTTAACAACGTATAATGAAGAAGGATTAACTTTTGAGTTTATTGAAAAAAAAGGAATGAAATTGTATTTCAACACAAATGCAACTGATCTTGAAGCCACTGCAAAAAAAGTAAAAGAAATTATTAAGGAGACTCCTTATGGTGCAGTGTTATATTTTCAAGTAACCGCAGAATGAAAGGATGAGTCATATGCTTAAGAATGGATTGTTTGTAATGAGTATCGGCTTGCTGATTATTATGATGAGTGCTGTTGGAAATGGAATGATTATCAATTATTCTGTGTTAATCACAGGAGGATTCATTTTAGCAGTGGGCTATCTTATTTATCGAAAAGGCAAAGCTCAAGGGATTAAAAAAAGTGGAGGGGAAAATGAATGAAAATTACAAAAGAATTAAATGTATCCGCTCAATATTTTTACGACCGAGTGATGGAATCTGTGTTGTACGATATTCGTGTACACACAAAGAAAGCCTTAAGAAGAAATCAATTAGCAGGTTTTACTTATAAAAAACAATTCAATAAAACATCTACTGGTAAAATTGTGATTACTGAAATGGTAGATAACAAAGCGTATGCATTCACAACGGAAACAGTGAAAAATAAATTTGAAGTAGCCTACAAAATTGAAGCGTTGGATGCTAATCGTTGCCGTATTCATTATGAAGAAAAAATGGAGTCTTTTGGAACGATTCAAAATTTAAATGACCAACTACTAGGTATTATTTTAGGTTACTTTAGAAAACGAAATATGAAAAAGATGCTAACTTCGATTGAAGTTACAAATTAAAAACAGCTGTTCACAATTTGTGGACAGCTGTTTTATTTTACTGATTTAACCTTTCCTTTAGTTTTTATTAACAGAATGTTCATAGCTCTTCGGTAAGATAGATATATATATATAGGTAAGAATGTTCTTAAAGATGAGAGGAATGATTGGATGATTCATTTATTATTTTTTCTTATTTATTATCAAAAGCAACCCATTATTGAAATTAATGAGTATAACGAAATGACAGTCGTATGGGAAACAATAAAACCCCAGACGTCGTCTAACTAGATTAAAAGCAACCATTCTTTGTAATAAAGAATGGTTGCTTTTTAGTTTGAGTTCTTTAATTGTTTTTTTTAACTCACAAATTTAAAAAAATACATAAAAATAAGCTGATATAAAAACCAAGAAGGCTAATATACCAGCATTAATCAAACGTTCCTAACAGGATTTGAACCTGCGACACATCGTTTAGGAAACGAATGCTCTATCCCCTGAGCTATAGGAACAAAAGAAATCTCTTACACAGTTTCTCATGGTTTAAAAAAAATGTCTAGCCCTTAAAAAGAAAAAGAACCCGTAATATAAAATTACGAGTTCTTTTCTATTATGCCCAGTTTCCGTTTCTAAAGATTGGAACAATTGAGCCATCTTTACGGATTCCGTCAACATTCATTTCATTTGAACCAATCATAAAGTCAACATGGACATTGCTACGGTTTAAACCAGCAGCAATCAATTCTGCTTCTGTCATTTCTGTACCACCTTCTAAACTAAACGCATAGGCTGATCCTAAAGCTAAATGATTAGAAGCATTTTCGTCAAACAAGGTATTATAGAAAACAATTCCTGATTGAGAAATAGGAGAGGGGTCTGGAACCAAGGCAACTTCACCTAAACGAGCAGAGCCATTATCTGTAGCAATTAATTTTTTTAAAACGTCTTCACCTTGTTTAGCGGTAACATCCACTACTTTGCCATCTTTAAAAGTAAAGGTCATATCTAAAATAGTCGTGCCGGCATAGCTAAGTGGTTTAGTACTTCTTACTAAACCATCTGCGCGATTTGCGTCAGGGGCTGTGAAAACTTCTTCCGTAGGCATATTCGCCATGAATTTCTCACCACGGACATTAAAACTACCAGCGCCTTCCCAACGATGATTTGTTGGCAAACCAATGGTCAAATCAGTTCCAGGAGCAGTGTAATGAAGAGCATCAAATTGTTCTTTATTTAATTCATTTGCTTTTGCTTCTAACAGCTGATCGTGATTGACCCAAGCTTCAACAGGATTGCTTTCATAAATACGTGTTGTTTTGAAAATTTGATCCCATAAAGCGTCTACTTGTTCCTCGGAGGTTGCTAAGTCAGGGAAGACCTTAGCTGCCCATTTAGCACCAGCTGCAGCAACGACTGACCAACTAACTTTATTTGATTGAGTAGCTGTGCGTTGCTCTGAGAGAGCTTTTCCAACAGCACTTTGGTAAGCTGCAACTTTATCTGTATCTACGCCAGCAAGAGCATCAGGGTCAGCAGAACGAACACTAATACGACTTGCGCCTTTTTCAATTTGGTCAATAGATTCATCAATTTTATATTGAGGAATGTCTACTAAACGTTCTTCAGGAGTACCTAAAAAAACTTCACGACTAATTTCATCATCTAACCATTTTACAATGACTTCTGTTGCACCTAATTTGTAAGCTTCTTTAGTAATCAAACGAGCAAGTGGTGCTTGTTCAACATCTATTTGTAACACAACGGTGTGGCCTTTCGATACATTTACGCCTGTACTGACAATTAATTCAGCATATTTTTGTAGATTTTCTTTAAAATTTGGTAATACCATTTTGAATTCCCCCTGAATTAAGATTGTAAAAATTGAAAAACTATATGTTTATAATAGCATAAGGAGAGGTGGGAAACAATTTGTCAAATTAAAAAAAAAGACTAAAATCATTACAAATGTTGTTCATTTTTTAAGGTTTCATAAAATAACTTTAAGAAAAACGTCACATTTTTTAGAATAATGACTATATACGTTAAAAAGTTCTTTTTTTTCTGTTGTAAAGGTGTTAAAATAACAATAACATTTATTGTTAATAGTTAAGGAGGGTAAAAATTAACATCGAAGATTTATAAAAGAAATCAATAGTTAAAAAAAAGAGACTAGTTATTATTTTGGAATCTTTTTAAAGATAGGTAATGTAAGTGTTTAATGCGATTATTTTATTCATTGATGAACATAAAAAAACAGACAGCCATAATGGTCGAACCAGATAGTTAAAATAGCATTTTGTCAAATAACAAATAACTATTTTTTATTATACAAATACAGTAAAGTAACTAACCCAACTAAATGAAATGAGGTGCAGCCGGATGGCTAGAAAAAAAACAATTACCAAACTACAAATATTAAACGCAGCATATGAAGTTGTTAGAACTGAAGGTTTCGGAGGTTTTACAGCACGTAATATTGCCAAAAAAATGAAATGCTCTACTCAACCTATTTATTTAGAATTTAAAAATATGGATGACTTGAAAAATGAATTATTTGAAAAAATTAAAAATTATTTAAAACAAGAAGTTTACTCAAATGAACATACAGGAGATGCATTGCTTGATGCATGTATCAACTACATTCAATTTGCAGATAAAGAAAAAGTTTTATTCCGTGCGTTGTATATTGAAAATCACTTAGGCATTGAAAAAATGCATAAAATTTCATTGGATTTTGCCATGCGATTAATGGAAGAAAATGAAGATACGAAAAATTTATCAAAAGAAGATAAATTTGAACTATTCACTAAGATTTGGATTGTAGCGCAAGGAATTGCGTCATTAATTTCCTCTGGTTTATTGCCAATGAATGAAGAAGATATTGAATCGAATTTACGTGATGCGTTATCTGATATGATTCTTGGTGCAAGATACAGTAAATAAAAAGAACGGACTTAGAATTTTCTAAGTCCGTTCTTTTTTTAGATATAAATATAAGTACAAGATTATAGCTTTGACGCTAATTCTTTTGCGAAGGTTTCTAATTTTTGAATATCTTCTTCTTCTACAGCTAAATCAACTTTAACGCTGTCAGCACCTTGTGTTGCGCCAGTTTCAATAAAACGAGCGGTGAAATCATCAACAGATTTGCAAAACTCATCATAAAATGTATCGCCAGAACCACAAGTTCCAAAAATTTTACCAGATAAATTAATTTCAGCTAATTCTTCATAAAAATCAACAATTTCATCAGGAAGATCTCCATCGCCATAAGTATATGTAGCGACGATACACAAATCCACATCCTCAAAATCTTCAGGATCAGCTTGAGTACATTCTACAGTTTCAACATCAATATCTAAGTTTTCTAATGCTTCAGCAACAACATCGGCAATTTCTTCCGTGTTTCCAGTCATACTCGCATAAACAATTTTAGCAGTTGCCATTTTTTAGTCCATCCTTTCTCTATCTAAATAGTGAACAAGTCTTATCGATTATAACAAAAACCGTCTTGTAAATGCAATTAGAAAACGATAAAATAAATAGGATTTCATAAGAAATCAACCACAATAGTACACAAATCAAAAAAATACGCTATAATATAGAAGATGATTATAAAAAAACTACCATACTAATCTAGTATCAAGAAAATAAAGAAATGAGGAATAGATAGAATGATTACACTAAAATCAACACGTGAAATTGATGCAATGGCGGAATCAGGTGCATTATTAGCCGATGTGCATATTGCTTTGCGAGATTTTATTAAACCAGGTATTACAAGTTGGGACATTGAAGAATTTGTAGATAACTATATAACTAAACACGGCGCTATCGCAGCTCAAAAAGGATTTGAAGGATATGAGTATGCGACTTGTGTTAGTATTAACGATGAAATTTGCCATGGTTTTCCTAGAAAAGAAGTATTAAAAGATGGTGACTTAATCAAAGTGGACATGTGTGTCGATTTAAAGGGTGCGTTATCGGATTCTTGTTGGAGCTATGTAGTAGGAAAATCAACTCCAGAATTAAATCATTTGATGGCTGTTACTAAAAAAGCACTATACGTTGGGATCGAACAAGCACAAGTTGGCAATCGAATTGGCGATATTGGCCACGCCATTCAAACTTACGTAGAAGGTGAAGATTTAGCTGTTGTCCGTGAATTCATTGGACATGGAATTGGACCAACGATTCATGAAAGTCCTGCAGTTCCTCACTATGGCGAAGCTGGCAAAGGCTTACGTTTAAAAGAAGGTATGGTAATTACAATTGAACCAATGGTAAATACAGGGACTTGGAAATCTAAAATGGACGACAACGGCTGGACTGCTCGTACAAAAGATGGTGGATTAAGCTGTCAATTTGAGCATACCCTTGCGATTACAAAAGAAGGACCTAGAATTCTTACCTCACAAAAAGATCAATAAGTAAAAAACGTTGAATGAAGATTCAACGTTTTTTACTTTAGAAAGAGTGAAGAAGGCTGTTGAATTTAGCTTTTGATGAATAAAGGAGCGATTATGGAGATAAAACAACGTTTAATGGATAAGAAAGAATTTATTCGATTAATTCAAACTATTAAAAAAAAGTATCAAGAAGCAGAGGTTACGAATTCTGCAGTTATTATTGCTTATTATTTGTTGCTTTCTTTTTTTCCAATCTTAATTGTAGTTGGAAATTTACTTCCTTTACTAAATTTAGATATGGAAACACTGATACCCTACATGCAAAGCTTGATTCCGGAATATATTTTTACTCAGTTAGAATCAACGATGTTAAACTTATTGACTTCTAGTAGTAGTGGCTTGCTATCTGTCGGTGTCATTGGAGCAATCTGGGCATCAAGTAAAGGCATGAATGCAATGCAAGTAAGCATGAACAAAGCATATGGCGTGGAGCCAAGAAAAAACATGTTTGTAATCCGTTTGGCATCGCTAGCATTTACATTAGTATTGATTTTAGGAATTGTTTTATTAGTGCTAATATTTAGTTTTGGGCAAATGATTTTAGATTATTTAACCCCGTTATTGCAATTATCTACTTCCACTTTAAAAACCTTTCAAACTCTGAAATGGCCAGTTACGTTAATTGTTTTATTTTTTGTTTTTATTCTTATTTACTTCATGGTTCCAAATGCCAATACAAAGATAAAAAGCGTTATTCCAGGAGCTTTATTTGCTACAGTAGGCTGGATGGCTCTCTCTCAGGGGTTTGCGATTTACGTGAACTATTTTTCAGGTAGAACCCAAAGTTACGGGACAATAGGAACAATGATTGTTTTGATGTTATGGCTAAATGGTTCGGGAATTATCTTAACATTAGGAGCTGTAATCAATGCTTCCTTAGACCAATTTTATCATGGAGAAATTGAAGAGAATACTAATGTGGTTGGAAAGTATCTAATAAAAAAATTTGATGAAGGTAAACAAAAAATTTCTAAGAAAAAATGAGAAGACCGTATTGTAAAAAAACTGTAAATCAATGTTTTTTATTTCTCTTTAAAGGGTAATTTAAAAAAAGTGAACGATGGAATATTGATGTAACTGTATCATAGAAAAAGAAATGAAATCTTTAAATAAGAGGATGTAAATTTTCATGGAAACATAAGAAAAAATGTTGCTGAGTATGATATAATTAGTAAGATTAATAAAAAAATAATAAATTAAATTAAGTAAAGTAGTTATTGGGAGGAAAAAATGGAAGAAACGATTAATTTATCAGAGTTGTTTGAAGTTATCCGTAAAAGAGTAGTGCTGATTATTTGTGGAGGATTGGTTGGAATTATTTTAGCAGCCGTTTTAACTTACTTTTTTATAACACCACAATTCAATTCGTCTACACAATTATTAGTGAATCGTGCTAAAGATGAGAGTCAGGTTGCCACTCAATGGAACGATTTGCAAACCGATGTCCAAATGATTAATACGTATAAAGATATTATTAAAGGTCCAGTTATTTTAGAGGACGTACGAAAAAAATTAAATAGCAGTGCAAGTGTTGAACAACTAGCTAGTAAAATTGAAATTGTTACCCAACAAAATTCACAAGTATTTACTATTAAAGTAACAGATGCAGATCCTTATAAAGCAGCAGATATTGCCAATACAGTAGCAGCTGTGTTTCAAGAAAAAATTGGAGGAATTATGAGTGTTCAAAATGTTACTCAAATTTCTAATGCGCATCCTAATACTTCGCAAGTTTCACCAAAACCGATGTTAAATATGCTAATCGGCTTTATAGTAGGATTGATGGTAGCTGTCGGTTTAAGTTTCCTATTAGAATTTATGGATAAAACAGTTCGTGACGAAAAATTCATATCAGAAGCATTGGGCTGGACGAATTTAGGAACAATCTCAGAAATGAGTTTTGATGAATTAAATGCAACGGCTCCAAGTTCAATTGTATCAAGAAGAACAAAAACCCGCGTATAAAGGAGAAAATCAATGTTTAAAAGTAAAAATAGTAGCAATCAAGGAAGTTTAAATGGGGCTAGTCTAATTACTACGACAAAACCTAATTCAGTTGTTGCAGAGCAATTTAGAACAATTCGAACAAATATTCAATTTTCTATGGTTGATAAGGATTTGAAATCATTAATTTTTACTTCATCAGGACCTGGAGAAGGAAAATCAACTATTTCAGCCAATACAGCAATTGTATTCGCTTCACAAGGAAAGAGAGTCTTATTAGTAGATGCAGATATGCGTAAACCAACAGTTCATAAAACCTTCAATATTCCGAACCATGAAGGTTTAACAACCTTATTAACTGAAAAAGATGTTAAATTAAGTTCAGTTATTCGTCAAGGAACCAATGAAAACCTGTTTATTCTAACAAGTGGTCCTATTCCTCCTAACCCATCTGAATTATTAGATTCAAACAAAATGAATAAGATTATCGAAATTCTAGAAGGGGCATTTGATTTAGTTATTTTCGATATGCCGCCAGTTATTACAGTAACGGATTCTCAAATTATGGCGACTAAAACAGATGGCACAATTTTTGTTATTAGAAGTGGTGTAGCAAATAAAGAAGCGTTAATTAAATCTAAGCAGCTATTAGATATTGTGAATGCGAATGTGATTGGCACAGTCTTTAATGGTGTAGAAAGAACAAAAGATAGTGCATATAAATATTATGGATTGGAGAGTGACACTGTATGATTGATCTGCATTGTCACATCTTACCTGGAATTGATGACGGTGCTCAAACAATGGATGATTCGATTGCAATGGCTCATGTGGCTGTTGCAGAAGGAATCACGCATATACTAGTCACACCACATCATAATAACGGCCGATATATTAATGCGAGTGCCACTATTATTGCTAACGTAAATGAACTTCAAGCAGAATTTGACAAACGACAAATTCCTCTAACATTATTTCCAGGTCAAGAAGTTAGAATAACAGGAGAATTAATAGAAGATATACAAAATGGCGCTATTCAATTTATTGACGAAGAACAACAATACTTATTAATCGAGTTTCCAACTATGACGATTCCTCAGTTTAGTGAGGAACTATTCTTTCAGTTAAATAAGAAAAAGATTACACCGATTATCGTTCATCCCGAACGCAATCAAATATTTATGGAGAATCCTAATAGATTAGGTGATTTTATTGAAAGAGGTGCTCTTGCACAATTAACAGCAGGAAGTTATCTAGGGAAATTTGGTAAAAAAATTGAAAAAGTGAGTAAACAAATGATTGAGGCAAATTTAGTTCATATCATTGCTTCTGACGCTCATAATGTCAGCACTAGAAATTTTCATTTAAAAGAAGCCTATGAAAAAATGGAGAAAAATGTTGGGTTAAAAAAAGTGGAGTTATTTAAACAAAATGCAAAAGATTTAATCAATGGAGAAACTATTATTCCAGTTTCTCCAAATAAGGTGAAAAATCATAAATTTTTAGGGTTGTTTTAACTGGAGGAGAAAATGGATCAATTTGAAAATAAATTTGGTATGTTAACTAAAGATGATATCAAAGATAAGTACTTTTATAACAAAATAAAACGAATGATAGATATTGTAGGTGCAGTTATTGGAATTATACTTTTAATTCCTGTATTTATATTAATTAGTTGTTTAATAAAAATTGATGATCCAAAAGGATCTATATTTTTTACACAAGTTAGAGTTGGAAAAAATGAAAAAAAATTTAAGATGTATAAATTTAGATCTATGTGCTTTGATGCTGAAGAAAAACTTCAGGAATTATTGAAGCTAAATGAAATTGATGGGGCTATGTTTAAGATAAAAGATGATCCTAGAGTTACAAAAATAGGGAAATTTATTCGTAAAACTAGTATTGATGAACTTCCACAACTTTTAAATGTTCTGAAAGGGGAAATGACTTTAGTTGGTCCAAGACCGCCGCTACCAAGAGAAGTTATAGACTATACAGAGTATGATAAGCAGAGACTTTTAGTTGTTCCAGGATGTACTGGTTTGTGGCAAATAAGTGGAAGAAATAACACTGGATTTAAAGATATGGTTGAGTTAGATATTAAATACATTAATAATCTTTCAGTTTATAATGACTTACAGATAATTGTAAAGACTATATGTGTTTTAATATCTGGACATGGAGCGTATTAAAATTTGATAGGAGCAATAAAATGATAGGAATTTTTGGAGAATATAATAAAAGTGGAAATACAAATTTTTCAAAGTTGCAAATTGAAAATGATTCTTCTTTGTTAATAAATCAAACTGTATATGGAAAAGTCTCTTTAGGTCGAGCTGTTTTAAAAAAATATGAAAATGATAAAGTATTTTTTGAGAATGAAGATTACATTGTTATTAGCGATGGTATTTTACTTAATAGTGATGAGTTAAAGAAAAAATATCAAAAAGAAACAATCGCTGAAACTTTAATAGAAATGTTTAAAAAAATAGGAGAATTATTTTTTAAAGATATAAGAGGAAGTTACTCATGTTCTATTTATGATAAAAAACAGGATCAACTTTTTATTTATACTGATCAGTTAGCGGATAAAAAAATTTTTTATAGTAACTTTGAAAATCAATTTATTTTTTCTTCAAAAATGAAAGATTTGGTTGTTAATGAAAATTTGAGAACAAGTGAGATTGATAATGAATCTTGTATTACATTAATGACTCTTGGCTTTATGCTAGATGATCGGACGCTAGTGAAAAATGTAAAGAAATTAGAAGCAGGTAGTTATATTAAAATAGAAGAGAATGAAATTAGTATTAAATCCTATTTTAAATTTAATAATGATGAGATTTATACTGAATCAATTGAAACTATTATTTCAAGGATGGATGAGCTATTTCGCAAAGCTGTGAAACTTCAATTTGATAAAGATATTGAGTATCATTATAAACATATAGCTTCATTAAGTGGTGGACTTGACTCAAGAATGGTCAATATAGTTGCTAATGATTTAGGGTATGAGGATATTCTTAATTATACATTTTCTCAAACTGGATATATGGATGCAACGATTGCAATGGATATTGCATCAGATTTAAATCACGAATTTATCTTTAAATCGTTAGATGATGCTAATTTTTTGTTTGAAATAGATTCAGTAGCAAAAATTTCATTTGGTAGTTCAATTTTTTATGGAATCGCACATTCATACAATTGTATGGAAAAGCTAAATTTAAATAATTACGGCATGGTGCATACAGGACAATTAGGTGATGTTGTTATAGGTTCATTCAATAAAAATCGAGTAAAAGAATTAGATTTTAAAAATTATGCATATTCTAAACGACATACAAAAAAATTAGATGAAATAAAAATAAGAGAATATGAAAATGACGAATTATTTAAACTTTATAACAGAGGAATTAATTTTGCTTTAAATGGTAATTTAGCATTTCAAGAATTCACAGAGTCAGCCTCTCCTTTTTGTAACGTAGATTTTATGCAATATTGTTTAAATATTCCAGTTGAATTAAGAAAAAATCATTCTCTGTATTATAAGTGGATTATGGAAAAATACCCTAATGCAGCAAAATACAAATACGAATCGATAAATGCTAAAATAACGACACCGAAAATAGTTATTAAAAGCAAAAAATTCACACTCAAGGTTGTAAATAAAATATTTAAAATTTTAAAGCTACCTAATTTATACGGGTACAATTCAAAAAATGGTATGAATCCATTTGATTATTGGTATCATCACAATATAAAACTTAATAATTTTATTAATAGTTACTACGAAAAAAATAAATCCTTGTTAGAAACTTTAGACAATGAAGTATCTGATATGGCTGTTGATTTATTTGAAAATGGAATTATGGTTGAAAAACTACAAGTATTAACATTATTGTCAACTCTTAAGTTGAAAGGTGAAGATCATGAATGATATTCTTAAAAATTTACGATCAAAAGGCTTCTTTCATATATTTGGAGCTAGTACATTAAATAAAATCATTCAATTTTGTAGCGGAATTTTTTTAGTCCGTCTAGTTTCAAAAAATGATTTTGGTGTGTATAGTCAAGCTCAGAATATAGTGAATATTTTTGTGTTGTTCATTGGGCTAGGGACGAATTATGCTTTGATGCAATTTGGTAGTGAGAGTAAAGATATTGAAGAAAGAAATTCGTTCTTTAAACTGGGATTAAAAATAGCAATTCCATTCAATTTGCTTCTGTCAGGATTGATTTTAGTTTATGCAAATATAATGCATATCACAGATTTAAAGATGAAAATTATTTTAATTTGTATGTCGTCTTTACCCATGTTTATTTACTTATTTGAATACTTACAAATTTATTTTCGAACTAGTTTGTTAAATATTGAATTCTCTAAACTGAGTACAACGAACACGGCGTTGATGTTTTTGTTATCTATTGTAGGTGCAATGTCAATTGGTATTTTTGGAATAATTTTTGGTAACTATCTTGCTTATTGTATTACTATAGGTGTTGCTGTATATTGGTTACTTAAAAAACAAATTTTTTCACACAAGTTTATTACAATAGAAAAAAAAGTGAAAAAAGATTTTTTTTCGTATTCAATTACATCAATGTTTAGTAACAGTATTTCGTCATTAGTTTATTTAATTGATATATTTTTAATTGGTTATTTAATAAAGGACAATCAAATATTGGCTAGTTATAAAACAGCTACCTTAATTCCTTTTGCACTTAACTTTATTCCAATTTCAATTATGACTTTTATTTACCCGTATTTTGCCCAAAATAGAGATAATAAAAATTGGGTACTTAAAATGTATCAAAAACTTCAATTAGGTTTGATAGGATTTAATTTTATCGTAACATTTATTTTAGTCGTATTCGCACCTTTAATAATCAAAATTTTATTTGGAGATAGCTACTTAGATAGTATTCCTTATTTTAGAGTATTATCAATTGGTTACTTTATTGCTTCATCATTTAGAATACCCGCAGGTAATGTATTATCAATGGTGAAAAAAATTAAATTTTTATTTATTGCAAATTGTATGGTTGGAATTGTGAATATTGGTTTGGATTATTATTTAATAAAAAATTATTCAGCATTAGGAGCATCAATTTCCACTTTATCAGTTATTATCTTAACATCTATTATTTATAATGCTTATTTATATTTTTATCTAAGGAGAGAATAGCATGAAAAAAAGTTTTTTACTGTATCAGCAAGTTTATTTAACGGTCTCAATGACTTTTATTTATAGACAACTTAAAGGAGTGTCTGAAAAATATGATGTTATTGTTGGTGCTAATAAAATTGAAAATAGTGATATTTTTCCATACTCTAAAATAGTTGGTAAAAAGAAAACCGTTATGGGAAAAGTGATAACTAGATGTTTGAATAAGATTCAATGGAATTATACGTTGCTTTCAAAACGACAACAAAAATACTACAATCAGATTATTAGAAAAAATAAAGTTAACTTTATTCATGCCCATTTTGGCCCAGGTGGCTTAGAGATGCTTCCAATAGCTAAAACTAATAATATTCCACTATTAGTTACTTTTCATGGCTACGATGCATCGGAACTTTTAAGAGATAAAGTTTATAAGAAGCATATTAAGGAATTATTTGAATATGCGCATGTAATTACAGTATCAAAGAACATGATGAATGAGTTAGTAAATTTTGGGTTAGTAAAGTCTAAAAGTTATGTTCATTATATAGGGGTACCTATTTCAGACTTTGAATACGTAGAAAAAGAAGCTTTGGTTGAAAAATATAGTAATGAAAAAGAAATTGTTTTTTTACAAGTATCTAATTTTGTTGAAAAAAAAGGTCATTTATATACCATAAATGCGTTTGAACAATTATTATCAAAATATCCAATGGCTAAATTAGTCTTAGCGGGTGATGGTATATTAAAAGATGAAATAGAGCAGTTAGTTAGTGAGAAAAAAATTGAAGAATCTGTTATTTTTGTTGGAAAAGTAGTAAAAGAAGAAGTCAATCAGTTAATGAAAAAAGCTGATGTTTTTTTACATCATAGTGTGACAGCAAAAAATGGAGATCAAGAAGGCATTCCAACAGTTTTGATGGAAGCTATGGCAGTTGGAGTAACAGTTGTTTCAACTAATCATGCAGGTATTCCAGAATTAATTACGGATGGAATCAACGGTTTTCTAGTTGATGAAAAAGATATTGTTGGTTATGTAAAAAAATTAGAAGATGTTTTATTGATAAATAATACAACTAGAAAAAATGCTAGAAAAACAATTGTTGAAAAATTTAATATAGACAAACAAAATAATGAATTGCAGCAAATTTATAAACATGTTTTAGATCATTAATTTGTATTATCTATTTTGAGAGAGTGAGGAAAATAGTGGGTTATCTATTATTAGTAATAAGTATATGGTATTTTATAAAAAATAAAAAAGACAAGCTTTTCACAATTTTAATATTTTCAATATTTGCTTTTCCAAATAATGCATATATAAAGAGTAAATTGTTATTTAATATTTTGACTGTAGATATATCTTATGTTGTCATTGCAATGATACTAGTGCTCTGGGTACTGAGTTTATTGAAAACTAAAATAGTCCAGTTATATCCGAAAGACATTTTATTTCTTTTTTTTACAGTTGCTATAATCATTTATTTTTTTATCGGTAAATATAATGGAACACAATTTCTTATTGAAGATTTTAAAATTTATTTAACATTGCTGTTATTGTACTTGGTTATCAAAATTTGTGTGAAAAGTCAAAAAGATTTTATTTACACACTAAATACACTTTGCATAATGAGCTTAATCTATTCAATAAGTATTATAATCATCTATTTCTTTTTTAAGGATTCGTTAGGTTTATTTTATGGTGAGCGTTTAAGTGCATGGTGGGAAAACACAAATAGAATTTCTTTTGGAAATACCTCCTTTTTATTGATAACGAGTAGCATGATTTATTACAAATTGATTTCCAAGGACTATGGAAAGAAGATAATTTCTTTTTTTCTACTAGTAATGAATATAGTTGCAATTCTACTTTCACAAAATAGAACTCTTATTGTATTAACAGTAACAAGTTTAGTTTTAATTCAATGTTATGTATTGTTTAAAACAATACATTCAAAAAAATTAGGAAAAAAAGGAGTCCTACTGAATAGTTTCATTTATCTTTTTCTTTTTAGTTGTTTAGCCATCTCAATGCAAGGTAAAGTTGATATTAGTAATAATTTTATTTTGGATTTACAAAATCGATTTTCTACTAATCTAGATTCCTTAGATGTTCGAAGTAATGGAAATAGAGTTGCTTGGGATAGGATAATGAATAATAAGTTAGGAGAAGGAATCGGAGCTCAAGTCACAGCTTATAGCGCAAATTGGAAATATTCATACGAAGGGAATTTTATTGATAATATCTATATGACAATTGGAGTTAAGTTTGGACTTTTTGGACTAACTATTTTAATAATTATGATTTTAAAGTCAATTTTAAATTTAATTAATGAGTACAAAAAAACAAGAAATTCGTTATTTATAGTATTAGTAATTAGCTACTTGTTAAGTTTAATTTTGACAACTTATATGAATGCTCAAATTGTTTATACAGTAAGTTTATCATTTATCTTTTTGTTGTTTTTGAATTTGGAAGATCAAGATATAGAGTAGAAATGGAGAGAAGTTATGAAAGTATTATATATCATACTAACAGATATAAATAACAATAATTTAAACTCGGGACCAACAGTTCGATCAATGACTATAAAAAAAGAATTAGAAAAAAAATATAAGCAAATTGATATTATTCAAGGAGCAAATGCTAAAGAGCGATTTGAAATTTTTAAACAATTAAAAAAAGAAAATGCTGATTATGATTATTGTTATATTGAATCTAGAGTTGGAGTGACAAGATGGAAAGATACTAAAATATTAAGATCTTTGAAAGATTTGAAAATAAAGAAAATAGCTCTTTATTATCGAGACATGTATTGGGCGTTTAATATAAAAACATCCAAAGGCACTTTAAAAAATTTACTTGTACCTTTTATCAATAAACACTATGTACGTTTTTTAAATGATGTCTGTGATGTTATTTTTGTCCAAAGTGAGTCTTTTAAAAATGAATTGCTTCAATTTATACCTAAATCAACAATTAACTTGTTGCCACCAGGCTGTGATGACATTGATGAACCACTTTTAGTAAAAAAAGGTGCTTTGTATGTAGGCGAAGTTGACGAACGTTTTAGTGGAATTGAATTGTTACTAGAAACATTTAAACACATTAATGAACATCAAGATCAAGCAATTTTGAATATTGTTTGCAGAAAAGAAGAATATGATAAAAATACTAAATTAATTAATATGAATGAAGAATATCAGTGGCTATCTATTTTTCATTGCTCAAAGGAAACGATCAAAGAAGTTTATGACAAGTCTTCAATCACTATCATACCTCGAAATGGAGAAGAATATACAAAGTTATGTTTACCAATTAAATTATTTGAATACATTAGCTTTGAAAAACCTATTGTTTCTATTGATCATGGTGAAGTTGGAAAATTCATTGAAGAAAATAAAGTTGGAATAACCACAAAGGGAACCAAAGAAGATTTTTCTGAAAAAATATTAGATTTACTGAAAGATGAAGATACATTTAATTTTTACAAAGAAAAAATTAAAGAGTATAAAAAAACTAATATGTGGTCGAACCGTATAGAGTTAATACACTCTATTTTGAAGGAGGACTAAGTGATGTCATTTCTTAATTTAGTAGTGTCTAAAATCAAAAAAAAAGAATATAAATTAGATGAAACCATTCAATTACAAGATATGATGATTATTGTTTTTATTAGATTGATGGCTTTAATTAGAGCTAATTTTCGTTTAATCGGAGTGAAAAAAGCAAGCCGAATAATTTTTTTTAAAAAAGGTATTTCTTTACAAGCGAAAAGAAAAATTGAATTTGGTAAAGCAGTAACAGTAGGTAAAGAAGTTAATATTAATGCACTGAGTAAAAAGGGTGTGAAAATTGGAGACAATGTTAGTATAGGAGATTACAGCATTATTTCTTGTACAGGAATTCTGTCTAAAGTTGGAGTTGGTTTTTCAATTGGGAAAAATAGCAGTTTTGGTGAATTTTGTTATTTTGGATCAGCAGGTGGTATTACTATTGGAGAAAATGTCATAATGGGACAAAGTATAAGATTTCATTCTGAAAATCATTTATTTGATCGAACAGATATCCTAATAAAAGATCAAGGAGTTAGTAATAAAGGAATAAAAGTTGGAGATAATTGTTGGATAGGTGCAGGTGCAGTTTTTTTAGATGGAATATCTATTGGTGATGGGTGTGTAATTGGAGCTAATAGCTTACTAAATAAGGATATTCCACCGAATTCGGTTGTAGTTGGTAACCCTGCAAAAATAATAAAAAAACGTGAATAAAGTTAGGTTGTGACATGAATGCATATACTTCATTATACATTAGGTATTCCTCCATATCGAACAGGTGGATTAACAAAGTACTCAATTGATTTAATGGAGGAAGAATTAAAATTAAATCATAATATTTATTTGCTTTTTCCGGGAAGTTATAACAGTTTAACTAAAGCTAATATAAAAAAAAGAAAAAATTATCAAGGTATTAATATTTTTGAATTGGTTAATCCATTACCAGTACCATTATTAAATGGAGTTAGTGAAGCTAAAAAATTCATGAAGCCAATTAAAGAATCAATATTTCTAGAATTTTTAATAGCGAACAAAATTCAATTAGTACATGTTCATACCTTGATGGGGCTTCCAAAAGAGTTTTTAACAGCTTCAAAAAAATTGAAATTGACAATTATTTATACAACGCATGATTATTATGGCTTATGTCCACAAACACTTGTAAAACCAATCGGACAATTAAGTAAAGTATGTAATATTAATTGTATTACTTGTGGAACAAATCCATTATCTTTTAAAATGATAACCGTTATGCAATCGAAAACGTATAAATTTTTAAAAGATACAAAATTTATAAAATTTTTGAGAACTAGAAAAAAAATAAAAGATACTAATATTTCGGAAAATGAAATACAAACAATACACCCTTATTCTGTTGAAGAAAATGCCAATCAAATTAAGTTAAGAAACTATTATCTTCAAATGTTCGAATTAGTTGATTTATTCCATTTCAATAGTAAAGTAGCAAAAATTGAGTTTAAAAAATTTATAAATTGTGAAGGAAGAGTTCTTTCAATTACACACAATTCTATAAGAGATTGTAGAAAAATAAAAAAATTTAACGTACAAGAGCCTTTAAAAATACTATATTTAGGACCGCAAAATGAGCGTAAGGGTTTCAATCTAATATATAGGACCTTTGAAAATTTGCGTAAGGATAATATTGATGGTTGGCATTTATCTTGTTACGGGGAAAATCGCGAACCTGAAAACTATGATACTGAATTTTTTTCATTTAATGGTAGGTACAGCTATGAGGAATTATCAGAAATATTTGATAATACAGATTTATTAATTGTACCAAGTATATGGAAGGAAACTTTTGGATTTATCGTTCTTGAAGCATTATCTTATGGTGTTCCAATTTTATTATCTACAAATGTTGGGAGTAAGGATTTGGTAGATAATAATGTCACCGCCTTTATGTTTGATCCAAATCCAGTTGATTTAAAAATAAAAATTCAGGAATTACTTAAAAATCGTGAATTAATAAATGCAGCCAATAAAAATATTTTGAATATGAAGAATGTATTTGATATGACAAATCACACTAAAAAAATATTAGATTTATATATAAAGGCAGGGTGTAAAGAATGAAAAATATTTTTATAATAGGATCAAAAGGAATTCCTGCAAACTATGGGGGATTTGAAACCTTTGTTGATTATCTCACGAAAAAAAGAGTATCAAAAAATATAAAATACCATGTTTCTTGCTTAGCAGATAATCAAAAAGAGTTTGAATATAATGGTGCCCGTTGTTTTAACGTAGCTGTACCAAACATAGGAAGTGCAAAAGCAATATTTTATGATCTGATTAGTTTAAAGAAAACAATTGACTATATTCAGATGAATAATTTAACTGAATGTACAGTATATATATTAGCCTGTAGAATTGGTCCATTTATTGGGTATTATAAAAGAAAATTAAAAAAAATGGGTGTTAAACTTTACGTTAATCCAGATGGTCATGAATGGAAACGAAGCAAATGGTCTAAACCTATTAGAACTTATTGGAAATACTCTGAAAAATTAATGGTAAAGCATAGTGATTTATTAATTTGTGATTCAGTAGGTATTGAGACATATATTAAAAAAGATTATCATTCTTATTCACCTAAAACAACATTTATTGCATATGGAGCAGATATTATTGATTCTGTATATGAAGACAAAAATGAACTTGTAGTTGATTGGTTTGATACGAATGCTATTAAAGAGTCCGATTATTATTTAATTGTAGGCAGATTTGTACCAGAAAATAATTATGAATTGATGATTCGTGAATTCATGAAGTCTTCATCTCAAAAAGATTTAGTAATTATTTCAAATGTGGAAGAAAATGAGTTTTATAGTGATTTACTAAAAGTAACAAAATTTACAACCGATTCAAGAATAAAATTTGTAGGAACAGTATATAATCAAGAATTACTAAAAAAAATAAGAGAAAAAGCATATGGCTATATTCATGGTCACGAGGTTGGAGGAACGAATCCTTCATTACTGGAAGCTTTAGCTTCAACTAAGTTAAACTTATTATTGGATGTTGTTTTCAATAAAGAAGTTGGTGGGAGTGGCGCATATTATTTTTCTAAAGAAGAAGCAAATTTAGCTGATTTGTTGGAACAATGCGATCGAATGATTGATAGTGAAATAAATTCTACGGAAATTGATGCAAAAAATAGAATAAAAAAATACTATTCTTGGCAAAAAATTATAAATGAGTATGAACAATTATTTTTAGAAGAGGAGAATACAAATGATTAATGTAGTTGGTCTTGGATATATTGGATTGCCAACAGCTTTGATGTTAGCATCTAAAGGAAATAATGTGGTTGGAACGGATTACAATAAGCAATTAGTAGAAACCTTAAATACTGGAAAAACTACATTCGAAGAAGAGGGTCTAGAAACTTTATTTTTAGATGCAGTAGCTGAAAATATTAAATTTACAACGGAATATGAATCTTCAGATATGTATATTGTAACTGTCCCAACACCGTATGAAAAAGATAATAAGCAGATTGATCCAAGTTTCGTAATAAGTGCAGTTGAAGCTGTTATGAATAATTGCAAAAAAGGAGCAATTGTTGTTATTGAATCAACGGTTTCACCGGGTACAATTGATAAATTTGTACGTCCTATTATTAAAAGTAAAAATTTCAAAATTGGAGAAGATATCCACCTCGTTCACGCCCCAGAAAGAATATTACCAGGAAATATGATTCATGAATTAAAACATAATTCTAGAACTATTGGAGCTGATAGTATTGAAATTGGCGAGAAAGTAAAAGCGATTTATCAAACGTTCTGTGAAGCTGAAATAGTTGTCACAGATATTAGAACTGCTGAAATGACCAAAGTAGTAGAAAATACATTCAGAGATATCAATATTGCGTTTGCTAATGAACTAACAAAAATTTGTCGATCTGATGATATGGATGTACATGAAATCATCAAAATTGCTAATATGCATCCTAGAGTAAATATTTTGAACCCAGGGCCAGGTGTTGGAGGACATTGTATTTCTGTAGATCCATGGTTTTTAGTAGGCGATTATCCAGGGTTAGCGAATATTATTTTAACAGCAAGAGAAATTAATGATTCGATGCCAGAATTTGTTTTAGAAAGAATTCATACAATTATGAAAGAACATAATATGAAGGACCTTTCTAGAGTAGGCTTATATGGTTTAACATACAAACAAGATGTTGACGATGTTCGAGAAAGTCCAACATTGCAACTTCTTGAAAATATGGAAAAACATTTAGCACCAGCATTAAAAGTATATGATCCAATGATCCATAAGAAAATAGTAGAATCTCAATACCTAAATTTTGACGATTTTTTAAATGATATTGATTTTATAGTAGTTATGGTAAGTCATTCTCATTTAAAACAACATATTGATAAAATAAATGGTAAAATAGTCTTAGATACTCAAAATATAGTTTTTGGAGCGAACACTTTGTAAGATAGGAGAAATTTAAAATGAAAAAAATCTTAATTTGGATTCTATGTATTTTTTTACTCGCAGTAGGTGCAATGGGAGCGTATGCCTATAAGGTGTATCACGATGTTACAAAAACAACAGATAAGATGTATAAAAAAGTTGATAAGGAAGAGACTAGGAAAACACCCATTAATATTGAAAAAGGACAACCTTTTTCTGTCTTGTTATTAGGGGTTGATACAGGCGATCTAGGGCGTACAGAACAAGGTCGTTCAGATTCAGTTATGGTGGTTACCGTAAACCCTGAAAAAAATGAAACAAAAATTGTAAGTATTCCAAGAGATACGTATACTGAAATTGTAGGTCATGGTACAACAGATAAAATTAACCATGCATATGCTTTTGGTGGAACGACAATGGCGATTAACACTGTTCAAAATTTATTAGATATCCCAATTGATTATTATATTGAAATCAATATGCAGGGAGTAAAAGAGATCGTGGATGCTGTAGGTGGAGTTGATGTGGATAGTCCACTTGACTTTAGCCAAGATAATATCAAATTTACTAAAGGTCCAGTTCATTTAGACGGTGAAAAAGCTTTGGCCTACTCAAGAATGCGTTATGAAGATCCAACTGGCGATTATGGTAGACAAGGTCGACAAAGACAAGTCATTGAAGCAATTGTTAAAAAAGCGGCTAATTTTTCAACTTTGACGAGATATAAAGATATTTTAAACGCAATGGGGAATAATATGGCAACAAATTTAACCTTTGATGATATGATGGACATTCAAGGGAAATATAAAGCAGCTGCAGGAAATGTTGAGCAAATTCAAATGCAAGGTACCGGAGAAATGATTAATGGTGTTTCATACCAAATTATAGCACCAGAAGAGTTACAAAAAATTTCTGAGAATTTAAAAATACAATTAGGCTTGTAAAAATAGAAAGCAAACAAACGAGATACAGGTTTGTTTGCTTTTTATTTTATGTTACAATTATTTTAGTTAATAGAAAATATACTTAAAAGGAAATGAATTTATGAAGAAAATAAAAGTAATGACGATATTTGGAACTAGACCAGAAGCTATTAAGATGGCTCCATTAGTTTTAGAATTAGAGCGTCAAAGTGATCGATTCGAATCAATCGTAGTTGTAACAGCGCAACATCGTCAAATGTTAGATCAAGTATTATCCATTTTTAACATTAAACCAGACTATGACTTAAATGTGATGAAAGATCGCCAAACCTTAGCTCAAATTACAGCGAATGTTTTAATTGGCTTAGAAGATGTAATGAAAGAAGCAAAACCAGATATCGTGTTAGTTCATGGCGATACAACAACAACTTTTGCAGCAGGAATATCTGCATTTTACAACCAAATTATGGTAGGTCATGTTGAAGCGGGATTAAGAACATGGAATAAGTACTCTCCATTCCCAGAAGAAATGAACCGCCAAGTAACGGATGTCTTATCCGATTTATATTTTGCTCCAACGGTTGAAAGCGAAGAAAATTTAGTGAATGAAAATCATCCAAAAGATAAAATATTTATTACAGGAAATACGGCAATTGATGCCTTAAATGAGACGGTTAAAGAAGAGTACCAGCATGAAGTGTTAGCTAAAATCAAAGAAGACAATCGTTTAATTTTGATGACTATGCACAGAAGAGAGAATCAAGGTGAACCAATGGAACGTGTTTTCCATGCGATTCGTAAAGTCGTGGACAGTCATGCTGATGTGGAAGTAGTTTATCCAGTACATCTAAATCCAGTTGTACAAGAAGCAGCAAGTACTATCTTAGGTAACCACGAACGCATCCATTTAATTGATCCATTAGATGTTATTGATTTTCATAACTTAGCAGCTAGAAGCTACATGATTATGAGTGATTCTGGTGGTGTTCAAGAGGAAGCTCCTTCATTAGGTGTTCCAGTATTGGTTTTACGCGATACAACCGAACGTCCAGAAGGTGTTAAAGCAGGGACGCTAAAATTAGTAGGAACTGAAACAAAAGATGTTCTAGCGGCTATGACTCAATTATTAGATGATCCAAAAGCGCATCAGCAAATGGCTGAAGCAAGTAATCCATATGGCGATGGAAAAGCTTCTGAACGTATTTTAGAAGCAATCGCTTATGAATTTGGTGTGAGTACCAATGCACCTGCTCCATTTAGTGTAGAATAAATTTGCAAAAGAGGACTTACTATTTAGTAAGTCTTCTTTTCTATTCAAAAAAGTTTGTTGTTTTTAGGGTGGTCATTTTATGATAAAAAGAAACGGATTGCATAAATACGGAAAAATAGGATTGAGAATAACCATTAACGGTTAAATTCAATCCTATTTTTTTAATTCATATTTTCTAACTTATTATGGATCAGCTGAATGATTTTTTCTGCATCGGCCGGATTTTCTAAATCATGTTGATCAATATCAATCACAAGAGTCGCACTTTTATCGTATTGGTCGAACCAATCATCATAATGACTGTGAAGTAAGGTATAGTAATCTAATAACCCCTCATTTCCATCAATTTGTTCGAAACTTCGACCGCGTTTTTTGATTCGAGATAGGACGGTGTCTAAGGAACCTCTTAAATAAATTAATAAATCAGGAGCCTTTTTCGGCAATGAATCAAGTTCTTCCATCATATTGTCTAATAGATCAAGATAAGTATCCATTTCAGCATCACTCATATTTCCTTGCTGATGGTTAATTTTTGTAAATAAGGCATCTTCGTAAATAGAACGGTCAAGAACATTATGTTGATGTTGCAAGGCCTGTTTAATGCTTCTGAAACGAGTATTTAAAAAATAAATTTGTAATGAAAAAGCCCAGCGTTTAGGGTCCTCATAAAATTTTTCTAAAATTCGGTTGTCATCAACACTTTCATAAAATGCGTCACTTTCAAGTGCTTCAGAGATTAATTTTGTATAGGTGCTTTTTCCAGCACCAATCATTCCTGCTAAAACAATCACAGCATTATTGTCTCCTTTCATTATTTCATACACTCCTATCAAAATACATGGATGTAAAAATTAGTCTATTATAAGTTGAAATTGATAAGGAGAAAATTCATAGTCGAATTTCCCCCCTTAAAGTTTGATTATTTTGCAGTTAATTTTACAACTACTTCGCAACGAGCTGTTTGTGGAAACATATCAACAGATTGTAAGTAGTCCACTTTATAGCTTCGTGATAATTTTTCTAAATCTCTTCCTAAAGTGGAAGGATTACAAGAAATATAAACCATTTTTTTAGGTTTTGCCTTGACGATTGCCTTGATTAGTTCAGGATCAAGGCCAGTTCTTGGTGGATCAACTACAAGAGCATCAGGTTTAAAGCCACGTTTTAACCAAAGTGGCAACAATGATTCTGCTTTTCCGACTTCGTAACGAACGTGGTCAAATCCCATTTTGATTGCATTTTCTTTTGCATCAGCAATGGCTTCTGGAATGGTGTCCATCCCACGGACTTCTTTGGCATCTTTTGCTAAGCTCAGACCAATAGTTCCAACACCACAATAAGCATCTACTAAAGTCTCATCTTTTTGTAAATCAAGTGCTTTTCTAGCTTCATCATATAACACGTTAGTTTGAATAGGATTCAATTGGAAAAATGCACGCGCGGACAAATCAAATTCTAGTGTGTCTAATTTTTCAGTTAAGCTTTCTTTTCCAGCAAGATGAATCGTTTCTTCGCCCATGACTAATGACGTTTTTTCTTGATTGACGTTTTGCATGATTGAGACAATTTCTGGTAACTGAAGTTTAACTTGCTCTAAAAATTGTTTTTTCTTAGGAAGTTTTTTACTATTTGTTACTAAAACTAATTGAACTTCACCTGTTTCAATCCCAACACGAGCGACAATGGTTTTAATGATTCCACTGTGTTTTACTTCATCATAAATTGGAATATCTAAGTCAGATAGAAGTTGTTTAACAATATTGACCGTTTTTGTTGTTTCAGGTCGTTGAACCAAACAATTATCAATATTTACTAATTTATGAGATCCCTCGCCATATAGACCAGCAATGACTTTGTCGTCTTCGTTTTTACGAACTTGGAATTGAGCTTTATTCCGGTAACGCCAAGGATCATCCATTCCTATAGTAGGTCTGATATCAAATTCTTCAAAACCTACTGGTTTAAATTTTTCAAGAGATTGTAAAACCATATCACGTTTAAAATCTAATTGTTTATTATAAGAGAGATGTTGTAATTGGCAACCACCGCATGCTTCGTATACTTCACAAGGAGGAGTCACACGATTTTTTGATGGTTTTCTGATTTTTTTAATAGTTGCTGTAGCAAAACGCGGCATGATTTCAGTGACTTCAGCCACGACTTCTTCTTCTGGTAAAGCGCCTTTTACAAACACGATGGTGCGTTTATAATAGCCAATCCCTTCGCCGTTAATTCCTAAACGTTTAATCGTAAGAGGAAATCGTTGACCAATTTCAATTGTATGTTCTGGATTCATAAATACCTTCCAATCTTATATTTTTTAACTGTTATCATTATAACATGATTGGTCAAGTAAAACTCACTTTATGAAACATCAAAACAATCTTTTTCAAAAGCTTTTCTATGTTATACTAATGATAAACTAGTATGGAAGCAAGGGAGCTAAAGGTGAAGAAGGGAATGAATCAAATGAATGAAAAAAAAAAACAAGAATCAACCAAAAAAATTCCTGTAATTACAAAAATAGAAGCGCAAAAGCGTAGTGAACGCTACAATATTTATTTAGATGGAGAATACGCATTTCCAATAGATGAAGCTATTTTAGTGAAATATGTTCTTCACAAAGGCATGGAAGTAACTGAAAGTTTTCAAAAAGAATTAGAAACGGAAGATGGACTTTGGAAAGCCTATAATCGAGCTTTAAATTACTTGAATTATGGTCTGCGTTCGGAAAAAGAAGTTCGTGACGATCTGTTAAAACACGAGTTTACTATAGAAACTGTGATAAGTGTTGTTGAAAAATTAAAAGAACAAAAATATATTGATGACTTAGTTTACGGAGAAAGTTATACAAGAACAGGCGCCAACATTGGTGGTAAAGGTCCTATTGTCATTAAACAAGAATTAAAACGTAGAGGTTTAGACGAAGCAACGATTTTAAAGGCTCTTGAACAATATCCTTTTGAGCAGATGGTAGAAAATGGTGTGGCTATTGGAGCAAAAGTTATACGAAGAGCGACTGAACATTCTTCAAGGGAAACACGTCATAAAGTGCAACAAACTTTAATGCAAAAAGGTTTTTCGAGTGAAGTTATTTCTATTGTTTTAGAAAATATTGATACAGTTAAAGATGATGAGGATGAATACGAAGCATTAAAAAAACAAGGTGAAAAACTCTGGCGTAAAAATGAACGTATCAAAGGATTTAAAAAAATTCAAAAAGTGAAAACAAGTCTCTTTCAAAAAGGTTTTCCAGGAGACTTAATTAATCAATTTATTGAAGAAAAGGAATTGGAAGAAGACGAATGACAAATGAGCTGAATAATTGGTCTAAAACTAAAATAAAAGATTTTCAAGCAACTTTTTTAAGTTGGTACGATTTAGAAAAAAGAACCTTACCTTGGCGTGAAAATAATGACCCTTATCGAATTTGGGTATCAGAGATTATGTTGCAACAAACGCGAGTAGATACGGTCATTCCTTACTATTTAAATTTCATGAATTTATTTCCAACAATTCAGGATTTAGCCGATGCCGATGAAGATGTTTTGCTAAAAGCGTGGGAAGGCTTGGGCTATTATTCGAGAGTTCGAAATTTACAAAAGGCAGCAATTCAAATTGTAACGGAATTTAATGGCGAAATGCCAAAAGATCCAGCATTGATTGCGACTTTAAAAGGAATTGGTCCTTATACCACGGGAGCTATTTCAAGCATGGCTTTTCAGTTACCAATACCAGCAGTAGATGGAAATGTGATGCGAGTGGTTAGTCGGCTCTTTGAAATCAGTGAAGATATTGCAAAACCCGCGTCAAGAAAAACCTTTGAAAAAATTATGACAGATATTATCGATCCCCATAAACCAGGGGATTTTAATCAAGCGATGATGGATTTAGGTTCTAGCACCTGTACGCCAACAACGCCAACTTGTAATCTTTGCCCAATCAATGAATTCTGTCAATCATTTGAAAAAGGAACGATGTTACAGTATCCCGTAAAAAGTAAAAAGAAAAAGGCAAAACCGGTCTACTATATAGGAGCGATTATCAAAAACAATCGTGGTGAATTTTTATTGGAGAAACGCGAAGAAAAAGGCTTATTGGCAAATATGTGGACATTTCCTTTGGTAGAGGAAGAACCAATTATTGAAAATACTCTCCTACCATTAGGTGGATTGACGAGTAAGCAACCTGAAGACATCGAAAAACAGACTTTAGAAAATTTAACAAAGGAAATAAAAGAAAACTATCAAGTAGAACCAGTTTGGTTAAAAAAACCATTTGTTGAAGTGAAACATATTTTTAGTCATTTAAAATGGTTTATCGCAGTCTACTTTGGACAATTAATTGAAGACAATGATCATGAAGAACTTCCAAAGAATTGTAAATGGGTACATCCAAGTGAATTTGACCAGTATACTTTTCCAGGTCCGCAACAAAAGATGTGGCAAGCTTATTTAACTAAATTTAAAGATTAAAAGACATGAACTTCTGACTAGAAGTTCATGTCTTTTATCATTTTTTTTAAGAAATGGTCAAATAAACGATAAAAGGATCAACAAGACTGATAGAATAGCTTTTATAGAGCTAAATCACCCGAATACAACCTGATACTCCAAACAAAAACATTCATAATTAAAAGTAGAAATGCTATAATTCATTATCAAGTCAAGTAAGCTTTTAGTTATTTAATAAAAAACTTTTAGTTTTATAGTAAATTTAAACGAAAAGAGGAGATTGAAGATGTCAGGATTTGTCGATCAATTAATTCAAAGTGTTGTAGAAAAGAATGAAAAAAGAAATGTAGAACAAAAAGGTAACTCTGCTCAAGAAACATTTTCAAAGGTATCTTAAGCTCGTTAGATTAAGAACTGCAGACAGATAAATAAATAATAAATAAGGTCAAAACACAAACGATTTTTAATTTTAAATAATAAAAAGGAGAGAAAACCCCTATTTCTCTCCTTTTTGGCATGGATTAGTATATAATGAATAAGATAAGATGAAAATAGCGTAAATTTGATTAATTTAGTTGGGGGTAAAAAAATTAAATGAAACATTTTTTAGACAGACTGCAGACTCGAAAAATTCGCTTATTGAAGATAGCTAAAGACAATAAAGAACTAAATAATATTAGTGATTTAGCAAAAGAGCTAAGCTGCTCAACTCAAACATTGACAACAACAGTTGAGTCTTTAATAGAAGATTTAGAAGAATTAGGCATTCAGACTCTATCAATCAAAATAGAAAATAAATTGTTTATTGCTAAATTTAGTAATGAGTTTTCATTAGATCGTTTGATTCATTTATATTTAAAGAAATCTTTTGAATATCAGGTAATTTTAGATTGTTTTTTTAACACGACAAAAAGTACATCGCAATACGCAAAGGACTATTACTTAAGCCAAGCCTCAACTTATCGTAAAATAAATAGCGTCAAAACGATATTAGCTCAGTTCAACTTAGAGTTACAACAAGCTTCTAAAATTCAAATAATTGGGGAAGAGAAAATGATTCGTTATTTTTTCTATTCTTTCTTTTGGGAAACAAGAACAAGTGTCAATTGGCCATTTCCCTATTCTAAAGAGTTTATAAAAAAGTTGAGACAATTACTTTATCCTGAAAATTACCTAGAAAATAATACTTTAATCAATGAAAATAAGCTTGATTTATGGTTTGCAATTACCTTAATGAGAGTGAAAGAAAATGAATTGATTGGAGCGCTACCTGAAATTGAAAGAATGCTAAAAAAGAATCCTTCCTATCTGAAAAATAAAAAAGAAATTACAAAACTCTGTCTAGAAATAAATAGTGAACTTACGATACAACAAATTGATGAAGAAGTTTATTTTTATTATGTTGTAATGATGTACAATATTTACTATGTCGAGTACGATGATAAAATGCTTCCACTTTTAGAAGCAATTAATGAAAATAACGAAGTATTTAAAGTGGCTTCAGTCCAATTTATTGAGAGCTTAAATCATTTTTTATCAAAACCATTAAAGAAAGATCAATACAATATTTTGTTAGCTAATTTAATTAGCATCCATATGTATGCCTTTTTATTTGAAGGACTTTTATCGCCATTTGAAGAACCGTTAAAAACAAAACGTTTTGATCGGATATATCCTTCTTTTTATAAATTAGTAAAAAACACCTACCAAAATTTCATTGAATTTGATTCTTTCTCAAAGTATTACTATAACAAAGAATTCCTTTTTCCTAGCTACATGTTAACATTGTTTGTTTCAATTGATGTGAAAAATTATACAATCCCTATAAGTGTCTACCTCTATTCTTCTCATAGTAAAATTTTAGAAACGATTTTAAAAAAAGAGCTTTCTAAAATGACACAATACCATTTATTTTTTACTGATGAAGAGACGAAAGAAACGGATTTAATTGTTTCGGATACTTTTAATATTCCTTACAAGTTATCTGAAAACCGAATGTTAATTTGGGATCCAATTCCAAGTGATACGGATTGGAAAAATTTACGTGATAAATTAAGTGAAATAAAAAAAGAAAAAGAATTTCTTTTTTTAGATTAATAAACTAAACTAGAACTGTTAATTCAAATGAATCAACGATAAACGTTTGAATTTTTCACAATTAAAATAAAAAAACCGTTTCTTTTAAAGGGGAGAAACGGTTTTTTTACATAGATGAACGGAATAATTTAGATAAACGCTATTATATGTGATATAATATTGTTGAGTTAAGAAGAAGTAAAACTGTTAATTATTAAATTATTTCTCTTTTTTATTGAGGAATCAGAAAGTTGGGTATGGGATGCGTGTTCCAAAAGAAGGAGAATTCATCACCATCCAAAGCTACAAACATGATGGCAGTTTACACCGCACATGGCGAGATACTATGGTTCTTAAAACGAGTGAACAATCGGTAATTGGTTGCAATGATCACACACTAGTAACTGAAGCAGATGGCAGAAGGTGGCTCACGAGAGAACCAGCAATTGTTTATTTTCATAAGCATTATTGGTTTAACATCATTGCAATGATTCGCGAAAATGGGATTTCGTATTATTGTAATCTAGCTTCACCCTATACAATGGATGAAGAAGCGTTAAAATATATTGATTATGATTTAGACATCAAGGTATTTCCCGACGGAGAAAAACGCCTATTAGATGTAGACGAATATGAAGCTCACCGTAAAAAGTGGCAATATCCAAATGATATCGATCATATCTTAAAGGAAAATGTTAAAGTTCTTGTAGAATGGATCAATGAAGAAAAAGGTCCCTTTTCTAAAGAATACGTTGAACTTTGGTATGAACGCTATCAACAATTGTCACAAAAATGATGGGTTTTAAAATTGGATGACAAGGATGATTCATAAAAAAAAGCACCTCTTTATGAGGTGCTTTTTTTTAAACAATCATTATGATGAATATGATATAATAAAATAGTACATAAGAAAGGAGTCATGCTAAGATGGAAAAAAGAAACATCCTTTTTTTATTGGTGAGTATTATGGTGACTGCTGGAGTAATTATAGCAGGTTCTCACTATGCAGAAACTAAAAAAGAAGCAATGATTAATCAAGGAAAAACTAAAATTGTAAAAAAAGAAATATCTGAAAAAAAACAAGAAGAAAAAGAAATAAGTGAAATTGAAAGTAACCGAGAAAGCATAGCTACTATTGATTATCTAAAATTAGTGATGGCTAAAAAACAAAAAGTCTCCGTTTCATTTTTTGGAGGAAAAGAACAGCAGCCTGAAGTAATCGAACCTTTGCAAAACTGGATTGGTAAAGAATTGAAGGTAGCAGACTTGGCGATTCAATCTGTCTCTATTCCAAACCCAAGTACATACCAATTAATAACTCAAAATTCGGTGGCTACGCTAGCAAGTAATGCACCTGATGTTGTTTTTTTTCAAGTACCTGTAGTGGGAGATCAAGAAATTGATATTAGTTTAACCAATTCAAAAGATTACCTTGTTCAACTTATGGAAGATATCCGAGCACAACTGCCAGAAGCGCTGGTGATTTTAGTGACACCCCCACCAAGTAGCATCTTAAAAGAAGCATATAATTCTAGATCTATTAACTATGTAAGCTATTTAGAAAATTTAAAAGAAATTGAAACAGAAGAACACTTTCTTTATTTTGATCTTCATGATCAATATAGTTCTTATTTAGAAGAGCAAAACCAACCTATAGAAACTACCTTAGAAGCAGATGGCATAACAATGAACAGTGCTGGAAAAGCTCTCTATATCGAACTATTTGAAAAATCCTTAACACAACCCATTGATACAACAAGTGGAATTAAATAAAAAAACAATGAGCAAAATTTGCTCATTGTTTTTTTATTGTTCTACATTTTCAATGTTTGAAATATCTGACGATGGATTCCAATGATTGCCTTTATAACTAGTTACAAGAGCATTTAAATGTTCTAAATATTCTTCGTAATTTAAAATGCTAGACATAATATGAATGACGGAGTTGCTTTGTAAATAATCATCTTTAATATTTTCTTCCGTACTGGCTTCATCGAAAAAGGACTGCATAAATTCTTTACGTAACGAACGATTATTTGCAATAAAATTTACACTGCCAGCAGGAACTCGACCATTGAATTTTAAAAGAATTTGTTCATGAGCGCTTAGGAGAGTCTCCAACCGTTCGCGAATTAAAATTCGCAACTCAGGAGGGAAATTATTAAAGGCATTTTCATTATTATGAATGGTTTTCAATAAATTGTAAGCTGCCTTAGTAGTTGAAATCATTTGACGATAAACCACAACTTTTCTTAAATTTTGAAACCGAGTCTTTCTAAAATAAACATCTTCTTCGCTAAATAAAGAATAATAAAAATCCATTTTTTCCATTTGTTTTTTTACCCATTTTAAATCTTTTTTCAAAAATGGATATTCAGTATTTTTACGAACACTAGCCCGAATCCATTTTAAAATCTCAGTTGTGGCATAGTCGACTACATGATAAAGCTTTTCTTCATAACGTGGTGGAAAAAAGAGTGTATTGACAATAAATGCTGTTAGAATCCCAATCATAGTAGAAGAAAAACGCAACAAAGCGTAAAGCATAAAGCTATCTTCTGAAGTCATCATAACAACGATTAAAGTCACTGTTGCCAGTCCAATTACACTATCTAGTCGAAAGCGGTTAAGAATAGCAATTAGAATAATTGCAGCAATTCCAATAACAACAAAACTATTTCCAACGGTTAAAAATGCCCCAATGGCAATTCCAGCGCCTAGTAAATTCCCGATGGTTTGATCTTTTAAGGTTTTAAGAGATCGTTTGACCGAAGGCTGCATGGCAAAGACTGCAGAAATTGCAGCAAACGTTACATAAGTAATGCCTGCTAAGTGTGTTAAGTATAGCGCAATGGCAATTGCTAAGCCTGTTTTTAAAGTCCGAGCGCCTAATTTCATAGAAAAAGTCAACTCCAATATCTTCTTTAGTTAATAGTAAGCGATATTCTTCATTTAAGCAAAGCTTTTATCCAAAATTTAAACGAAAAACAACTTCTTCTGCTATTTTCACTAAAATAGTAGAAGAAGTTGTTCGAAATCTAGTTTAAGTTAGTTTAGAAAAGGCATTATTAATGGCAACAATTGTATCATCAATGTCTTTTTGAGTATGCATAATAGTTAAGAACCAAGCTTCAAATTTACTTGGAGCTAAATTAATTCCTTCATCTAACATTAATTTGAAGAAACGACCAAAACGTTCTGAATCCGTATTTTTTGCATCTTCATAATTGACAACAGGATGTTCAGAAAAATAAACGGTTAAGGAACCTCCAATTTGATTTACAACAGTTGGAATATTGTGGGCAGTTCCCGCTGCTAATAACGCATCTTTTAATTGTTCAGCAAAATTTGCCATACGTTCGTAAATACCTGGTTCTTGCAATACTTCTAAACAAGCAATTCCGGCTTGCATAGAAAGAGGATTGCCCGCCATTGTTCCTGCTTGATAAGCTGGGCCAAGAGGAGCAACAGTGTTCATAATTTTGTCAGGACCGCCGTAAGCTCCAATTGGCAATCCACCACCGATTGATTTTCCAAAAGCAGTTAAGTCAGGAATGACTCCTAACATATCTTGCGCAGCACCGTATCTAAATCTAAAGTTGGTAATAACCTCATCATAGATAACAAGCGCACCAAATTCATGAGCGATTTCATTTACCGCTTCTAAAAAACCAGGGACTGGAGCCACCATTCCAAAGTTACCAATAATAGGTTCAACTAATACAGCAGCAACCTGATGCCCCCATTTTTCCATAACCTGTTTAAAGGGTTCTACCTGATTGAAAGGCACTGTAATTACTTCTTTCGCTGTTCCATTTGTAACCCCAGCAGAATCACTTGCACCTAAGGTTGAGGGGCCGCTTCCTGCTTCAACTAAAACCAAATCAAAATGACCGTGATAGGCACCTGAGAATTTAACAATCAATTCACGATTGGTATAAGCTCTTGCAACCCGAATAGTAGACATAACGGCTTCAGTTCCTGAGTTTGTAAAACGAACCTTATCCATTGATGGAATCGCATCTGTTAACATTTTAGCAAATTTAATTTCATGCTCAGTAGGTGTTCCAAATAACACACCAGTTTCTGCAGAACGTTTGATTGCTTCAACAATATGAGGATGATTAAAACCTGTAATAATAGGCCCAAAAGCTGCTAAGTAATCAATATAACGATTGCCATCTACATCAAAAAGATACGCGCCATCTCCTTTGACCATTGTAACAGGATCTCCACCACCAACGCCTTTAAACGAACGACTTGGACTATTAACTCCACCTACAATAACTTGTCTAGCTTCATTGGCTAAACGGTTTGATTCCGTATGATCTAACATAAAAATCCCTCCTATTTGATAACACTGCTCCTTTATTGTAAGTGTCGAAAGAGAGAAGTGCAACGCTTAGTGGCTAAAAAATGAACAATTTGTCATCATCGTTGCAAAAAGAGGGAAATAGCAGTATGATAGAAGGGATAAAGAACGATTTTTAGTTATAAAACTAAATCAATCCTTTCCTAATTTATTAAAAAAATCATCACTTATTCAACTAAACGGAATTAAAGTCAAGGAGGAAGTCGAATGAAAAATTCACAAGTCATTCATTCAATTGAGAAATTAAAAGCCTCAAATATTAGAATTACCCCACAACGTTATGCTATTTTAGAATTTCTAATTGAATCTGAAAGCCATCCGACTGCAGACGAGATTTATCGTGCTCTAGCAGATCGTTTTCCAAATATGAGTGTAGCGACAGTTTACAACAACCTTAGATTATTTACTAAGATTGGCTTTGTACAAGAAATGGTTTATGGAGACTCTTCAAGTCGTTTTGATTTTACATCAACTCAGCACTACCACGCTATTTGTGAAGAATGCGGAAAAATTGTTGACATCTATTATCCTGGATTAGATGATGTTGAAGTGGTTGCTTCTAACTTAACGGGTTTTGAAGTCACTCATCATCGTATGGAAATGTATGGCACTTGTCCAGAATGTATAGCAAAACATAAAGCAGCTGACAGTGTGTCAACAGAAATACCAGTCAATCATTAAAAACTAGCCTATCCAGGCTAGCTTTTTTTGTAAAGAGAGACTTGAAATTTCTGTAACAAGAAGTCATAATATAGAAAATAGCAGTTGGAAATTTAACCGAGGTGAATCAATTAATGGTAACGCTGACAGATGTGGCGAAAAGAGCAAATGTTTCAAAAATGACCGTTTCTCGAGTAATCAATCATCCTGAACAAGTAACAGATGAATTGAAAGAGTTAGTTTTTAAAGCCATGAAAGAGCTAGATTATCGCCCAAATGTGGCAGCTAAGGCGTTAGCAAATAATCGCACTCAAGTCATTAAATTTTTTATCTTGGAAGAAATGGACACGACGGAACCTTACTATATGAATTTATTAACAGGTATCGCAAAAGAGTTAGATAAATATCACTATACATTGCAACTAGTCACTAAAAACAGTTTTGATATTGGTGCATGTGACGGGTATATAATCACAGGTATGCGAGAAGAAGACTATCGTTGGATTGAAGGTGCTAAAAAACCAGTTGTGTTATTTGGAGAGAATCATCATGGGTATGATTTTGTTGACACAGATAACAAATACGGTACCACCTTAGCAACACAACATGCTATTCAACAAGGCTTTACCTCCATTGTTTTTATTGGCATTAATGTCAAAGAACCTTTTGAATATTCTAGAGAAGCAGGTTATATTAATACTATGCAGCAACATGGTCTGGTGCCAGTAATCCATCGATTTGAAAATCGTTCGCGTTATTCCTCGGAGTTTATCATAGAAAATTGGAACCAATTCAAACCAGGCACAGCTTTTATTTGCAGTTCGGATCGATTGGCGATTGGCATCGAGCGTAGCATCTTGACATTAGGAGGGAAAATCCCTCAAGAATATGGCATTATTGGGAATGATGGTGTTTTTCTAGATCAAATTGCCTCACCTCCATTGACTACCGTGAAGCAATCCGTCATTGAAATGGGCGTTGATTGCGCTAGAATGCTGTTAAATAAAATTGAACAACAGGGCGCTCCACAAGGAAGTCATTTTTTTCAACCAGAACTAGTCATTCGTGAATCGACAGTTCCTATAATTAAACCAGAATAACTAACAGGCAGTTTGGCTATGAGTCAAGCTGTTTTTTTAATTCAAAAATAATGTTAGCGGTAACAATTGAATTGTGATTGTCACCACTTCAATTTTTGTTTAAGCTTAGAGAGAATTTAAAAACAATGGTGGAGGTGTGGCATACATGAATCAAAAATGGTGGCAGTCAGCTGTTGTCTATCAGATTTATCCTCGTAGTTTTCAAGATACGAATGATGATGGAATTGGTGATATACAAGGGATTATCCAGCGATTAGATTATATTCACTCACTTGGGGTAAATGTCATTTGGTTAAATCCAATATTTATTTCACCTCAAATTGATAACGGTTACGACATATCAAACTATTACCGAATCGACCCGATTTTTGGCACAATGACGGATGTTGAAGAATTGATTGAAAAAGCACATCAGCTTGGAATTAAAATTATGTTTGATTTCGTTTTAAACCATACATCAGATCAACATCCGTGGTTTCAAGAAGCCTTGCATGATCCTGATAGTTTATATCGGGATTACTATCTTTGGACAGATGAAAAAGAAACAGGTCAATTGCCAAATAATTGGGCTTCCTTTTTTGGTGGATCGGTTTGGGAAAAGGTTCCTGATCGAAAAGAATATTACTTTCACCTATTCGCTAAAGAAATGCCCGATTTAAACTGGAAAAACCCAGAAGTGCGCATAGCAATGCTAAACATTGCAACATTTTGGCTAGCTAAGGGCGTAGATGCCTTTCGGTTAGATGCTTTTATTCATATTGCAAAAGAAAAAAATTATCCAGATGTAGCGAATGTACCAGAAGGAGAACTTGCGATTGCGGAAGAATTTTATAGCAATTTACCAGAAGTACATGAATATTTAAGTGATTTTATTAAAGAAGTTCGACGTGTTAAGCCGGATGTATTTATTGTTGGAGAAGCTGCTTCAGCTGACGTTGACTTAGCAGTTGCTTATACAGATCAAACAAAAGATGAGTGTGACGCAGTCATTTCTTTTCGACATTTTGTTGAAGACGAAAGCCAAAAAGACCCGTTATTATCAGCAGGAATGCAAAAAGGTCCGTTAGACTATCACGTATTTAAAAATGTAATGGTAGAATGGCAAGTTAAATTAGCTTCAATTGGTGGTCCAACGTTATATTGGAACAACCACGATATGGCAAGAATCGCAAGCCGATTTGGTGATGAAAGACCTGAGTACCGAAAAAATAGCAGTAAAATGTTAGCGACTTTAATGTATTTACAAAAAGGAATTCCATTTATCTTGTATGGAGAAGAGTTGGGAATGCTCAATTTAAAAATGAAAGACTTGGCAGCCTATGAAGATCCAGGTGCTGTTCGTTTTTATGAAAAGGCAACAAGCATAGGCTATTCTGATTCTGCAATCTTAGAAATGCTAAATAGCAGCAGCAAAGATGTTAGTCGTGGAGCAATGCAATGGGATGCAAGTGACTATTCAGGATTTTCAAAAGTAGCCCCATGGAGTGGCGTCAATCAATCGAAAGAAGATACTGTTGCCACAGAAGAAATTGAAAAAAATAGTGTGTTAAATTACTACAAAAAAATGATAGCGCTTAAAAAAACATCTTTATTTACAACCGGTGTATTCCAATTACAAGAAACGTCAGATGAGTTTTACTGCTACACACGTTCGATTGAGGATTCAACTGCGAATATCTACTGCAATTTAACAGATACACCTAAGCAAATAACCTGTTCCAAAGCAGAGCAAGCAGGTGATATTTTACTTGAAAACGATGGCAACTATATACAAAATCAACAGATTCACTTAGCACCATACGGATGCTTGGTAATAAAACTTAAAGGAGAATAGAAATGGAAAAATCAGCAATTTTACACAGACCAGATAGTGAGTACGCGTATTTATATCAAGAGGGAGAATTTCACATTCGATTGAGAACGAAAAAAGATGATGTCACAACAGCTTTTTTAATTAGTGGCGACCCTTATTTATTTGGAGAAGACCAATGGTACCAAGAACAACAGCCAATGACATTACTTGCTAGTACGGAAATTCATGATTACTGGCAAATTGTTGTTGAAGCACCTTACCGTCGTTTACAATATGCTTTTTCATTAGTTGGAAAAGATCAAGAAACCGTTTTTTATGGAGATCGCGGAAGCTTTGAAGATACGAAAGAAGTCCGAGAAGTTGCAGGATATTATTTCAGAATGCCTTATTTCCATGAAATTGATCGCTTTAAAGCACCAGATTGGGTTAAGAAAACGATTTGGTATCAAATTTTCCCAGAGCGATTTGCAAACGGTGACCCAAGTATTACTCCAGTAGGAGCCTTAGCATGGGGAAGCAAGGAACATCCAGACACAACCGATTTTTACGGTGGTGATTTACAAGGAATTATCGACCATTTAGATCATTTAACAGAGCTTGGGATTAACGGTCTTTATTTATGCCCGATTTTTAAAGCGAGTTCAAATCATAAATATGATACCATTGATTATTTTGAAATTGATCCAGCCTTTGGAAGTAAAGAGACCTTTAAAGAATTAGTCGATAAAGCCCATCAAAGAGGGATTAAAGTGATGTTAGATGCGGTATTTAACCATGCAGGAGACAAGTCCCCATTATGGCAAGATGTCTTAAAAAATGGTAAGCAATCAAAATATGTCGATTGGTTCCATATTCATAGCTTCCCTGTTGCAATTGGTGAAAATGGCAACTTTGAAGGAGCTAGGACGGTTTCTTATGATACGTTTGCATTTACGCCACATATGCCTAAACTGAACACAGCAAATCCGGAAGTGCAAGATTATTTACTTGATATTGCCGCATACTGGATCAAAGAATTTGATATCGATGCTTGGCGCTTAGACGTTGCTAACGAAGTCGATCATCATTTTTGGAAAAAGTTCTATCAAGCAACAACAGCCTTGAAAAAAGACTTTTATATCTTAGGTGAAATCTGGCATTCCTCTCAAAGTTGGTTACAAGGCGATGAGTTTCACGGCGTAATGAACTACGCTTATACCGAAACGATTGAAGATTTCTTTATTAAGAAAAGCATCGCTCCAACTAAAATGGTTTCAGGCTTAAACGAACAATTAATGTTGTACCGTCAACAAACCAATGAAGTAATGTTTAATATGTTAGACTCACATGATACAGCACGCTTATTGACCATTTGTAATGGAGACAAAGAATTAGCAAAAGCAACACTGGCCTTCACTTTCTTACAACACGGTTCCCCATGCATTTATTATGGAACTGAAATTGGGTTAGATGGTGCTAACGATCCTGATTGTCGTAAATGTATGATTTGGGACAAAGATAAGCAGGACTTAACATTATTTGAATTTACCAAAAAATTAATTCAATTAAGAAAAGAGCATCAAGCGTTGTTGAGTTTTGGTTCATTAGAGTGGCATTTAATTGAGGAAAATGAAAAGGTAGTCGGCTTTAGACGAACAGCAAATGACGAAACGATTGTAGCCTACTTCAATCAAGGAGATGCTGCATATACTGTAAACGATCATGGAACCCTTTTAATGGAACAAGCTGCTGAATTAATAGATGAAAAATGGCATCTTAAACAAAACGGATTTGTTATTTTAAAAAAATAAAAAGAGAAACGAACTTGGTTTTTAACTAGGTTCGTTTTTCTTAGCAAATGAAATGATTTCTGTTAGCGGTAACATTGAGAAAACGTTTGCAAACAGTAGGTTTTCAAGTCATAATAAGTTTTGTATTAAGGAGCTCGTTAAACTTTTAAGGAGGAATTTAAAGATGAATAAAAAAAGTTTTAAGAAGATGGCATTAGGATTACTTTCAGCATCAGTTATTTTAACATTAGCTGCATGTGGGAATGGCAGTTCAAGTAAAAAGGATGCCCCAGCAGATGATAAAACCTTGACAGTATCCGTTGCTAAAGGATACGTTGATTACGTAAAAGATATTAAAGGGGATTTTGAAAAAGAAAACGATATTAAAATTAAAGTAGTTGAAAAAGATATGTTCGATCAATTGGAAGCCCTTTCTTTAGATGGCCCAGCAGGGAAAGCACCAGATGTTATGATGTCTGCTTATGATAGAATTGGTCCACTAGGGCAACAAGGGCATATTGCTGAGGTAAAATTAGGCAATGAAGAACAATACGATAAAACAGATAAAGCACAAGTAACCGTTGATGGCAAAATATTTGGCGAACCAGCAGTAATTGAAACACTCGTTTTCTACTATAATAAAGATTTAATTACTGAAGCACCAAAAACGTTTAAAGATGTTGAAGAATTGGCGAAAGATCCGCGTTTTGACTTTAAAGGAGAAGCAGGAAAAAACACAGCATTCTTAGCAAAATGGACAGATTTTTATTTCTCATACGGTCTATTAGCAGGATATGGCGGTTATGTCTTTGGAGATGAAGGAACAAATCCAAAAGACATTGGGTTAAATAATAAAGGTGCAGTTGAAGGGATCACTTATGCTACAAAATGGTTTAAAGATGTATGGCCAAAAGGGATGCAAGATGTGAAAAGTGCAGATAACTTTATTGCAGAGCAATTCACGACAGGGAAAACAGCAGCAATTCTTGGTGGTCCTTGGGCAGCTCAAAGCTACAAAGAGGCTAAAATTAACTACGGTGTAGCTACAATTCCAACATTAGACAATGGCAAAAATTACAAACCATTTGCTGGTGGAAAAGGCTGGGTTATTAGCAACTACTCAAAACATAAAGAAGTTTCACAAAAATGGTTAGATTACGTAACGAATAAAGACAACCAAACAAAATTCTATGATGCAACGAATGAAGTACCAGCTAACCAAGCAGCTAGAGAAGTTGCAAAAGGTAAAAATGATGAGTTAACCAATGCTGTTATTGCGCAATATGCGAATGCTGAACCAATGCCAAATATTCCAGAAATGGGTGAAATTTGGACAGGCGCAGAAAACTTAATGTTTGAAGCAGCTGCAGGAAATAAAACTCCACAAGAATCAGCTGATGCGTCAGTAAAAATCATTAAAGAAGCAATCGATCAAAAATATACAAAATAATGAATTGATTTTCCCGACAGCAAATAAAAAACTGTCGGGAAAATTAAAAAGAGAGGCTTGACGAACATGAAACCAAAAGCAGTTCAACCAAACGAAGTAAAAAAAGCCATGCGCTTGTCTTTCATTCCAGGATTAGGACAATTTTACAATGGACAACCCTTTAAAGGGGTTATTTTTCTAGGATTAACCATTATTTTTATTAGTCAAATGGCTGTAAGTGGCGTTCAAGCACTAACAGGGTTAGTTACATTAGGAAGTGTTCCTATTGAAGATCATTCTTTATTTTTAATGATTGAAGGAACCTTGCAATTAATTATTACCGTTTTATTTTTAGTTTTTTATAGTATTAATCTGATGGACGCAAAACGAGTAGCCACCATGAAAAGCAATGGTGAAAAAATCAATCGCACAGCAAAAGAAATCATTGCCAATATGTTAGATCACGGTTTTCCTTATTTACTTACATTTCCAGCTTACTTTGCAATGATCTTTACGATAATTTTTCCCGTATTAGTTACAATTTTTATGGCATTTACCAACTATGATTTTTATCATATTCCGCCTGCAAGTTTAATTGATTGGGTGGGGTTTAAAAACTTTTTCAGTATTTTCTTTTTAAGCTCTTATCGGGCAACTTTTATGGCCGTTTTTAGTTGGACTGTAATTTGGACGCTATTGTCCTCAACGTTAGCAATTGTGCTAGGTGTTTTTACAGCAGTTATTGCAAATCAAAGTTTTATTAAAGGCAAACGATTTTTTGGAGTTATCTTTTTACTACCTTGGGCAGTACCAGCATTTATTACGATTATGAGTTTTTCAAATATGTTCAACGATAGTATCGGAGCGATTAATACTCAAGTTATTCCGTTACTCAATCATTTACCTTTTATTGATATTGGAGCGATTGCTTGGAAAACCGATCCATTTTGGACAAAAGTAGCGATTATCCTAATTCAAGGCTGGCTAGGTTTCCCTTATATTTATGTAATGACAACAGGAATCTTACAGTCTATTCCAGGAGAACTTTATGAAGCTGCAAAAATCGATGGGGCCAATGCAATTCAACGATTTAAACAAATTACAATGCCGATGATTTTATTTGTGGCAGCACCTATTTTTGTTACGCAGTATACAGGAAATTTCAATAACTTCTCAATGATCTATCTATTTAATGAAGGCGGGCCAGGAAGTGTTGGTGGAGGAGCGGGTTCAACAGATATCCTTATTTCATGGATTTATAAATTAACAACAGGAAATTCACCACAATATTCTGTCGCAGCAGCAGTAACACTTTTAATTTCAGCACTGATTATTACAGTCTCTTTAATCATCTTTAAGAAGACAAATGCCTTTAATATGGAGGACTTATAAATGAAAAATTATGCGAAATCACAAAAAACAAGTCGATTAATAGGCAAAATTTTAACGTATCTTTTTATGATTGTATTATCAATTATTATCATCTATCCCATTTTAATTACGGCTAGTTCAGCCTTTAAAGCAGGAAATGTCTCTGCCTTTTCACTTGATTTAAACAGCAAATGGACATTAGGAAATTTCGGACGACTATTTAATGAAACACTTTATGCAAGCTGGTATAAAAACACCCTGATTATTGCGATTTCAACAATGATTGTTCAAGTAACAGTTATTACGTTAGCTGGATATACCTACAGCCGCTACCGTTTTATTGGTCGTAAAAATAGTCTCTTGTTCTTTTTAATTATTCAAATGGTTCCAACGATGGCTGCTCTAACTGCCTTTTATGTAATGGCGTTATTACTTGGTGCGCTAGATCAATATTGGTTCTTAACGTTAATTTATATTGGTGGCGGAATTCCAATGAATACATGGCTTATGAAAGGTTATTTTGATACTGTTCCCATCGATTTAGACGAATCTGCTAAGTTAGACGGAGCAGGACATTTGCGTATTTTCTGGCAAATTATTTTACCTTTAGTAAAACCAATGATTGCGGTTCAAGCACTTTGGGCATTTATGGGACCTTTTGGAGACTTTATGTTAGCCAAATTCTTGTTACGTTCTCCAGAGAAATTAACGGTTGCAGTAGGTTTGCAGACCTTCATTAGTGACGCACAAAATCAAAAAGTTTCCCTTTTTGCAGCCGGAGCGATATTAATTGCGTTGCCAATCTCAGTGCTCTTCTTTATGTTACAAAAGAATTTTGTGTCTGGCCTAATGGCTGGTGGAACCAAAGGATAAGATATTAATGTAGAAATGACGTGATTTAATTGAAACAAACGAGCTTTCCCCTAAATTATTTTCAAAGTATGTTGACACCAAAGGCTGCCTTTTATGGTCGAAATCAATTAAATTGGTTTCAAATTGTGATTGTCTTCCTATTTTTAAATGGGTTATTGATGATTCCAGTAAGTTTATCCTTTGCAAATTCAAAGCAATTTCAATTAGAAGAGATGATGCCACACGCCTTGCAACTGATTGACAATGAAACAATGAAGTCAATGGAAGGAGTTGACTTTAAAAATGGAGAGATGCAGTCTGCTTCCAAATTGTTGATTGAAAAAGAATCAGGAGTCGTAGGCGTGAATCAACCTGAAAAAGCATTAAAAAAAGAAATGAATGTAGTAGCATTTGAAAAAAAACAGTTTATTTTAAAAGATCAAAGTGGTTATGAGTTTAACGTAGCGTATACAAAAAATTTTGATAAAACCGCAAGTACAACAGCTAAACAATTAGTGAATGAGTTAAAACGAATGTGGTACCAGCAAAATCGCGCCTTTGTTTCATTTACCATGATGCTGATGACGGGATCTATCTTAGTGGTAAGTAATATATTGCTAATTGGCGGAGCGGCTATTTTTGTTTGGCTTACAAAGCGCAACGCCTATTCATCCATTGCAAGTTACCGAGAGTCTGTCAATTTTATTTTAAATGCAAGTGGTTGGGGAATGTTATTGGGGTTAATGGTAGGTATTGTTCATTTTGATCTCACTATAATGCTTAGTCTAAGTTCATTAGGAATGGTTATTATGTTGACCGCTGCATTTGTTATAACTAAATTTAAAGACAAAAAATGTAAAGGAGTGAGTTGATGGAAAAAAAATGGTGGCAAGATTCCGTGATTTACCAAATCTATCCTCGAAGTTTTCAAGACAGTAATGATGATGGTATAGGGGATTTAAGAGGAATTATAAAACGACTAGATTATTTAGAAAAACTAGGAATCGATGCTATTTGGCTTAGTCCTGTGTATCAATCGCCTAATGACGACAATGGATACGATATTAGCGATTATGAATCTATTCTTCCCGAATTTGGGACGATGGAAGACATGGAAGAACTCATTGCTGAAGGAAAGAAACGAAACATTAAGTTCATTATGGATTTAGTTGTTAATCATACTTCAGATGAGCATCCATGGTTTATTGAAGCCAAAAAATCAAAAGAAAATCCATATCGTGATTATTACATTTGGCGTGATCCAGTTGATGGTAAAGAACCAAACGACTTGCAATCTATTTTTAGTGGGTCCGCTTGGGAGTTAGACGAAACAACAGGGCAGTACTATTTGCACCTATTTAGTAAAAAACAACCCGATTTAAATTGGGAGAATCCAGCCGTCCAACAAGAAGTATGGAAATTAATGAACTTTTGGCTGAAAAAAGGAATAGGCGGTTTTCGAATGGATGTGATTGATTTGGTTGGAAAAATACCAGATCAAAAAATTACAGGGAACGGTCCAAGACTCCACGAGTATCTCAAAAAGATGAACCAAGAAACCTTTGGAAAATACGATGTCATGACAGTAGGTGAAACATGGGGGGCCACTCCAGAAATTGCCAAACTTTATTCCAATCCAGACCGTCAAGAATTATCAATGGTTTTCCAATTCGAACATATCGGGTTAGACGAGCAACCTGGTAAGAGCAAATGGGACTATCAACCCTTAGATTTTATCAAATTAAAGCGCGTATTATCTAAATGGCAAACAGAATTAGGCAATGAGGGCTGGAATAGTCTTTTTTGGAACAACCATGATTTACCTAGAATCATTTCAAGATGGGGAAATGATAGCCCAGAATATCGCGAGTTAAGCGGAAAGATGCTGGCAACGCTCCTTCATTTAATGAAAGGAACGCCTTATATCTATCAAGGAGAAGAAATCGGCATGATTAATACCCCTGTTTCTTCTATAGAAGAGATTGACGATATCGAAAGTATTAATATGTATCAAGAACGTATAAAGCAAGGTTATGAAAGTAAAGACATCTTAAAATCAATCAATCGTAAAGGGCGTGACAACGCTCGCAGACCAATGCAATGGGATAATAGCTTAAATGGTGGCTTTACAAAAGGGAAACCGTGGCTTAGTCTGAATGAATCGTATACGGAACTTAACGTAGAAAAAGCTTTAGCAGATCCTAATTCAATTTTTTATTACTATCAACAATTAATTACATTAAGAAAAGAAAATCCACTCGTTGTGTGGGGGGGCTATAAAGAACTACTGCCAGATGATCCACACTTATTTGTCTATGAGCGGAGCTTAGCAAATGAAAAATGGCTAGTGATGGCTAATTTTTATAACAAACCTGCTAGTTATCATGGCGAAATTCAAGAAATAGATAAAGTAGTGCTATCGAATTATCCAAATCCTCAACAAAATCTAGTTGGAATGACGTTAAAACCTTATGAAGTAATTGTTTTTAAACTCAAATAACTGATTACTGAAACAAGTGATGCTTGTTTCAGTAATTAAATAGACGAACAACTAAATCTTTTAAACACTGAAAGACGGCTCTTTTTTGCATAGATATCCGATTTTTAAAATAGAGGGAAGTTGTAATGTTCGTTTTTAAATTTTTTTGAATAAAAATGATAAATTATTGTTGACCAATTGAAGATAACTTGGTATAGTAGTTGATGTCGCTAAGACAGTAACGTTAACAAGAGAAACTTCTGCTTATCAAACAAAAAAAGGTTTGACAAGTAAAAAAAAAAATGTTAACATGGTAAAAGTCTTATTAAAAAGACAAGAAAAATGTTTTGAATAATTATTCATCAATTGAAAAAATATTCAAAATTGTTGTTGACAAACTTCTAAACGAATGTTAATATATAGAAGTTGTTAAAACGAAAACGAAACAACTTAGACCTTTGAAAACTGAACAAAGTAAGACGAACCAAATGTGTAGGGTCTCTTGACTAGGTCAAGAGAA